>JAITMV010000156.1 GCA_031277295.1 Burkholderiaceae bacterium | reverse complement strand
GCCTACATCCTCAAACGCCTGCTGCTGATGCTGCCCACGCTGTTTGGCGTGCTGCTGGTCACCTTCGCGGTGATTCAGTTCGTTCCGGGCGGGCCGGTGGAGCAGTATCTGGCCGAAGCCCGGTCAGGGGCCGGCAGGGCAGGCGCGGAGGGCGGATCGATTTATCGCGGCGCTCAAGGGGTGGACGACAAGCGGCTGGAAGAAATCAAAAAGCTCTACGGCTTCGACAAGCCGACGCACCAGCGCTTCACGCAGATGCTTGGGCAGTTCGCGCGCTTTGATCTGGGGCGCAGTTTTTTCCAGAACAAGGACGTGTGGCAACTGATCCGGGAAAAACTGCCGGTGTCCATCAGCCTCGGCCTGTGGACGTTTTTCATCAGCTATCTGGTGGCCGTGCCGTTGGGCATTGCCAAGGCGGTGCGCGCCGGCTCGCGCTTTGATCTGGCGACGACGCTGCTGGTGCTGCTCGGCTATGCGATTCCGGGCTTTGTGCTGGGCCTGGCGCTGCTGGTGGTGTTTGGCGGGCAGTTGCAGTGGTTTCCGCTGCGCGGGCTGACCTCGGCGAACTTCGACGAATTGAGTTTGGGCGGCCAGATCGCCGATTACCTGTGGCACATCACGCTGCCGGTAACGGCGATGGTGATGGGCAGTTTTGCAGTTACCACCATGCTGACCAAGAACAGTTTTCTGGAAGAAATCCGCAAGCAATACGTGCTGACCGCGCGCGCCAAGGGCCTGAGCGAGCGGCAGGTGCTGTGGGGGCACGTGCTGCGCAACGCGCTGATTCCGATTGTCACCGGTTTTCCGGCCGCGTTCATCGGCGCGTTTTTTACCGGCGCGCTGCTGATCGAGACACTGTTTTCGCTTGACGGCCTGGGCCTGCTCAGTTACGAAAGCGTGATCCGGCGCGACTATCCGGTGGTGCTGGGCACGCTGTTTCTGTTCACCCTGATCGGGCTGGTGACCAAGCTGGTCAACGACCTGTGCTACGTGTGGGTGGACCCGCGGGTGAAGTTTGATTAGCCGGCGATCACGGCGAGTGCATGATCCTGGAAACGGCAGCCCGCCGCTTGTTACCTTCGGGTAGTTCGCATGAGCGTCCGACTTTCGGGACTTCAATCATCTTCACCTTTTGGGTAAGCGCGCTGCACACTCGAGCCTGGCCGCCGTCGGGCGCGTCCAACTACGGTTGCAAGAACGCCCTGCCCTGCGCGGCCAGCGCGTCGGCTTGGCGCTGACCGGGGCCAACGTGGACGCCGCCCCGTGTTTGCCGGGGTGCAGCGCGCCCCATAATCACCCCATGTCCTACCGCCCCGACGCCCTGAAATACCTCACTGCGCACTGGTTTGCCATCGTCATGAGCCTGTGCGGCCTGGCGCTGGCGTGGGCGCGCGCGGCGCCAGTGCTGGGCGATGCGGCGACGGCGATTGCGCTGGTAGCGGCGGGCGCGGCGGCGCTGATGTTCACCTTGCTGGCGCTGCTGTCGCTGTGGCGCTGGCAGCGGTATGCGGATGCGGTGGCGGCTGACCTCAAGCACCCGGTGCGACACGCCTTTTTTGCCGCCATCCCGGTATCGCTGATTCTGCTGACAACTTGCGGCGTGACATTGCTGGGGGCCAGCGGTTGGCTGGCGGCGCTGTGGTGGATTGGCTCGGTGGGGCAATTCGGCATCACGCTGTGGGTGCTGGCGCGCTGGCTGGATACCGACCCCAAACGGCAGCCGGGCTGGAACGCGCTGACGCCAGCGCTGATCGTGCCGGTGGTGGGCAACGTGCTGGCGCCGCTGGCAGGCGTCAGCCTGGACGCGGACGGCTGGGCGGCGGCGCAATTCGGGCTGGGCGTGCTGCTGTGGCCGGTGCTGCTGGCGCTGCTGCTGGCGCGCATCGTCACGCAGGGGCCGTGGCCAACGCCGCAATTGCCGGCCACCTTCATCACCATCGCGCCGCCAGCGGTAATCGGCAGCAGCGCCTTGCAGTTGGGCGCGCCCGATGCGTTGGCGTGGATGTGCTGGGGCGTGGCGCTGTTCTTTCTGCTGTGGAGCCTGCACGTGGGCCGGCGTATGCTGGCGCAGCCGTTTTCGGTCGCGTTCTGGTCGCTCGGCTTTCCGCTGGCGGCCTTCGCGGCACTGTCGTTGCGGCTGGCCGAGCGGCACCCGGCGGCGCAGACCGTGGCCATGATCGCGCTGGCGCTGGCTTCGCTGGCCATCGCGCTACTCGTCATCGCCACGTTCAAGGGGCTGCGCCAGGGCACGTTGCTGCAACCCGAACCGGTGGCGTTGATGGCGGTGGCCGACAACGGCCCCTCGGCCAGTCGGCCATAGTTGCGGACCGCCCCTGTGCCGCTTTGTTGTGTAGTGATACACTGAGAACATGAGCGCCGCGGTCGATACATTCAAAATCGTCCAGACCCTGCAAGCCTCCGGCATGCCCGAGAAGCAGGCCGAGGCTGTGATGGCCGTCATGCGGGACACAGCCTCCGGCACCGAATCGATAACCAACAACGACCTCCCGCTTGCCCTTGCACCGCTGAAGTCCGACGTTCTGCTGCTCAAATGGATGGTGGGCGTGATCGTCGCGGGCGTCGTGGCGCTGGTGATGAAGGCGTTTGTGGGGTAGGTATATGCAGGCGCTGCTGACCGTAGCCGGCAGCAGCAGCCAGCCGTCGCGGGCATGAATACGAGCGCCGCGCCGCGGCTGTCCGGCGATCTGTTCATCTGGTACATCATCTTGCTCGAAGGCGCGACCTTCGGCCTGCTGTTTACCGTGTTCGCTTTCATGCGACTGCGGCATCTGGAATTGTTCGATGCCTCACAGCGGCAACTCGATGTCAGCGCCGGGGCGATCAACACCGCGTTGCTGCTCACCGCCAGTTGGTGTGTGGCGCGCGCCGTGCTGGCAACACGCGCCAATAAACGCGGCGCGGCGCTCGGCTGGCTTGGCGCGTGCATGGCGGGCGGTGCGGGTTTCGTGGCGTTAAAGCTGGTGGAATACGCCGACAAGGCGGCGCAAGGTATTGGGCTATCGACGAATCTGTTTTTCGACTTCTACTTTCTGCTCACCGGCTTTCATCTGCTGCACGTGCTGGCGGGGCTGCTGGCCTTGGGTCTGACCGGCGTCGGCTTGGCGCGCCAGCGCGGGGCGGCGTTGAACGCGCACGCCATCGAAACCGCCGCCGTGTTCTGGCATCTGGTCGATCTGTTGTGGCTGATCTTGTTTCCGCT
>JAITMV010000147.1 GCA_031277295.1 Burkholderiaceae bacterium | reverse complement strand
GATGGGCTGCAAGGCGCAATCCGCAGCCAATGGCCCGTGTCATTGGCAAGGATTGCTTGCGCCGCAGAGCGTCCTAAGCCCGCGCCCGCACGCCCGCGCCGGGATCGTGAACACGTTCTTAAAGCCTGTCCACGGTCTTTTCGGGGTTCCCGAGAAGACCGTGGACAGGTTCTTATGACCAGTGGGTGCGTTTACCCGAGGGATCAAGGCGCGCGAGTACGCGAGTACGTCAGCGCCTTGAGGGAATGTCATAATATGCGGTTTTCCTCGTCGTGGTCGAGCATGGGCGGTTTCGCCTTGCGGCACGCCGGATCAGCGGCGGGAATGCTGTTTGTGTGTGCGTTTCGCGATCATCATCAAAGATC
The DNA here is from genome assembly GCA_031277295.1 of Burkholderiaceae bacterium. GTDB lineage: Bacteria > Pseudomonadota > Gammaproteobacteria > Burkholderiales > Burkholderiaceae_C > Ottowia. The sequence goes on along the minus strand of JAITMV010000147.1, from coordinate 22,163 downwards.
GCACACATTGCCACATCTATTCATAGGACGCTCCTCATCATGAAACGCACGTATCAGCCTTCCAAGACGCGCCGCGCACGCACGCACGGCTTTTTAGTCCGCATGAAGACTCGCGGCGGCCGCGCGGTCATCAAGGCGCGCCGGGCCAAAGGTCGCAAACGATTGGCCGTCTGAGAGTTTGTCCACAAGTTCTGAGAAGTTGTGGCGCGGTAGCCATCGCCCGTGCATGACCCACGCCACGCGCGTCCGGCATTTGCGCACGCGGGCGCAATTCCAGGTTTTGCTCGGCACGCGGGCAGTCGCGCGCACTGCCCACTTCGCGCTGCATCGGCTGACCGCGCCCACACAAACACCTGATGGCGCGTCCCTGTTCGCTCCCGCCGGCACGGTCTGGCTCGGAGCCATGACGCCCAAGCGCTGGGCACGCCGGGCGGTGACGCGCAACGCCATCCGCCGACAAGTTTACGCCGTGGCCCAGAACCTGATGCCTGTCCTGAGCACGGGCGCTCATTTGGTGCGCTTGCGCTCGGCGTTCGCACCAGCACAGTTTCCCAGCGCACGTTCGGATGCGCTAAAGCGCGCCGTGCGCGCCGAATTGCTGCAATTGTTTGCACCAGGAGGTATCGCGTGATCCGCGATCTGCTGATCGGTCTTATCAAAGCCTACCGCCTGCTGCTGTCGCCTTGGCTCGGTTCGGCCTGCCGGTTCGAGCCGACTTGCTCGCGCTATGGAATTGAGGCGCTTGAGCGCCACGGCGCGGCCGCTGGCAGCTACCTGACGCTGCGTCGGCTGGCGCGTTGCCATCCGTGGTGCGCTGGCGGCTGCGATCCGGTGCCCTCCGATCCGCCCCATTTCTTTACTTTTCTGACCGGCGGCAAGCGCGCCGCGTCGGAGTTGCCTCGCCGCCCATCATGAACGACATCCGCCGTACCATCCTGTGGGTGGTCTTTGCCTTCTCGCTAATCATGTTGTGGGATCAGTGGCAGGTCTATAACGGTCGCTCGGCCACCTTCTTTCCCGGTGCATCGCAGCCGGCAGCCACGGCCAGCGCACCGGCTTCCGGGGTATCGCCGGCCGCCGCGGCGTCCACAACCGCCCTACCCCAACCCGGCGCGCCGAGCGTGGTCACCGCCGATGCGTCCGCCAGTCCGGCTGCCGCGGCCATCGCGCGCGAACGCATCGAGGTCAGCACCGACGTGCTCAGGTTGGCGTTCGACACTGAGGGCGGCTCAATCGTCAAAAGCGAATTTTTCAGGTATCCGGCGCAAGAGCATCCCGAGCAGCCCTTTGTGTTGCTGGACACCAGCGCCGAGCGGGTATACCAGGCCCAGTCCGGCCTGATCGGCGGTCCGTTTCCCAACCACAAGACACCGATGACCTTCAGCGGCGAACGCGCGCTGGCCGATGGTGCCGATACGCTGACGCTGCGCTTCGAGTCGCCCGAGGTAGGCGGCGTGCGCCTGAACAAGATTTACACGCTCAAGCGCGGCTCCTACGTCATCGATGTCAAGCACGAGGTAGTCAACGCCGGCGGCCAGTCGGTCAGCCCGCAACTTTACGTGCAACTGGTGCGCGACGGCAACAAGCCGACGGGTGAATCATCGTTTTATTTCACCTTTACCGGCCCGGCTTTTTACACCGACGCCAAGAAGTTCCAAAAGATCGATTTCTCCGATATCGACAAAGGCAAGGCCGATTTCGCCGCTTCCTCGCCCGACGGTTGGGTCGCGATGGTGCAACACTATTTCGCCAGCGCCTGGCTGCTGCCGACGGGTCAGAACCACGAAAACTTCGCGCGCAAGATCGACGCCAACCTGTACGCCGCTGGCATGATCGCGCAAGCCAGCACGGTTGCGCCGGGCGCCACATACAGCACCGAGGCGCGGCTATTCGTCGGCCCGCAGGAAGAACAAGCGCTAGAAGGTATCGCCCCCGGCCTGGAACTGGTCAAGGACTATGGCATGTTCACCTTGATTTCCAAGCCGCTGTACTGGCTGCTGGCCAAGTTGCACGGCGTGCTGGGCAATTGGGGCTGGGCCATCGTGGCGCTGGTGGTACTGCTCAAAGTGGTGTTCTACCCGCTCAACGCCAAAGCCTTTTCCAGCATGGCCAGAATGAAGGCCGTCAACCCGCGCATCATGGAAATGCGCGAGCGCCTCAAAGACGACCCGCGCCAGATGCAAACCGAGATGATGCGCCTCTACCGCGAAGAAAAAGTCAATCCTTTGGGCGGCTGTCTGCCGATGCTGGTGCAGATGCCGGTCTTCATCGCGCTGTACTGGGTGCTGCTGTCGTCCGTCGAAATGCGCGGCGCACCTTGGATTTTGTGGATTCATGACCTGGCGGCTACCGACCCGTACTTCATTTTGCCGGTGGTGTATACGCTCACCATGCTGCTGCAAACCGCGCTCAACCCACCGCCGCCCGATCCCATGCAAGCCAAGATGATGTGGATCATGCCGCTGGTGTTCAGCGTGATGTTCCTCTTCTTCCCATCCGGTCTGGTGCTGTACTGGGTCACCAACAACATCCTGACCATTGCACAGCAGTGGCTCATCAACATCCGCATGGGCGTGCCGCCGCAGTTCAACCTGCCGAAGTTCTGAGAACGTGTTCACGACCCCGGCGCGGGCGGGCGGGCGCGGGCTTAGGACGCTCTGCGGCGTTGCAATCCTTGCCAATGACACGGGCCATTGGCTGCGGATTGCGCCTTGCAGCCCATCCCAATCCGCATCCCGCACACCTCACGCCGAGATCGTGAACACGTTCTGAGAACGTGTTCATAGTCTTTTCGAGGTTGCGTTGGGTCGCTTTTCGGAATGAGTTGGCACGTCGGGCGCGTCGCATGGGCTACTTCGCCCCTGCAAGCGACTAGCGCGCCAAATCGCCCGATTTCGACCCAAGCCGAAGGGCAGGTGTCTTTTCGGGCACTTTGAACCTGGAAACCGCAGTTGACCGCTTGTTACCTTCAGGAAAGCCGCGTGAACGTTGACTTTCGTGGTTCCAATCACCTTCACCACTTGGGTGAGCGTGCTACGCACCCGATGATCAGGCCGCCAAAACTTTGGGCTTTTGGCGCGCTGGCGGCGAAAGCTCCTCGCCTAAGCACACGAGTGCGCGGCCTCGTCGCGTCTTGCCAGCCCACCCGATGACAGCCTGCTCGGGCGCGTTCAACTACGGTTTCCAGGTTGAACCATTCTGGTTATGCTCCGCAAAACGTCCCACGGTTTCAATTTGTAGCCGTTCAGCAGCACCCAGACCAACTCACAGATCATGTGCGTTGGAATGGTGATCCGGTCGGCGCCAGTCACCGACAATCGCGCCAATGTCGTCCGACCCCATCGCCGCCATCGCCACCGCCCCAGGGCGCGGCGCGGTCGGTATCGTGCGCGTTTCGGGTGCCGGCCTGATGCCGCTGGCACGCGCCCTCACTGGGCGCGATCTGACGCCGCGCCTAGCCGTTTACGGGCCGTTTCTCGATGCCGAGGGCAGTGCCATCGACCGTGGACTGGCGCTGTACTTTCCGGCCCCGCATTCGTACACCGGCGAGGATGTGCTGGAGCTGCAAGCCCACGGTGGCCCGGTGGTGTTGCAATTGCTGCTGGCGCGCTGCCTGCAAGCGGCGGCGGGAGTTGATCCGGCCACCGGCGCAGCGCGCCTGCCTCGCCTGCGGCTGGCAAGACCGGGTGAATTCACCGAGCGCGCCTTCCTCAACGACAAGCTCGATCTGGCCCAGGCCGAGGCGGTGATGGACCTCATCGATGCCAGTACCGAGGCGGCGGCGCGCTCGGCCAGCCGCTCGCTAGCGGGTGAGTTTTCCAACGCCGTCCGTGTACTGCTCAATGGCCTGATTAGCCTGCGCCTGCTGATCGAGGCCACGCTCGACTTCCCCGAGGAAGAAACCGACGTTCTGCACACGCACGACGTACACGGTCGGTTGACCCAATTGCAGCGAAACCTGCGCGACGTGCAAACGCGCGCGCACCAGGGCGCACTGCTGCGCGAGGGCATCAAGGTAGTCATCGCCGGCCAGCCCAACGCGGGCAAAAGCTCGCTGCTGAACGCGCTGGCCGGAGCTGAATTAGCCATCGTCACCCCGGTCGCTGGTACCACCCGCGACACGGTACAGCAAACCATCCAGATCCACGGCGTGCCGCTGCACGTGCTGGACACCGCCGGTCTGCGCGAAGCCGGCGACGAGGTCGAGCGCATCGGCATCGAGCGTGCCTGGCAACACATCGAATCGGCCGACATCGTGCTGCTGCTGCACGATCTGACGCGCCAATCCGACTTCGCTTACGTCGCCGAGGACAGACGCATCGCCGCCACGCTGACCGCGCGTTTGCCGCGCGGCGTCCCGGTGCTGCACGTGTGGAATAAACGCGACGCCGCGCTTGGCGTGCAGCCGGTCGGCGACGGCATCGCGCTGTCAGCCAAAACCGGCGACGGCCTGGATGTGCTGCGCCAGCGTCTGCTGGATATGGCCGGCTGGCAGGCCGGCGCGGGTGAGGGGCAGTTCATCGCCCGTCAGCGCCATCTGCAAGCCCTAAGCACTGCCGCCGCCCACCTGGACACCGCCGCCACGCACTTGGGCAGTCAGCCCCCCATGCTTGATCTATTGGCCGAGGAACTGCGGCTGGCGCAGAACCACTTAGGCGAAATTACCGGCACTTTCAGCGCCGATGATCTGCTAGGCGCGATTTTTTCGCGCTTTTGCATCGGCAAATGAAAACCTCGCGCTTTGCGCCTCGCAGCCCATCCCAAACTCAAAGGCACGCTCACCCGTGTGAACTGCATGAGGCGCCGCCCTGAACGCCTGATCGATCAATCCACCATATCCGCCGACAACCCCGCCGTCTGGCTGAAGCCTCCGTCAACATAGGTGATTTCGGCTGTCACGCCAGCGGCCAGGTCGGACAGCAAAAAAGCGGCGACGTTGCCGACGTCGTCGATAGTGACGTTGCGGCGCAGCGGCGCGGCGCTGGCGACGTAGCCGAGCAGTTTGCCGAAGTCCTTGATGCCGCTGGCCGCCAGTGTTTTGATGGGGCCGGCGCTGATGCCGTTGACGCGGATGCCCTTGCCGCCCAGCGCCTCGGCCATGTAGCGCACGCTGGCTTCCAGGCTGGCTTTGGCCAGGCCCATGGTGTTGTAGTTGGGAATGCTGCGCAGCGCGCCCAAGTAAGTCAACGTCAGCAGGGCGGCTTTGTTACTCAGGTAAGGCAAAGCGGCCTTGGCCATGCCGGCAAAGCTGTAGGCGCTGATGTCGTGGGCGATGCGATAGTTCTCGCGCGTCAGACCGTCGAAGAAGTTGCCGGCGATGGCCTCGCGCGGGGCAAAGCCGATGGCATGCACGAAGCCATCGAAGCTGGGCCAAGTCTGGGACAGCTCGGCGAACATGCGCTCGATCTGCTCGTCGCTGCCGGCGTCGCAGTCGAACACCAGTTGACTGCCAAATTCGGCGGCGAAGCCGGTGATGCGCTCCTTGAACCGCTCGCCCACGTAGCTGAACGCCAGCTCCGCCCCTTGCGCCCGGCAGGCTCTGGCAATGCCGTAGGCGATGGAACGGTTGGACAATACGCCGGTAATCAGCAGTTTTTTGCCCGCCAGAAAGCCGCTGGGTGGGGTGGTAGTCATGCGTGGAGGCTCCTTTAAGAAAATCGCTCAGAATTGTCGCATGCGTTTTTTATTGTCTTGTCTGCTTGCCGCCGCTCCCGCGGCCGCCTGGGCCGCTCACGGCTACGCGCTGTGGGACGATCTGAAATACCCACCCGGCTTCGAGCACTTCGGCTACGTCAACCCGGCCGCGCCCAAGGGCGGCGAGGTCCGGCTGGTCAGCGGCCTGCGCAATTCGACCTTCGACAAATACAACCCGTTCACCATGCGGGGCAGCGCGCCGGCTTATCTGAGCGATCTGTTGTTCGATACCTTGCTGGCCAGCTCGTTGGACGAATCCGGCGCCGCCTATGGCCTGCTGGCCGAGGACGTGGCGGTGCCGCCCGACCGCCTGTCGGCCACCTTCCGCCTGCGGCCCGAGGCGCGTTTTCACAACGGCGATCCGGTGACGGCGCAGGATGTGAAATACAGCTACGACACGCTGATCGGCCCCCACGTGACGCCGTCGTACAAGACGCTGTTGATCGATGTCGATGGCGTTGACGTGCTGGACGCGCGCACGGTGCGCTTTCGCTTCAAGCGCCCGAACCGCGAACTGCCGCTGACCGTGGGCGGTCTGCCGGTGTTCAGCCCAAAGTGGGGAGAGGGCAAGCCGTTTGACCAGGTGGTAATGGACGAGCCAATCGGTTCGGGGCCGTACCGCATCGGGCCGGTGAAGTTCGGCAAGGACATTACCTACGCGCGCGATCCGGACTATTGGGCGCGCAACCTGGGCGTCAAGCGCGGTACGGCCAACTTTGACCGCATCACGATCAAGATATACAAGGACAACACGGCGCAGTTGGAGGCGCTGAAAGCGGGCGAATTCGATCTGATGGTTTTTTACTCCGCCGGTGACTGGAAGCGGCGCGTGGGCGGCCCCAAGTTCAAAAGCGGCGAACTCGTCAAGGGCGAATTCCGCCACCAGTTGCCGACCGGCTTTCAAAGCTACGTGCTCAACAGCCGCCGCCCGCTGCTGGCCGATACGCGCGTGCGCGAGGCGCTGGGGCTGGCGATTGATTATGAGTGGATGAACCGGCAGATGTTCTACAACTCCTATGCCCGCGTCAGCGGTCTGTTCGGCAACACCGAATGTGCCGCCAGCGGTATGCCCAACGCCGCGCAACTGACGCTGATGGAGCCTTGGCGGGCGCACATTCCGCCGGCCGCGTTCGGCCCCGCCTACGCGCCGCCACGCACCGACCGGCCCGCCGATCCCGCCGTCGGCGGTTTGCGCGAAAACCTGCGCCGCGCGCGGCAACTGCTGGCCGAAGCCGGCTGGACGGTGCAAGACGGCCAGTTGCGCAATGCCCAGGGCAAAACGATGAGGCTGGAATATCTGGACAGCGGCGAAGGCGCCGCCCAACGCGTTGCGGGGCCGTGGATACGCAGTCTCGAAAAACTCGGCGTGCGCCTAAGCATCCGCATCGTCGATTACGCGCTGTACCAGCAGCGGCTGCGGAAGTTTGACTTCGACATCATCTCGCTCAACATTCCCGGCACGCCCAATCCGGGACAGGAATATGCCGACCTGTTCGGCAGCCAGGCCGCCGATACCGAGGATTCGGGCAACTTTGCCGGCGTCAAGAATCCCGCCATCGACAGCCTCATCAGCCACATGGTGGGCGCGTCGAGCAAGCCTGATTTTCTGGCCGCCTGCCGCGCGCTGGAGCGCGTGGTCAGCCACAGCCATTACCTGCTGCCCCAGTGGTACGCGCCCGCGCACCGGATGGTCTATAACGCCTGGCGGCTGCAAAAACCCGAGGTGACGCCGCCGTACTTTCAGGGAGTGACTTGGGCGATGGAGACGTGGTGGGCGAAGCCGGAAAAACCATGAACCAAATCTTCATTCGGCAGGGAGGCGGAAATCCGCAGGACACGCCCCTAACCGCGCGCTTAAAAATGAGACACGATTGAAGGGCAAGGAAGACGGTTTCAAATAATTCTACACACTACGGTCCTTGTTATGCTCAGCGCGGAATGTATGCTGAAGATATAATCCTGCCTGTTTTGGCGTCTATGGCAAAAAATGCCTTGGTACCTAAGCTCCCTGCATTCGTCTCAATGTCGAAATGACGGATTGTACCCGACCAGTTGCGACGGATGAGTACATTAAAGGGGCCACCAAATCTCCATTTCCTTCCCTCGGCATATTTTCGTGCAATTTCGATGGCTTGATCTTGTTCAATCATGGTTCGGATCTTATCTACATTCTGAATCCGTGACCTCAAGAGGAGAGAGGTTCACCTGCCGGGTGATTGTATTTTCTCTCTTGAGGGCACGGATTCAGGTGTATTTTAACGCGGTATATATCCTTCAGAAATAATTTCACCTGTTTTGGCATCTATGACAAATAATGCCTTGGTGCCACGTCTACCTGTATTCGTCTCAATCTCGAAGCGAGTGACTACGCCTGACCAGTTTCGGCGGGTGAATACATTTAGTGGTTCAGCAAATCCCCAGTTTTTTTCAGCAGCACGTTTTCGTGCAATTTCGATGGTCTGATCTTGTTCAATCACGGCTCAAATTTCGATTATATTCAACGCGGTATATATCCTTCGGAAATAATTTCACCTGTTTTGGCATCTATGACAAATATCGCTTTGGTGCCAAGACTACCTGCATTCGTCTCAATCTCGAAGCGAATGGTCACGCCTGACCAATTGCGACGGGTGAATACATTCAATGGCTCTCCAAATCTCCAGTTGTTTTCAGTAGCACGTTTTCGTGCAATTTCGATGGCCTCGTCTTTTTCAATCATAATTCAGAATTAGGGATGGGACCTAAAAATATTGATATATAAAATAATGTTCCGCTAAGCGTGATCGTTCCGATGATAAGTCCTTCATTGGTAAGTTGAGAAGCGGTTACATATCCGCCTTGAATCGGAAATTTAATAGCGCCAAGCGCTCTTGCCAAGCCGTGCACCATCAGTTGCCCATAGCCTTCGGCTAGAGCTTCTTCCAGGTAGCGCAATAATGCTAATCGTGAATAGGCGGACATGCGTATTTCTGCTCTGATCTGTCGAAAAGGCCCAAAACGCGGCGAAAAATAACGGTGCACAAGTTCATGGAACAGAGTTACTTGTTGCTCTGTAAGCGACTGATTGCGTGCCACTTGAATTACACCATAAACAGAGGTTTTTCCTGCGTGGCCTCCAATTATCTGCGCCGGACGAGAAATTCGAAGTTGATTTCCAGCAGGAGGTGGAGGCCCAACGTAGGGGCGTGGATAGACTTTGGGTGAGCTGCGAGCTGCCACAGTCCTTCCTTGCCCCCGCAACAAAATCGCTTGAAGCGTCGAGACGCCCAAAAGCGTCACAGCGCGTGCGAAATGCCGCCCAGCATTTTCCAGGTCTCCGTCCGAATGGGCGCGAGTTGCGCCAACGGTAAACTCGTAAAGTTCAGATGCACCCTCAAAAACAGCAAAACCTAGCGTGGCGATGCCAACCCCGAGGAGTATGATGTCTACGATTTCTCCAACGCCAAAGGCGTGCGAACCTGCCCATACAGCCAACGTGCCTGCAATGATTGCAAGGGTTTGTGGTTGAAGAAGGGATTTTATAATCGATTGAGCTTCAGGAGAAACATATGGCAATGCTCGGCGCATAGCCTCTCCTATTTTTTCTGTATCGGACATACCGACTATTGCAGCACTTGTTGCCATTGTCTTGGCTTTCCTTGCTAGTAGTTAGTGGTGTGGTTAGCCACCTGCGGATAAGCTGCTTCAGAGAAAACAGTATCAACACGAAGTGGTCATAACAGGTTGGGCTGTCGCGACGTCTACAATCATTTGAGAGAAGCGTCGCGGATGTAGGTAAGAAACCGTTCAGGTTTCCTTGTTTTCCTTGATGTTCCAGCCCACTTGGGTTTCGGGGCCCTTGCCGCCCTTGTCGGTCTGCTCCCAGTACTGCTGCTTCACCTTAGCCGCCTGGAAGCCATAAATCATGGGCACCACGTCCGAAGTGCGAGCCCCTGAGTACTCCACCGAGGTGACCATCACTTCTTCCAGTGTGATGCGGGTGTACTCGATCTGCGAGCCGCCAGCTTTGCAGAGCGCAATTTCGACCTTGTTCAGGTGCTTGCCGCTGATGCAGTACTTCAGGATTGCGGGGGTCGCCTTGTCGATGAGCGCGACCACCCGCAGGTCGCGAAAGCTCGCCTTGCCGACGCCACCACCACCGCCGCTGACCATGCTTCCCGGCTGCGTCGCCGCCCATGAGAACGATTCAATGTCCGTCCAATCCTTGTGATTGGTATCCTTGGACTCTCCGCTGACGCCTTCAATGCGCATGAACATGTCTGTTGCCATGATGAAAAATTCCTTGAGTCAGGTGTGCCTTTCGCGGCACGGGGTTGAAACCGGCCACCGCCCGCGGGCTGGTGGTCTCGAAATCCGCCACACGGTCTGCGTGCGGTGGCTCGCTTACTTATACCTTCATTCGCGCCAGAAGTCTGTTATTTTTTGTAAGCAATTGCTTCATTCTGTGCCGACACTGGGCGCGGGCATTTCGGTTTCACGGGGCCGTGCTTTTACACTATCCGCTCCACACGCGGCATGGGTAGAAGCACCGTAACCCAAGCGCGGATAGGGCAACCGGACTGCTGGAGTGTGGCCGCGTTGCTTTCCCTGTGGTATGTGCATATCATCCTGGAAACCGCAGTTGATCGCTTGTCATCTTCAGGAAACCCGCATGAACATTGGCTTTTGTGGCTTCGATGACCGTCACCACTTAGGTGAGCGCGCTACGCACCCGATCAGGCCGCCCGAGGGCGCGTCCAACTACGGTTTCTAGGTTGAACCAAGCGTAGGGCGCCACCCCCCGGTTTCGTGAAACAGCGCAATGGCGGCGCGGGGTGAACCCCAATACTGGTCACTTAAGCGCACAGACCGATGAGTGTCGTCATTCCCGCGCAGGCGGGAATCCACGCGGCATGCGCAAAAAAAGCCAGTTCCAAGGCGTGACGCCGTTGGATTCCCGCCTGCGCGGGAATGACGAAATAAAGGTTCATGTCGTTAACTGAACGGTATTGGGGTGAACCCCGCCCTACGCTTGCTGGATAGTGTGACAACCGAAGGACGAAAAATTTTTCGCCCCTACAGTTCACCCGATTGTGGGATGGGACGGGCGTGGTGAGCGAGCCGCACCAGGAAATACACCTGGATGGGTTCGGCGCTTTATTGCGCGCTGATGGCGTCGAGCGCGGCAATGGTGGCGGGGTCGAGTTTTAGTTGCACGGCTGCTGCCAGTTCGCCAAGCTGTTGCAGTGAGGTCGCGCTGGCAATCGGCGCGGTGATGCCAGGGCGGGCCATCTGCCAGGCCAGCGCGATCTGGCCCGGCGTGGCGTTGTATCGCGCGGCCGCTTCATCGAGCGCGGCGAGAATGCGCAGGCCGCGCGGGTTCAGGTATTTGGCCGTGGTCGCGGCTCCGCGCGCGCTTTTGCCGGCGTCGGCGGCGCTGCGGTATTTGCCGGTCAGAAAGCCCGCGGCCAAGGCGTAGAAGTTGATTACGCCCAGCCCTTGCTTTACGCACAGCGGCTCCAACGCCTCTTCGTAGACCTTGCGGTCGTACAGGTTGTACAGCGGTTGCAGGCTTTCGTAGCGCGGCAGATTGAGCCGCTCAGCCACTGCCAGCGCTTGCGCTAGCCGCGGCGCGCTGTAGTTGGATGCGCCGATGGCGCGCACTTTGCCCGCGGCGATCAAATCGGAAAAAGCGCCTAGCGTGTCTTCCAGCGGCGTGTCCGCATCGTCGTCGTGCGACTGGTACAGGTCAATGTGATCGGTTTGCAGACGGCGCAGCGAGTCTTCGAGCGCCTGCCGGATGTAGGCCGGCGCAAGCCCCTGTTTGCCTTCGCCCATCGGCTTGCCGAGCTTGGTGGCCAGCACGACGCGGCTTCGCTTGCCGCTGGCGCGCAGCCATTTGCCGATGATGGTTTCCGATTCGCCGCCGACGTGGCCGGGCACCCAGGCGGAATACACGTCGGCGGTGTCGATGAAGTTGAAGCCCGCATCGAGCCAGGCGTCGAGCAGGCGAAACGAGGTTGCCTCGTCTACCGTCCAGCCGAATACATTGCCGCCAAAGCACAACGGCGAAACTTGCAGGCCGCAGCGGCCGAGTGGGCGAAGTTGCACGTATCTCTCCTTATCTTGCAAAAAAACACTGATCCTGAGTTCGCGACTTCAAGAACCATGAGGGTTGCCTGGCTCGCGGACGGGGCAGCGTCCATATTTTTACCAATATCCGCTGACGAATTCGGTGATAAAGTCAAAAACCACTTCCATAGCGATTGCTGAATCCGTGAGTTGATCGCAACCCGATCAAATTTTTTTCAAACGACCCAAGGAGACACGATGAAAAAGCAACCCACTGCCAGCCGCCGCCGCAATTTGCTCAAGGGCGCTGGCGCGGCTGTCGCAGCCAGTGCCATCGGCGCACCGATGATCAGCAAGGCTCAGACGACGTCGCTGCGCATTCAGAGCACCTGGCCAGCGAAGGATATTTTCCATGAGTACGCGCTGGACTTTGCCAAGAAGGTCAACGATCTGGCCGGCAACCGTCTCAAAGTGGAGGTGCTGCCCGCCGGTGCGGTGGTGGGCGCGTTCCAGATTCTGGAGGCAGTGAACAAGGGCACGCTCGATGGCGGTCACGGTGTGATCGCTTATCACTATGGCCAGAACTCGGCGCTGGCGCTGTGGGGTTCGGGGCCGGCGTTTGGCATGGACCCGAACATGGTGCTGGCCTGGCATCACTACGGCGGCGGCAAGGCGCTGTTGGAGGAGATTTACAAAGCGATCAATGTGAATGTGGTTTCGTATCTCTATGGGCCGATGCCCTGCCAGCCGCTGGGCTGGTTCAAGAAACCGGTGGCCAGCGTGACGGACATCAAAGGTTTGAAGTTTCGCACCGTCGGCCTGGCGGTGGACGTATTCACCGATATGGGCGCGGCGGTAAACCCGCTGCCTGGCGGCGAAATTGTGCCGGCGCTGGACCGCGGCCTGATCGACGGCGCCGAGTTCAACAACGCCTCAAGTGACCTGGCGCTCGGCTTTCCGGATGTTTCCAAGGTTTGTATGCTGCAAAGCTTCCACCAAAGCGGCGAGCAGTTCGAGATTTTGTTCAATAAGACCAAGATCGAGGCTCTGCCGCAAGAGTTGCGCAACGTGATCGAATACGCCGTGCAGGCGGCCAGCGCGGACATGAGTTGGAAGGCGATCCACCGCAATACCGAGGACTACGAGAAGATGAAGCAGGCGGGCGTCAAGTTTTACAAGACGCCCGATTCCGTGCTGCGCGCCCAGCTCGCGGCCTGGGACGCGACCATCGCCAAGAAGTCGGCGGAAAACCCGCTGTTCAAGAAAGTGCTTGACTCGCAGCGTGCCTACGCGCAGCGCGTCAAGCAGTGGCAAAACGACTATACGGTCGATTTCAACATGGCTTACAACCACTATTTCGGGGCCAAGAGGAAGGCTTGATACCGATACGGCTTTGTCAAGTGTTGGGATTCGGCGCGAAGGCGCATAGGCGTTAATTTAAAGGTATGCGCCCGTTTGAGTAGTGCGAGGCAGTGGGTCGTCGGTTGGCTCCTTCCTCCTTTGAGGGAAGGCAGGGATGGGGGCTGGCGGGGGCGCATCAAACATGTGCCGCGTGCGTGCTTTCGAGGCCGCAAGCCCCCACCCTGCCCTCCCCCACAAAGGGGGAGGGGGCTTTAAGTTTTCAGCCCTCTGCCGGAAGGCATGTTTTTGTCCGCCGCGGAAAAACCGAGTCACTGATGAGCACTCAACAACTGCTGCACGCCGCCGACCGCATCAGCACCTGGACGGGCAAGGCCTTTGCCTGGCTGATCGTGGCGCTGATGGTGGTGGTGTGCGCCGAAGTCTTCAAGCGCTATGCGCTGAATGCGCCGACGGCGTGGATTTACGACGCCAACAACATGATGTACGGCACGCTGTTCATGATGTGCGGCGCCTACGCGCTGGCGCATGACGCGCACGTGCGCGGCGACTTTCTCTACGGCAGCATGAAGCCGCGAACGCAAGCGGCGCTTGATCTGGTGCTTTACATCGTTTTTTTCCTGCCTGGCATTGGCGCGCTGACCTGGGCCGGCTGGGGGTACTTCAAGTATTCGATGAGTATCAACGAGCAGACTTTCAATGCTACTGCGCTGCCGATTTATCCGTTCAAGTTCATCATTCCCCTTGCCGGCCTCATTGTGATGACGCAAGGCGTGGCCGAAATCATCCGCTGCGTCGTCTGCCTGCGCACTGGCGAATGGACGCCACGGTTGCAGGATGCAGAGGAAATGGACGTGGTTGAGCAACAGCTCGCGGCCAGCACCTACGTCGATGACGAGGCCCGGCGCGAGGCCATTGAGCGCACTCATGCGCTGGAGGAAGCGGCGCACGCGCGTGGCAGGCAGGCAGATTCATGAGCCAAGCCGCCCTTGGCCTGACCATGCTCGGCCTGATCGTGGTCGTCATCATGCTCGGATTCCCAACCGCCTTCACGCTGATGGGGCTGGGGATGCTGTTTGGCTTCGCCGCGTTCTATGACCCGGCAACGCCGTGGCTCGACAACCAGGTGTTCGACCTGATGGTGCAGCGCACCTTCGGCGCCATGAATAACGAAACGCTGCTGTCGATCCCGCTGTTCGTGCTGATGGGCTATGTCATGGAACGCGGCGCGCTGGTGGACAAAATGTTTTACAGCGTGCAACTCGCCTTCCGCCGCGTGCCGGGGTCGCTGGCGGTGGCAACGATGATTATTTGCATTTTCTGGGGTATCGCCAGCGGTCTGGTCGGCGCGGTGGTGGTGCTGATGGGCGTGATCGCCATGCGCCCGATGCTTGGCGCGGGCTATGACACGCGGCTGGCCGCTGGCGTTATCACCGCTGGCGGCACGCTTGGTATCCTGATTCCGCCGTCGGTGATGATCATCGTGTACGCTGCCGTGGCCGGGCAGTCGGTTGTCAAGCTGTATGCGGCGGCGATGTTTCCAGGTTTCTTTCTCGGCTTTCTGTACGTGGCCTATGTCATCGGCTGGGCGCTGATTCAGCCCAAGGTCGCACCTAAACTGCCGCCCGAGGCGCAGCGCGCGCCGCTCACGCCGCAGGTGGCGCACGTCGCCGCCAATTACTCGCCGCGTATGCTGCCTGCGCTGACACTGGCGGTGGCGTCACCGCGGCGCGCATTTGCTGCCGGCGCCGGTGGCGTGCGGGTCGGCTGGTTTGCGCTGCTGAGCCTGCTGGCGCAGGCGCTGACGCCGTTGTTGCTGGCCGTCGTCACCCTGGGTACGGCGTGGTGGTACGTCACCATTCATTCGCAGGCCAGCAACGAACCGCCGCCGCCCACCATTGAGCAACCCGTCGAACGAGTCGCGCCAACGGGCTTGGCTGAACCGCCAGCGCCACAACCGTCGCCAGGACTGCAAGAGCCGCCCGGCGCATCAGAAGAAATGCCGCAAGAATCAGGTGGCGTGCAGCCGCCGCCTGGGGCCGAAAGCGACGCCGAAGCGGACGCGCCGTTGCAAGCGCTCGGCGAGCCGGTCGCCACCGCGCACGCGGAGCCGGTGCCTGAAGCGTTTTATACCGGCTTTTGGATCACTTGCGCGCTCACGCTGGCCTTGCTGCTGTGGTACTACTGGAGGATGGATGCGGAGCAGTTCGAAATCTTGCGCCTGCTGGTGTCCTCGGTCATGCCGCTGGGCATCCTTACCTTCGTTGTGCTGGGTGTGATTTTGTTCGGCATTACTACTGCCACCGAGTCGGCTGCGGTCGGCGCGGCGGGCGCGTTTTTGATGGCCTGGCAAGCCAGGACGCTGACCTGGCAGCGCATCAAGGAAGCGGTCTTCCTCACCGCCAAGACTACCGCCATGGTGTGCTGGCTGTTCGTCGGCTCGGCGCTGTTTTCAGCGGTATTCGCCCTGCTCGGCGGTCAAAGCCTGATTGAGCAATGGGTGCTGGGCATGAACTTGACGCCGCTGCAATTCCTGCTGCTGGCGCAGGCCATCATTTTCGTGCTCGGCTGGCCGCTGGAGTGGACTGAGATCATCGTCATCTTCATCCCGATCTTCCTGCCGCTGTTGGCGCACTTCCAGATCGATCCGCTGCTGTTCGGCGTGCTGGTGTTCGTCAATCTGCAAGCGGCTTTCTTGTCGCCGCCGGTGGCGATGTCGGCCTTCTATCTGAAAGGCGTGTCGCCGTCGCACGTCACCATCAACCAGATTTTCGCCGGCATGATGCCTTACATGCTCATCGTCATCTTGTGCATGGTGTTCATGTACGTCTGGCCCGGCATGACTTTGTGGCTGCCTAGGTACCTGTACGGGGGTTAAGGCCTGTTCATGGCCGTTTCGTGGGCCGCGCAGACGCCCTTTCAGCGATGTGGTGCAAGGCGCAAGGCTGCCAATGGGGTGGCTGATGGGACTCGAACCCACGACGACCAGAATCACAATCTGGGACTCTACCAACTGAGCTACAGCCACCGCGCGAAAGCGCTTTTATTATAAAGGGCGCCCAGCGCAGGCTACACGGTGGGGTGCGATTGAAAGTGATGTGCGCTTGGTCTGACCCCTTCCTCCATTGGGGGAGGGCGGGGATGGGAGCTTTGAGCAGCAATTAATGCTCGTGTCGCTTGGGTGAAAGCGCTGCCCGTTCGCGCTGCCCAAGGGTGCGCTGAGCACCCTTGGAGCCGCAGCGCTCACCCTTGCCAGCTCACCCGATGACAACTTAGCTCGGGCGCGTCCAACTGCGGTTTCCAGGTTAAAAACTGTGATGGATGCCTAGCCCATAGTTGTTGTCGCCATCCAGACGCAGGAAGGCGCCGTACAGGTAGGTGCGCTTGGACAGGGCGTAGCGGCCTTCGAGTACGCCGTTGGTGTATTTCTTGCCGCCGTACAGGTCGTTCTTGGTGTCGCGGGTGAGGTCCAGCGTGACGGTGTAGGGGCCTGTGAAGAAGCTGGCGCCCAACTCCCAGCCGTAGCGCCGAGCGCCATAGCGGGGACCGAGTTCGCCTTGCCAATGCTGGGCGCTGTGGGTGCGGTTGTATGAGGCCGACACCGCGAACATGTTGTTGAATGTGTAGGAGCCGCCAATAGTCCAGTTGGTTTTGTTGGCGTTGGGGGCGCCGGTGGCGCCGTGGCTGGCCTTGTCGGCGGTGATGGCAGCCTTGATCGGGCCTTGGTTGTAGACCACGTTCAAGGCCCAGCGGCTGCTTTCCCCAAGCGTGCCGTTGTCTCTCGGATCGGCGTCATCCTTGGCGACGTAGGCGATCTCAGTGCTCAGGCCGCCAAATGACGGCGAGCTGTACTTGATCTGCGAGCTGTTGCGCGGCTGGGGGTTGCCGCCAAAGCCAAAGGTGGCCGCCAGCGCGGAGTAGTAGGACCAGTGGGTCAGTTCATACACGACCTGCCCCATGAACCCCGGAGAGTAATTGCGGCCCAGCGTGAAGGTGCCCAGCTTGTCGTTGCCGATGGAGACCCAGGCCGAGCGGTTCCAGGTGGTACCGGCGGCGCCGGTGTTGGTGGCGCCGTTTCTCAAGTCAAGCTCGGTTGAAAACATGAACCCAGCCGACCAGCCGCCGCCCAGGTCTTCTCTGCCGGTGAAGCCGAGTTCGCTGCCGCCGCCGCTGTTGACGATGCTGCCAGATTGGGCGTGCGACTTTTTATCGCCCATCGACTTGGCTTTGCCGTAGGCGAAATCGGCCACGCCAAACAGTGTGACGGAGGATTGGGCCAGGGCAGCGCCGGAGGCGGCGCCCAGTATGGCCAGGGCTATCAGCGATTTTTTCATTTCAGTCTCCTTGGGTTAAATTAAGCGTGAATGACAAATGGGAATCCACCGCGCCCGCGGCGTGTGAGTGTGAAGCTTGTTTTGTCATTCGTCATTCGTCATCCGTCACACGCAAGCGTTTTTTGTCGAGCTTGCCGACGCTGGTGCGCGGCAGCGCCTCCATGAATTCAATTTTTCGCGGCACTTTGTAGGGCGCCAGACGAGCGCGGCAATGCTGTTTGATGGCGTCGGCATCCAACACGCTGCCGGCGCGGGGGACGATGTAGGCTTTGAGGGATTCGCCCTGGTAGGAATCGCTGACGCCGATGACGGCGGCTTCGAGAATTTCCGGGTGCAAAAAAAGCGCTTCTTCGACTTCACGCGGGTAGACGTTGAAGCCGGAGACGATGATCATTTCTTTTTTGCGGTCGCAGATGAACAGGTAGCCGTCGGCGTCGAGGTAGCCAATGTCGCCGGTATGCAGCCAGCCGTCACGAATGGTGGCGGCCGTTTCCTGTGGCCGGCCGCGATAGCCGCGCATGTTTTGCGGGCCGCGCACGCAAATTTCCCCGGCCTGGCCTTGCGGTAGCGCCTGGGTGCCGGTGTCGGTATCGACGATTTGTATCTCGGCTTCGGCCACGGGGATGCCGACCGAGCCGGGCTTGCGCACGCCGTTCAGCGGGTTGAAGGTGACGCCGCCGGCGGTTTCGGTCTGGCCGTAGCCTTCAAGCGTCGGCGCGCCGGTGAGGCGCTCCCATTGCCTGAGCGTTTCTTCGGCCAGCGCCGCCGAGCCTGAGTAGCTACAGCGCAGATCGGGAAATTTCAGTTGCTTGAACCCTTCGTCGGCCAGCAGGCCAATGAACATGGTCGGTCCGCCTGATAGCAGGGTGATGCGCTCGCCGATCAGCGCCTCGGTGACGGCCTGGACCGAATAGCGCGGCAGGATCACCAGGCAGCCACGGCAGTAAATGATGTTGTGCAGGCAGACCGCGATGGCGTAGATGTGGCCAAGCGGCATGACGCACAGCAGGCGCTCCTGCTCCATCCGCGTGGGCACCAGGCTGTTGAGCTGGGCCACGTTGAAGGCGGTGCAGGAATGGGCCAGATCGACGCCCTTGGGCAGGCCGGTGGTGCCGCCGGTGTACATCAACAAAGCCAGATCATCCGGCGCGGGCCAGGGCAGCGTATCCAGCGCCGGCCCCGACTGGCGGCCCGCGATCAGGCGCCGCTCGCCCGCCCCGTTGCCGACGGCGATGCGGTGCGCAATGGCGGATGCCTCGATCAGCGGCGTCAGGACGGGGGTCAGAGCGGCGTCGTGGATGATGACGGTGGCCTGCATGTCCTCCAGCAAAGGCGCCAGTTCATGGACGGTGTACATCGGGTTGAGGAGGGAAGCCTGTGCGCCAGCGAGTTGCGCGGCCAGCACTGCAATGCACAGATCGACCGAATTGCCCAAGACGATGGCGACACGCTGCCCGCGCACGCCCAGCGCCGCCAACTCGGTGGCCAGCGCGCCGACGCAGCGGCCATATTCGGCGTAGCTCAGGCGGTCGCCGCCGCAGACCAGCGCCTCCCGCTCGGGCGCTTGCCGCACCGCGTCGGCCAGCATGTGGATCGCGGTCGGGAACAAACGGGGCAAGGTGAGTTTCATCTTGCGATTACCGGTAGTCCACCAGGGTTTCGGCGTCCAGGCCGTCGATCCACGCGGCGCTGGCGCTGGCCTGCTGTTCCAAGGCCAAGACTTCCGGCAGCAGGTAGCGGGCATAGAACCGGGCCAGCTCGCGCTTGCGCCGGTGCAGCGGCATGTCTTCGCTGGCCGCCGTCGCCATGCGCAGCCACATCCAGCCGCTGGCCACACGGCCAATCAGCGACAGGTAGGCGGCAGCGCCGGTTTCAGCGTCGCGGCGCTGCGCGGGAGGTTGCGCCAGATAGGTTTGGGTGACGCGGTCGGCGGCGTCGGCGGCATGGGTGAGCGCCTGGCGGATGTCGTCCAACCCGGCGCGGTCTTTTGTGGCGGCCAGATCAGCGCGGATGCGGCGCATGAACTCTTGATAACGCTTGCCGCCGTCAGGCAGCAGTTTGCGCGCCACCAGGTCGAACGCCTGGATGCCGTTGGTGCCTTCGTAGATGGAGGCGACGCGCAGGTCGCGCACGTGGCGCTCGACGTCGGTTTCGCGGATGTAGCCGTGACCGCCGTGGCATTGGATGGCCAGGTTGGCGACCTCGAAGCCGGTGTCGGTAAAGAATGCCTTGCAGATCGGCAGCAGCCACTGCACCTGCTCGCGGGCGGTGGCGCGCGTGCCGGCGTCTGGCGCGGCGTAGGACAGATCGAGTTGCAGCGCGGTCTCGAACATCATGGCGCGCATGGCCTCGACGCGCGCGCGCATGGTGTAGATCATGCGCCGCACGTCGGCGTGGGCGGTCAGCGGCGTGGGCGGGGCGTCCGCCGGGCCGCCCTGGGTACGTTCGACGGTGTAGGCCAACGCCTTGGCCATCGCCGCGGCGCCAACGCCGATGCCCTGGATGCCGGTTTCCAGGCGCATCACGTTCATCATGTCGAACATGGCTTTCAGGCCCTGTCCTTCTTCACCGATCATGAAGCCCTGCGCGCCGTCAAGGTGCAGCTCGCAGGTGGCCGAGGCGCTCAGGCCCATTTTGTGCTCGATGTGCTGCACCCGCGCCGGGTTGCGCTCGCCCGGCTGCCAGTTGGCGTCGAGTTTGAATTTGGGCACGATGAACAGGCTCAAACCCCGCGTGCCCGCTGGCGCGCCGGGGGTGCGCGCCAGCGCCATGTGCAGGATTTGCGGCGTGACGTCCTGGTCGGCGTAAGAGATGAAGATTTTGGTGCCCGACAGCGCCCATTGGCCGTTGTCTTGCCGCACGGCGCGGGTGGTGAGGCGGCCCACGTCGGAGCCGGCCTGCGGCTCGGTGATGCAGATGGTGGCGGCCCATTCGCCGGACACCAGGCGCGGCACCAGGGCGTCGCGTACCGCGGCCTCGGCATGGCCGATCAGCAGCCGCGCGGCGGAACGGCCTTGCAGGGTCAACATGCTGAAGGCCATGTAGGCGCCGGTCACCATTTCGGCCAAGCCAGCCTGCACCATCAGCGGCAGCCCTTGGCCGCCGAACTGCGCTGGCAGATCGACGCCGAGCCAGCCGTCCTCGCAATAGCGCCGATAGCACTCTTTGAACCCAGGCGGGGTGACGACAGCGCCATCGACGAAGCGGCTGCCGATCTGGTCACCCGTCACGCCTGCCGGGGCCAGCACCTTGGCGGCGAATTGCGCGCCTTGCTCCAGCACGGAGAAAGCCGTCTGCGCGTCCACTTCGCTGGCGGTGGCGCGGCTCAAGACCGGCTCGAAGTCAAACACCCGTTCGAGCAAAAAGCGCATGTCCTCGACGGCGGCGGTGTAATGTTCCATAGTTTGTGACTGATGACAGATGACGAATCAACGAATGAACAGTTACCACGCCTTCGGCGCGCGAGTATCACATTGAGCGAAGCGGATCATTCGTCATGCGCCGCAGGCGTGGTCATTTGTCATTTTTTTAACGATGAACGAAAACCGCCTTGGAGCGCGCGCCCGCGCGCTTGAAGTTGTCGATGCCGATCTTCGCGTCCTCGGTTTCCATGCAGCGGCCCACCAGGCGGGCTTCGAGTTCCAGCCCCTGCGCCAGCGTGCCTTGCGCGCCTTCGACGATGGCCTGGCACAGCAAGGCGTCGATGCAGCGGCTGAAGTAACCGATATCGACCTCGGGCAGTTGCGCCGGGCAATCGATCTTGCCTTTCGGCAGCGCCTTGGCTTTTTTGCTGCCGGCGGCCAATTGCCTGGCCAGCGCGATGGCGGCTTCAAGCGGATCGTCGGCCAGTTCATCGACCAGCCCCAGCTTCAGCGCCGCATCGGAAGACACGGCAGCGCCGGTGCGGATCAGCCGGGCTGCCGCCTCCACGCCGATCAGCCGTGGCAGCCGCTGGGTGCCGCCGCCGCCGGGGATGATGCCCAGGGTCGGCTCGGGCAGCGCGGCCAGCGTTGACAGCCCAGCACGCGCCACGCGCGCCGCGCAGCCCAGCGCCAATTCGACCCCGCCGCCAAAGGCCAGTCCGTTGAGCGCGCACACCACCGGCTTGCGCATGGCCTCGATCTGCTCGGTAAGCTGCTGGAAGTTGCGCGAGAACTGGTACGCCTGTTCAGCGGTGCCGCAGGCGGCCAGGGCATCGATGTCGGCGCCGGAGACGAACGCCTTGACGCCGTGCCCGGTGATGACCACCGAGGTCACGGCGGAATCGGCCTCGGCCTCCCGCAGATATGCCTTGAGCGAATCGACCACGCCGCCGTTGAGCGCATTGAGCACGCGCGGACGACGGATTTTCAGTACCGCCACGTCGCCCACGCGTGAGCGCTTCACGTCCGACAGCTTCCAGCCACCGGTGGCGCGCGCGCGCTCCAGGCTTTGCGGCATGCGGAAATCAGGATGCGCGGCGCAAAACTTGGCCACCAGCGCATGGGCCTGCACAATCCCCATGTCGTTCATCAGAGTGAAGGGCGCCTTCATGTCACGCGCGATGTTGACGGCCCTGTTCAGGTCGTCGATAGCGACGATGTCCAGATCGATGATGAAAGACACCAGGCCGAAAAGGCAGCCCAGGTATTCGTCGCGGATGCGCGCTTCCAGCACTGGGCTGACGGCCACTTCTTCGCCGCGCTCGGCGATGTCCCAGCGGGCGATGCCGCGCTGAGCCTTGTC
>JAITMV010000260.1 GCA_031277295.1 Burkholderiaceae bacterium | reverse complement strand
CGCGGCCTGGAGGTGGTGGAGCACGCCGCCGGCATTGGCAACCTGCAACTGGGCGAACTGGCCAACAACGTCGCCACGGGCGTCGATACCTATACGCTGCTGCAACCGCTGGGGGTGTGCGCGGGCATCACGCCGTTCAACTTTCCGGCCATGATTCCGTTGTGGATGTTCCCGATGGCGATTGCTACCGGCAATACTTTTGTCTTGAAGCCGTCGGAGCAGGACCCGATGGTGACGATGCGGCTGTGCGAGCTGGCGCTGCAAGCCGGCATTCCACCCGGCGTGCTGAACGTGGTGCACGGCGGCGAGGACGCGGTGAACGCGCTGTGTGACCACCAGGACATCAAGGCGATCAGCTTCGTCGGCTCGACCCGCGTCGGCACGCACGTTTACCAGCGCGCCAGCCTGGCGGGCAAGCGGGTGCAGTGCATGATGGGGGCCAAGAACCACGCCGTCGTCATGCCCGACGCGCACCGGGAGCAGACGCTGAACGCGCTGGCGGGCGCGGCCTTTGGCGCTGCCGGCCAGCGTTGCATGGCGGTCAGCACGGCGGTGCTGGTGGGCGAGGCGCAAAACTGGATTGCCGACTTAGTCGCCAAGGCCAAGGCGTTGAAAGTCCATGCCGGCACTGAAGCAGGCGCCGATCTGGGGCCGCTGATTTCGGGCGCCGCCAAGAGCCGGGTCGAAAGTTTGATCGAACGCGGCGTGGCCGACGGCGCCAAACTGGAACTCGATGGCCGCAACCCGCGGGTGGCCGGCTACGCCAACGGCAACTTCGTCGGGCCGACCATCTTCTCCGGCGTCAAACCCGGTATGGCCATCTACGACCAGGAAATTTTCGGCCCCGTGCTGTGCCTGGTGGCGGCGCGCGATCTGGACCAGGCCATCGACTTCATCAACGCCAACCCCAACGGCAACGGCACGGCCATCTTCACCCAATCGGGCGCGGCGGCGCGCAAGTTTCAGGACGACATCGACGTCGGGCAGATCGGCATCAACGTGCCGATTCCGGTGCCGGTGCCGCTGTTCTCGTTCACCGGCTCGCGCGCCTCCAAACTGGGCGACTTGGGGCCTTACGGCAAGCAGGTGGTGCTGTTCTACACCCAGACCAAGACGGTAACGGCGCGCTGGTTTGATGATGAGACGACGGGGCAGGGGGTGAATACCACCATCAATCTGAAGTAAGGCACTCTCACTGATTCTCACCGCAACGCTCGAAATCCGACAAGCGGGTCTCAAATACGGTATCGATATGGCATCGGGCCGGCCTGCACCGGCGGCGGGCAAGGTGTCGCGCTATTGTTGGAAAATCCCGTCGTCCCATTCAACCCATTTGAAAGCAAAGGAAGACAACATGAAAATCGAAGGACAAGCAGCATTGGTTACCGGCGGCGGTTCCGGCTTGGGTGAAGCAACGGCGCGCGAGTTGGCGCGACTGGGCGCCAAGGTCGCGGTGTTGGACGTGAATCACGATAACGCCAAGAAAGTCGCTGCCGACATTGGCGGCTTGGCCATCCAAGCCGATGTGACCAGCGGCGACAGCATGCAGGCCGCCGTCGCGCAAGCTGCCGCCGCGCATGGGCCGGCGCGCATCTTGATGCAGATTGCCGGCATCGGCGCCGCCAAGCGCGTGATCGGCAAGGACGGCAACGCCGCGCCACTGGAAGACTTTGTCCGCATCATCAATGTCAACTTGATCGGCACCTACAATGCCGCGCGCCTGTTCGCCGCCGCCTGCGCCAAGCTGGAGCCGCTGGAAGACGGCGAGCGCGGCGCGATGGTGTTCACCGCCAGCGTAGCCGCGTTCGACGGTCAGGTCGGCCAGCAGGCGTACTCGGCCAGCAAGAACGGCGTGGTTGGCATGACGTTGCCGATGGCGCGCGACCTGGCACAGTACGGCATCCGCGTATGCACCATTGCGCCGGGGTTGTTCGACACGCCGCTGATGCGCACCTTGCCCGAGGCGATACAGCAATCGCTGGCGGCATCGATCCCATTTCCGCGGCGCCTAGGCAAGCCGCGGGAGTTTGCCGAATTGGCCTGCCACATAGCTGCTAACGGCCATCTGAACGGCGAAACGATTCGTCTGGACGGCGCGCTACGCATGGCGCCGAGGTGAGCAAACCGAGGCACGCTCATCCGCTGAATTTGGATGAGATGTTGCCTTGAGGTCTGGCGTGAAAGCAATGTGGCACCATCGCCGCTATCGCTGACAAGAAAAAAGATGGCTGCTGCATGAACTTCGATCTCACCGACCACCAGCGCGCCTTCGCCGACAGCGCGCGCCAGTTCGCGCAAGCTGAACTGGCGCCGCACGCCGCGCGCTGGGACGCCGAAGGCATCTTCCCGCGTGAGGCCATCGCCAAGGCGGGCGAGTTGGGTTTTTGCGGCCTGTACGCGCCCGAAAACGCCGGCGGCCTGGCGCTGCCGCGACTGGACGCCACGCTGGTGTTCGAGGAAATGGCGGCGGTCGATCCGTCCACCGCCGCCTTCATCACCATCCATAACATGGCGGCCTGGATGCTCGGCACCTGGGCCACCGACGCGGTGCGCGAGGAATGGGGGCCGGCGCTGTGCAGCGGCGCAAAACTGGCCAGCTACTGCCTGACCGAGCCGGGCGCGGGGTCGGACGCGGCATCGCTGAAAACGCGCGCCCGGCGCGAGGGCGGGCATTACGTCATCAACGGCGGCAAGGCGTTCATCAGCGGCGCGGGCAGCACCGACGTGCTGGTGCTGATGGCGCGCACGGGCGACGC
>JAITMV010000232.1 GCA_031277295.1 Burkholderiaceae bacterium | reverse complement strand
TGTGCGGGTCGGCGCGTTGCACGACTTCGCCGTCGAGTTCCAGCACCAGGCGCAGCACGCCGTGCGCCGCCGGGTGCTGCGGCCCGAAGTTCAGGGTGTAGTTCTTGATCTCAGCCATCAGTCAAAGCCTGCGAACGCCGCCCTCGGGCGTGCGCGTCAGTGCAACCCCCCGTAGTTGTCCTCGCGGATCACGCGCGGGGTAATTTCGCGCGGCTCTATCGTCACCGGCTCGTAGACCACGCGCTGACGCTCGGCGTCGTAGCGCATCTCGACGTGGCCGGAAAGTGGAAAGTCCTTGCGCATCGGATAACCGATAAAACCGTAGTCGGTCAGGATGCGGCGCAAATCGGCGTGACCGTTGAACACGATGCCGTACAGATCGAAGGCCTCGCGCTCGAACCAGTTGGCCGCGCTCCACAGATCGGTCACGCTGGCCACCTCGGGAAACTCGTCGGCGTCGCAGAACACCCGCACCCGCACGCGCTGATTCAGGCTGACCGACAGCAGGTGCGACACCACCGCGAAGCGCGGGCCTTCCCAGCGACCATTACCGTAAGCGGAGCAATCCACCCCGCACAAATCAATCAACTGCTCGAAGCGGCAACCCGGCGCATCGCGCAGCGTGCGCATGACATCGTGATAGCGCGCCGACTCGACGGCGATGGTCACCTCGCCGAGCGTCACATCAATGCGCCACGCTTGCTCGCCCAAGGCGGCGGCAATGACGGTTTTCAGCGCTTGGGGGGCGATTGCAACATCGGTCATGCTCAACCCCGCGCGATGGTATGGGTGCGGCGCACCTTCTGCTGCAACTGGATGATGCCGTACAGCAACGCCTCCGCCGTTGGCGGGCAGCCAGGCACATACACGTCCACCGGCACCACGCGATCACAGCCGCGCACCACCGCGTAGCTATAGTGGTAGTAGCCACCGCCGTTAGCGCACGACCCCATCGAAATCACCCAACGCGGCTCGGCCATCTGGTCGTACACCCTGCGCAAGGCCGGCGCCATCTTGTTGGTCAGCGTGCCGGCGACGATCATCAAGTCCGACTGCCGCGGACTAGCGCGAAACACCTCTGCGCCGAAGCGCGCAATGTCATAACGCGCGGCGGCGGCGTGCATCATTTCCACCGCGCAGCAGGCTAAGCCGAAAGTCACCGGCCATATCGACCCGGTCTTGGCCCAGTTCACCGCCGCATCCACGCTGGTGAGCAAAAAGCCCTTTTGCTGAAACTGATCATTCATGTACGAAATTCCCGAATGCCGCGCCGGCAGCCCTCACTCCCAATCGAGCGCGCCTTTCTTCCATTCATAAACGAAGCCCACCACCAGGATGGCCAGAAAGATCAGCACCGCCACGAACCCGGCCAGCCCCACCTCCTTGAGCACCACCGCCCACGGAAACAGAAAGGCGATCTCCAGATCAAACAGGATGAACAGAATGGCCACCAGGTAATAGCGCACGTCAAACTTCATGCGCGCGTCCTCGAACGCCTCGAAACCGCATTCGTAGGGAGAATTTTTGGCCGCGTCGGGCGTGTGCGGCTTGAGGAAATTGCCTATACCCAGACAGGCCGCCCCGACAAACAGCCCCAGCAGGATGAACAACAGGACGGGTAGGTATTCGGCAAGATTCATCAGGTTTCTTCCCTGAATCCGTGAGTTGAAGAGGAGAAGCACACCACCTTGCGGGTGAGACCTTTCCTTCTTGAGGTCACGGATTCAGATTCTTCGTTACCCGCCAAGTCCGGCTCAAAGCGCGACCTCGGCGGTTTCACATTTTGGTGCCGTCGGCGAGACTCGAACTCGCACAGCTTTCGCCACTACCCCCTCAAGATAGCGTGTCTACCAATTTCACCACGACGGCAATCGTGCGCCCCAGTCCGGCACAGGCACCGAACACACTTGTTGCCAGACTCCAAAGCGCCTAGTAGTTTACTCGGAAAACGATCTGTTACAGAGGAAAAACCAAGTTTCCGACACACGAACAGGCTCTTATTGAGTCGGAATTTGCGCTGCGCCGGACGCCGGCACGGCAGGCGCAGCGGCGCTGGCCGTCGGTGCGGCGACAGCCGCCGACGGGATGGCGGCGGCCCCGGCAGCGGAAGAAGACTGCTCCGAAGCGCTGCCCACGGACGGCGCGACCACCGCCGCGCGCTCCAGCACGCTCGTGGAACCGCCGGAAGGCGTGCCGCGCACGCTGAAGCCGAAATACGCCAGCGCCAGCGTGCATACCAGAAACACCGTAGCCAGCACGGCGGTGGCGCGCGACAGGAAATTGGCACTGCCGCTGGCGCCGAACAAGCTGCCAGACGCACCGCTGCCGAAGGCCGCGCCCATATCGGCGCCCTTGCCGTGCTGCACCAGAATCAGGCCGATCATCACCAACGCCGACAGGATTTGCAACACCAACGCCAATCTCAACACGAAGTCCATGCTATTACTCCCAAACCAATATCAACCGGCCGCCGCCACGATCTTCAAAAAGTCCAGCGCCTTGAGCGACGCGCCGCCGATCAACCCGCCGTCAATATCTGGCTGTGCCAGCAACTCCGCGGCATTGGCCGCGTTCATGCTACCGCCGTACAGGATGCGGATGCGCCCGGCCTGATCGGTGGCGGCCTTCAATTGAGCGCGCAGCACCGCATGTACGCTTTGGGCCTGCGCGGGCGTGGCGGTCTGGCCGGTGCCAATGGCCCACACCGGCTCATAGGCCACCACGATTTCGCTGATGCAGTGGCCATTGAGGTGAATCACCGCCGAGAGTTGGCGCTTGACGATGAACTCGGTCATGCCCTCCTCGCGCTCGCGCAAGGTCTCGCCGACGCAGACGATAGGCGTAATACCGGCGGCCAACGCCCGCTTGACCTTGAGGGCCACCTGCACGTCGGTCTCGCCCTGATGCAAGCGCCGCTCGCTGTGACCGCACAGACAGTAGCGCACGCCGAAGTCGCGCAGCATGGTGGCCGACACGTCGCCAGTGAACGCGCCGCCTTCGTGCTGCGACACATCTTGCGCGCCCAGATCAATGACGCGGCTTGCCGCCAGCAACTGCCGCACTTGCGCCAGGTAAGGCGCTGGCGGGCAGACCGCAACATCGCAAGCGGGCTGGCCGACGCCAGACAACAACTCATGCATCAGCGTCTGATTGGCGGCCAGACAACCGTTCATCTTCCAGTTACCGGCGATCAGTTTCTTTGTGTTCATACTTGCCCCCAAGACAACACGACTTTGCCGATCAATTGCCCGCTTTCCATCAGCGCATGCGCGCGCGCCGCGCCGCTGGGCAGCTCGCCCTCGGCTTGCAAAGCGGGAAACACGCTGTGGATCACAGGTTTGACGCTGCCCTGCTCCAGCCACGGCCAGACGCGCTCGCGCAGCGCCTGCGCAATCATGCCCTTGAAGGCAACCGGACGCGGGCGTAGCGTGGAGCCAGTAATCGTCAGCCGCTTACGCAACACCAGACTGGCATTGAAGCCGGCCTTGACGCCGCCTTGCACGGCGATGATGACCAGGCGGCCATCGTCGGCCAGACAATCAACCTCGCGCTTGACGTAATCGCCAGCGACCATATCCAGAATCACGTCGGCGCCCCTGCCGCCGGTAAGCCGCATCGTCTCGTCGGCAAAGTCTTGCGTGCGGTAGTTGATGGCGTGGTCGGCGCCGAGTTCAACGGCTCGGGCGCATTTTTCGTCCGAACCGGCGGTAACCATCACAACCGCGCCGGCAGCCTTGGCAAGCTGGATGGCGGTGACGCCGATACCGCTGGTGCCGCCTTGCACCAGCAGGATTTCACCAGCTCGCAAGCGGGCGCGCTCGAATACGTTGCTCCAGACGGTAAAGAAGGTTTCTGGCAGCGAAGCGGCTTCGATGTCGCTCAGTCCTCCAGGTACCGGCAGGCACTGCGCCACCGGGGCCGCGCAATATTCGGCATAGCCGCCGCCGGCCACCAGCGCGCAGACACGCTCGCCTGGCGCCAAGCCGGCTGCGGCCAGCGCCGCCGCGTCACCAGATTCGATGACACCCGCCACTTCCAGCCCCGGCAGATCGGATGCGCCAGGCGGCGGCGGGTAATGGCCCGCACGCTGCACCACATCGGGCCGATTGACGCCCGAGGCGCTGACCCGGATCAGCGCCTCGCCCGCGCCCGCCGCCGGGATCGGACGCTCGGCGGGCATCAGCACGGCAGGCGGGCCAAATGCGCGGATTTCAATGCAGTTCATGACGAAAATGGGCTGAGCGGCTGTATCGCTACCTCGCCCCTTGGGGAGAAAAGCTCAAAGTCCGCTCCCGCGAAAACGATAGGCGTTCATTGCGGCTCGGACGAACCATTGTCCTCGCTTGCCGCCGCTCCAAAGCGATCTTCGCGCGCCGCATTTTGCGACCGCGTGCCCGAACGCAGGTAGCCGCTGTAATTCTGCGGACGATCCTCGCGTTCGCGACGCTCGCCGCGTTCCTCGCGTGGGGCGCGCTCGTGCTCGGGCAAGCCCGCCGGGCGCTCAAGCAACGCCTTCATCGACAGCTTGATGCGCCCCTTGTCGTCGGTTTCCAGCACCTTCACGCGCACCACCTGGCCTTCATGCAGGTAATCGCTGACCTTCTCGACCCGCTCGTGCGCGATCTGGCTGATGTGCAGCAAACCGTCCTTGCCAGGCAACACGTTGACCAGCGCGCCGAAATCCAGCAGCTTGGTCACCGGACCTTCGTAAATTTTGCCGACCTCGGCCTCAGCGGTAATGGCCTCGATGCGGCGCTTGGCGTCATCAGCCTTGGCGGCGTCGTTGCTGGCGATGG
This sequence comes from Burkholderiaceae bacterium, assembly GCA_031277295.1. Lineage (GTDB taxonomy): Bacteria > Pseudomonadota > Gammaproteobacteria > Burkholderiales > Burkholderiaceae_C > Ottowia. The sequence continues at coordinate 9,486 of JAITMV010000232.1, read as the reverse complement.
TGATGGTGCCGTCTTCGTCGATATCGATGGTGGTGCCGGTTTCTTCGGTCAACTGACGGATGGTGGCGCCGCCCTTGCCGATCACGTCGCGGATCTTCTCGGGGTTGATCTTCATCGTGTACAACTTGGGCGCCCAGGAACTGATCTCGGCGCGCGCCTGACCCATCGCCTCCTGCATCTTGTCGAGAATGTGCAAGCGCGCCTCTTTGGCCTGCGCCAGCGCAACCTGCATGATCTCCTTGGTGATGCCTTGAATCTTGATATCCATCTGCAAGGCAGTGATGCCGGCGGTGGTGCCTGCGACCTTGAAGTCCATGTCGCCCAGATGATCCTCATCGCCCAGGATGTCGGTCAGCACGGCGAAACGGTTACCTTCTTTGATGAGGCCCATGGCGATACCGGCCACGTGCGCCCTCATCGGCACGCCGGCGTCCATCAGCGACAGGCAGCCGCCGCACACCGACGCCATCGACGACGACCCGTTGGATTCGGTGATCTCCGACACCACCCGGATGGTGTAAGGAAACTCGTCCTTGGTCGGCAGCAACGGCACCAGCGAGCGCTTGGCCAGGCGACCGTGGCCGACCTCGCGCCGCTTGGTTGACCCCATGCGGCCCGCTTCGCCGGTGGCAAAGGGCGGCATGTTGTAGTGAAACAAAAAACGATCCTCGAACTCGCCAGCCAGCGCGTCAATGCGTTGCGCATCGCGCTCAGTGCCCAGCGTGGTCACCACCAGCGCCTGCGTCTCGCCGCGCGTGAACAAAGCCGAGCCGTGGGTGCGCGGCAGCACGCTGGAGCGGATTTCAATCGGGCGCACGGTGCGCGTATCGCGGCCGTCGATGCGTGGCTCGCCGGCCAGAATCTGATGGCGCACGATATGCGCCTCCATCTCGAACAGCAGGCCTTCGAGTTGCACCTCGTCAAAGACAATGTCTTGCTCTTTCAGCCCCGCCTTGACTGCCGCGTAAGCCTCGCGCAGGGCATGGGTGCGGGACTGCTTGGCGCGAATCTGGTAAGCCGCGCGCAACACCGGTTCGGCCAGCACGCCGACCCGCTCAATGAAGGACTCGTCCTTAGCCTCAGGCGCCCAGGTGCCGTCCTCGGCCCACAGCGGCTTGCCCGCGTCGCGCACCAGTTCGTGAATCGCCTCGATAGCGATGCGGCCCTGCGCGTGGCCGAACACCACCGCGCCCAGCATCACGTCCTCCGACAACTGATCGGCCTCGGATTCAACCATCAGCACCGCGCTTTCGGTGCCCGCCACCACCAAATCGAGCTGACTGTTCTTGCGCGCGCTCGGGCCGGGGTTCAGCACGTATTCGCCATTGACGTAGCCGACGCGCGCCGCGCCAATCGGGCCATTAAACGGAATGCCGCTCACCGACAGCGCGGCGCTAACGCCGATCATGGCGGCAATGTCGGCATCCACCTCCGGATTGAGCGACAGCGTATGCACCACCACATGCACCTCGTTGAAAAATCCGTCGGGAAACAGCGGGCGGATCGGCCGGTCAATCAAGCGGCTGGTCAACGTCTCCAACTCGCTCGGCTTGGCCTCGCGCTTGAAGAAACTGCCGGGAATTTTGCCCGCCGCGTAGGTTTTCTCGATGTAGTCCACCGTCAGCGGAAAGAAATCCTGCCCCGGCTTTGCCGACTTGCTGGCCGCCACCGTGGCCAGGATCACCGTGCCGTCAATATCCACCAACACCGCACCGGCGGCCTGACGGGCGATCTCGCCGGTCTCCATGACGACCGTCTTGTCGCCCCATTGAAACTGTTTGGTGACTTTGCTAAAAAGACTCATTACTGCTCCTGTTTACATTGCTGACAACGCCTGGGATACAAGCGCCGGAGCTTGGGGCTTCATACGGAATCACGATGCCATAGCCATGAACCTCCGGCCGCCATGCTGGCCGGCCGCGAATGGAATGACACAGCGTTGCTTGAAAAAAGACCCGCGCTCCGCTAGAAAGACAAAAACGCCTGAGCCCTTGATGAGCATCAGGCGTTTTGGCGTGTCATAGGCTCACTTGCGCAAGCCTAGTTTGCCGATCAGGGCCAAGTAGCGGTCGGCATCCTTGGCCTTGAGGTAGTCCAGCAGCTTGCGGCGACGGCTGACCATACGCAGTAGACCGCGGCGGCCGTGGTGATCCTTGACGTGCTGCTTGAAGTGGGGCGTCAACTCGTTGATGCGGGCGGTCAAAATGGCGACCTGCACCTCGGGGCTGCCGGTATCGTTGGCGGCGCGCGCGTTGTCCTTGACCACGGCGGCCTTATTCTCCTTGGAGATCATGGGCTTGAGCTAATCCTCGTTCCAAATGGTTTGACTTGCGTGGCGCGCCGGAACTGCACGCCACGTGCGTTTTTGCGAAATGCACAAACTTAGGAATTATAGCCGTGCAAGAGCGAAAAGCACATACCGAGGGTGCGATTCATAGCGATGTGTTTGCCAAACGCGGCTGCCGGCATTTCTCCCTCTCCCTTTGGGAAAGGATAGGGGTGGAGGCGGGCAGCGCTGGCAACTGGCGTAGCGCGCTTTTGACGCGCCGCAAGCCCCCATCCCTGCCATTCCCCCAATGGGGGAATGGGAAAAACCGGCGCGGCAATGGCGAGACGCGAATTTCACACTACCGTGATGATATTGCGCTGGCCGGTTTGCGCTTGGGCGTACATCGCGAGGCACAGCGCCTCGAACTGACGGGTCAGCCGCTGCGGATTGAACAGGTTCGACTCCGGCAAAAGCCGCGCGAGCTTGCCACGCAGCGCTTGGCGCCGGGCGCCATCGCGCGCTAAATCGGCGGCAAGCCGCACGTAATCATTGCGGTCGGTGGTGACCAGCTCGGGCAGACCAATGGCGTGCAGCAAGCTGGCGGCCATGCGGCTGCAAAACGTGTCACCCATTTGCGTAATCAAGGGAACGCCAGCACGCAAAGTATCGCTGGCCGTGGCGCCCGAGTTATAGGGAAACGTGTCAAGCGCCAAGTCAGCCAGCGCAATGCGGGCGTGATGCTGATTTAAAGGCTTGCGTTGAGCAAAAATCAGCCGACCGGCATCGATGCCGCGCCGCGCGGCTTCGTGGCGCAGGTTACGCTCCACCAACGGCTGCGACGCTGGCGCCAGCCATAACACGGCCTCCGGCGCCAGCCGCAGGATGCTGCACCAATCGTCCCAGAGTTGCGGGTTGAGTTTGTAAGTCTGGTTGAAACTGCACAGCACGACAGCGTCTTCCGGCAAGCCCTCATCGGCGCGCGGCGGCGGCGGCGGCAGGGCACACCATGCACGGTTGGGCTGAAAGCACTCGGGCATCAGCGCCAGCGCTTCGCTGTAGTTGGCCGCCATTTCCGGCGGCGTGACAATGGCATCGCCGATGATGTAGTCGGCCATGCGAGGCTCGCCCATGGTGCCGACGTAGCCGATCCAGGAGGCAATTACCGGCGCCGGGCGCAGCGCATTGATACCGGCGCGGGCGTGAGTCGTAAAGCCAGTCAAATCGATCAGCACGGCGATATTGTCGGCGCGGATGCGCCCGGCGGCCTCATCGTCGTCGAAATCGTTGATAACGACGAAGTGATCGGCCAACTCGCGCAGCGCAAGCTGCTCCTTGTCGCCCGTCAGGGGGCCGTAGGAATACAGAAAAACCTCGAACCGCTCGCGGTCGTGGGCGGCGATCACATCGGTAATCAGGTGAGCGACTGGATGATTGCGAAAATCCGCCGACAAGTAGCCAATGCGCAACTTTCCCTCCAAGGGCGGCGCCGGCAGGCTGACCAGAGGCGGCTGCGCCAATTGCGTTGCCCATTGTGCGTTGGCAAAGCGTTGCGCGGTCAGCAACTGCATTTTGGCGTCGGCTTCGACAAGGGCAAGCAGATTCATGGGCTGCAATTCGCTGTGCCGATCCGTGGGCAAGGCAGCCAAAAGCTGTTCCACTCGCGGTGTCGCTTGGGCGTCCCAATCCGCCACATTGCGCCGCAATTTCAAGGCGCTGCCCAGAATTTTGGTGTTTTGCGGATAAAAGGCCGCCGCCTGCCGGTAGCAGTGCAAGGCCTGTTCGGTTTGCCCGGTCTTGTCAAGCAACTCGGCCAAATTGATCAACGTGCCCAGGTGACGCGGGTTGTAAGCCAGTGCTTGACGATAATTTTTTTCGGCCCCCGCATAGTCCTTCAAGTTCTCCAGGGCATACCCCAGGTTGCTATAAGCGGTGGCATAGTCCGGCCTCGCGGCGATGGCCTGCCGATAGCATTGCAGCCCCTCTTTTTTGCGCGCCTCATGATGGCTTCGGCGCAAGATATTGCCCAAGTTATTCCAGGCTTGAGCCTGGTTGGGATCAAGCTCCACCGCGCGGCGATAGGAGCTTTCGGCCTCTGCCTGACGGTGCAGCTCAGTCAAGGTCAAGCCAAGATTGGTATGTGCCTCGGCTGTCTCGCCAGCGGCGATTGATTCGCGCAGATAACGCTCCGAAGCGCCGTAATCTTTAACCATGAAGCAAAGCACACCAGCCAGGCAAAGCACGCTCGGATGGCGCGGCGCCGTCGGCAACAGCTTTTGGCGACACAGCCTCAGCGCCGTCTCATATTGCTGCTCGCCGTAAAGCTGCATGGCTTGCGCGAAGACGGCATCAAGAGTGTTGCCGGCACTTGCTTTGGGGCCGCGTCCGTTTGGTATCGGGCGGCGGACAGAACGTTTCATTGTCTGAACCTGGTCGGATATTGCACTGGATGCAGTGGGGCAGATTTTCGCTTTTAGCCAACCCGGTCGAACAATTCGACTTCGAGGAAGGCACCGCCGGCGCCGACCACGCCAAATACGCCTGGGCCAACGCCGCCTACGCCATGACCACCGACATCAACCGCTCCTACAAACTCTACGGCTGGGGCTCGCGCATCCGCGGCATCGAATCCGGCGGCGCGGTCGAAAACCTGCCCCTGCACACCTTCCACAGCGACGACGGCGGCGTCGACCAGAAATGCTCGACCGAAATCGCCATCAACGACCGCCGCGAAGCCGAGCTATCCAAAGCCGGCCTGTTGTCGCTCATCCACCGCAAAAACTCCGACTTCGCCGCCTTCATCGGCGCGCAGTCGCTCAACAAACCCGCCGAATACGACGACCCCGACGCCACCGCCAACGCCAACCTCGCCGCCCGCCTGCCCTACCTGTTTGCCTGCAACCGCTTCGCGCACTACCTCAAATGCATCGCGCGCGACAAGATCGGCAGCTTCAAAGAGCGAGAAGACATGCAGCGCTGGCTCAACAAATGGATCATCAACCTCCCTGAAAGAAAAGCATGTCCATGCACCCAAACAAATCCAAATCCCTGCTGCGCGCGACCATGTTGGCCGCAAGCGTACTGTCTCTGTCACTGGCCGGCTGCGGCGGCGATGATGACGATAATGACGATAACCACGTGGTAGCGCCCCAGCCCAAAGACCCCGACACAGTAGTCGCGCCACCGGAAAACCCGAAGTCCGGCGCCGTAGTCTCGACGCTCACCAGCACCATCGGCGCCATTGACACCCCGGTAAAAATCGCCGTCGGCCCCGACGGCAGCATCTACGCAACCGCCAAAGACAGCCATAAGATTCATAAAATCGCCGCCGACGGCGCCATCAGCACCTGGGGCACGGGTTCGGCCAGCACCATCCCCGTCAACGGCCCCTGCGCCAGCGCCACTTTCAACCAACCCGAAGCCATCGCGGTCGACAAAGACGGCAATGTTTACGTAGGTGAAAAAAGCTTTATTCGTAAAATCACTCCAGCCTGCGAAGTCAGCACACTGGCTGGTAATTTCATACAAGCGTCTTTCCACTGGCCTCAAGACGTTGCCGTCAACGCCCAAAGCGTAATCTACGTCGCCGACACCGCAAACCACAGAATCCGCAAGATCACGCCCGCGGACTAATTTACCCGCATACCCTGTGAGCCTGGGTCGCAGCCTGCCGCCCAGCCAAGGGCGTTGTCCAAACCGACCCCCAGTATTACGATGAACCTCATCGACCGCATCAAAAACATCCTGCTCAGCCCAAAAACCGAATGGCAGGCGATTGCCTCCGAGCCGGCCACCGTGCCCGGTCTTTATAAAAGCTACATCGCCATCATCGCCGCCGCACCCGCGCTGGCAGGTTTTATCAAAAGCAGCTTGATCGGCTATGGCGCTTTCGGCCTAAGCGCCCGCACGCCGATTGCCAACGGACTGATCGGGGCGATCATCGGCTATGCGCTAAGCTTGGCGCTGGTATACGTAATGGCACTCATCGTCAACACGCTAGCGCCCATCTTCGGTGGCCGCAAGAACCTCACCGAAGCGCTCAAAACCGTCGCCTACGCCGCAACCGCGAGCTGCGTCGCCTCCATCGGCCTGGTCATTGCCTGGCTTGGCCTGCTGATTGTTCTGGCCGGCTCCATCTACAACATCTACCTGCTGTACCGGGGCCTGCCAGTCACGATGAAATGCCCGCCCGAAAAAGCTGCCGGCTACACCGCCATCAGCGTCGTCTGCGCCATCGTGCTGAGCTGGAGCTGCGCCATAGCCACGGGCATGGTCATCGGCGGCGCGGCGATGGCCAGCGGTGCGCCCAGCCACGCCGTCTTCGATCAAAACACCTGGCCCGGCAAGATGGAAGCCGCCAACGCACAAATGAACCGTCAGAGCGCACCATGAATCAAACGTTTCGTGTTTTCCGCACAACCCTCCCAAACATCGCGCTGCTGGCCGCGCTGCTCACCCCTGTCGCCGCCCCCCAGCCACGCCGCCGAACCGGACAAGGATCACCCGCTGGTGGGACGCTATGAAGGATCGACGCTGTTCTTCCACCAGCCGCCCAAGTACAACGAATTCAGTCTCCTCAAAAGCCCATTGGACTGGAGAAATCGCGAAAAAACCGATGCGCTGCTGCCGCTGGAAGGCAACGTCTCGTTCTACTACTACGACTTACCCAAGGGCCGCTCATCGCTCGAAGTACTGCGCAACCATGAAAGCAGCCTGAAAGCCAAGGGGCTGGAAATACTGTTCAGTTGCGGCAGCGCCAATGGTTCGTGCTACACCGACCAGACCGAAAAAACCCGATCTGGCCCACCCACGTGCTGAGCAAAGCCACACGCTGGCCATCGGCGACGGACCCAAGCGGTGGTTGGGATTCGGTAGGCTACTCGTGCGAAGAAGGCAGCACGCGCTACCTGCTCGCCAAACGCGAGACCACTGGCGGCACACTGGACGAAATCAGCAAACTCATGCGAGACAACTCCACGTTGAGCCTGCGGGTGGTGGGCCATACCGACTCAACCGGCGCCCAGGCGCACAACCAGGACCTATCCAACCGCCGCGCCGCTTCGGTCATGCGCGCGCTCACCCAAACAGGCATTGACGCCAAACGCTTTACCGCGCGCGGCGCCGGCGCCAGCGAACCGGCAGCGCCGAACGAAACCGAAGAAGGACGCGCCAAAAACCGGCGCGTGGAACTGGTGCGTCAATAAGGTAAGGCGGCCGACGCCAATCAAGGCATTTCAAACCTGGGTTCAACCTCAACGAGTAGGGAGGCGAAAACACCCAATTGCAAATACAAGAATAAATCTTCAATTTGCAAAAAATAAGCTAAACTCGCTTTCATGGTTCCTCGCGACATCACACCACTGGCCGTCGAACTGGCGCGTCAATTTCCCGTTCTGACGCTCACGGGTCCGCGCCAAAGCGGCAAGACCACGCTGTGCCGCGGTCTCTTTCCCGACAAGCCCTATATCACGCTGGAAGACCCCGATACGCGGCGTTTCGCCGAGGAAGACCCGCGGGGCTTTCTCAAGAGCATCAGAAGCGGCGCCATCCTCGACGAAATCCAGCGCGCGCCTCAGCTCCCCTCCTACCTTCAGGCGACAGTTGACGCCGACCCCACCCCAGGGCGCTTCATCCTGACGGGCAGCCAGCAATTCGAGCTTATGTCCCAAGTCAGCCAGTCGTTGGCCGGTCGCACGGCGGTGTTGCGGCTATTGCCGTTTTCGCTGGCCGAAGTTGCTCGGCTGCATCCGGTGTCATCGCTGGCTCAAACACTGCTGACGGGCTTTTACCCGCGTATTCACGACCGCGGCCTCGATCCTTCACGGGCGCTCGGCGACTATTTCGCCACCTACGTAGAACGTGACTTGCGCCAACTGGCCGCCGTTCACGACTTGCAGCGCTTTGAGCGTTTCGTGCGGTTGTGCGCCGGCCGCGTCGGTCAGCTCGTCAATCTCACGAGCCTGGGCAATGACGCCGGCATTTCGCACGCCACCGCCAGAGCGTGGCTTGACCTGCTCCAAACCAGCTTCATCGTGCACGTCCTGCCGCCTTGGTTCACCAACACATCCAAGCGGCTGGTAAAAAGCCCCAAACTGTACTTTTTCGACGTCGGTCTGGCCTGTTGGTTATTGGGGCTGCGCAGCGCCGAGCAAGTAACGCGCGATCCGCTATTTGGCGGCTTGTTCGAAAACCTGGTCATCATGGAAGCCCTGAAGAGCCGATTCAACCAAGGCGAGCCGGCGCAAATGTATTTCTTCCGTGATGCGACAGGCAACGAAGTCGATCTGCTGATCCCCTCGGGCCGCAAGCTGCGCGCCGTAGAAATCAAGGCTGGCGCAACGGTCAGCACCGATTACTTTCGCGGTCTGAGCAATTTCTCCGCCGCCTTCCCCGATGCGCTGGAAGGCGGCAGCGTGGTGTACGGCGGCGACAGCGATCAGGCGCGAAGCGACTGGCCGGTGATCGGCTGGAAACGATTGCAGCATCCGCCAACGCAGTAAGCTTCGCGCCATATCGCGCTTGAGGCCGCGCCGATGGCGAAGGCATTCAGGGCTTCGCCAAACAACAAAGGGACTACAGTTTTAATAGCTGCAATCCCTTGGGTACTTGGTCGGCGTGGCGGGATTCGAACTCGCGACCCCTTGCACCCCATGCAAGTGCGCTACCAGGCTGCGCTACACGCCGACAAGATTTTTATTATATCGTCGGCCTTTGCAAAATTCATCTCTGCTTTCCATAGCGCCCATGCGCCTGCGCGGGAATGACGATGGGAAAGCAAACGTAGGGCGGGGTTCACCTCGCCATCCCTCGGTTTCGTGAAGCGGCGCAATGGCGGGCTGAACTCCACCCTACGTTTGCTTTTTTGCGCCGTCAGCCCCCATCCAAAAGGGAGAAGGAGAAAAACCAGCGAGACAATGTGAATTGTTTCATCTCAGTTGTTCATGGCGCTCGCGCGCCGCCTCGCCCCGTCATTCCCGCGAAGGCGGGAATCCAGCGGCGCTTCCTCGAACCGATTGCTTGAACAAGCGCCCTTGGATTCCCTGTCATTCCCGCGCAGGCGAAAACTTCGCGGGAATGACGAAGGAAAGGACAGGGTGAGAATTCCAGTTTCACTTCAGTTTTCCATGTCGCTCACGCGCCACCCGCGACGCATGAAACGTTTGGCGTAGGGGCAACCCTTGTGGTTGCCCTGTGTGCGCGACACCGGCCCTTGTCCAGTG
>JAITMV010000199.1 GCA_031277295.1 Burkholderiaceae bacterium | reverse complement strand
AGTTGGGCGTAGAAGGCATCGATCTCGCCGCCGTAGCGTTGCCACAGGTCTTTGGCGTTCATGCCGCCTTGCTGGCGCGTGAGGATGACGGCCAACGGCGCTTGATCCTTGACGCTGGGTTTTTTGCCTGAACGCAGCGGCGCGGACAGTTCGGTTTTAGGGGCTTTCATGGGGGCGTCCTGGGTGGGGGCGATGGCTATGCCGGTAAGGGTGGAGATGGTGGACATCGCGAACATCTCTCCAAACTGATTGGCGCCTTGCAACTGCTTCCTTAATTCTGTAACCGCAGAAGATATTCTCTTTGCAACAAGCAATATTCTGCGCTGCTCATTAAGCGGAGGTAAAGGGATAAGATATTCCGCTAACGATTTTCCAGTTAAATGCTTGATGGTCGCCCCGGTGTAATAACGAGCCAATCGACCTGAGAAATAATCATGCTCTAGACAAAAAAGAATGTAGCCTGGCAAAACATCAGGACCACACCGGAAACGATGAAGCGCTTTTTGTATCACAAACTCCTCATCACGGTTCCAGATAGCGGCTCTTCCTGGCTCACCTCCCTCGCAGATTATCAAATCACCTCGCCTTACACTGATTCGAGGAAGCTCATGCTTTTCAACACGAATTTGCAGCACATTGTGTAGATCAAATTTCCGCCAACGCACGTTAACGTTTCTCAAGTAAGGTTTGAGATCTCCTTTGTTTTTTGACGTATCTAACATTTTCCCAAGACGAGCCTCGCCAAGCCATGAACATTTGACCTAAAGCCAATGGTCTGGTATTTTCCAATTCACCGCCAACGAATCTCCGGGCATGGTCGATTCAACTCTCGAAACCAAGTCCTCCGAAACGGCTTCGCCCGGCGCTGCTGACGTTATCAACCCCATGAGAGCCAGTTTTTTGATGTTCTGCTCAAGGTCATCCAAATCGTTCGGAGCAGCAAACAAACAAGGAAAGTTCTCTGACAACCGCATCCAAGCAGCGCGCAGTTCGTCGGGCGACGTGGCAGCGGCGACGGCTTGCAGGGTGGACTCGCGCAGGGCGGTTTGCAGTTGGCGGCGGCTTTTCTGCTGCGCTTCCAGCTTGTCGCACAAGGCCATCAGTTCATCGACTTTGGCGACGATGCGGGATTGTTCGTTTTGAGGTGGAAATGGGAAGAGCGCCTCGCGTGCAGAATCTGTACTCATGCGAGGCAAATTCATCCCGTAGGTCGAACCACTTGCGTAAGCGATAAAATAAGGTGATTTCAAATACCAGCGCAAGTAACGTGCATTAATTCCTTTAAAAAAGGAGATTGGATTAATTTCGGTCGTGCATACGCCCGCTTCATCTGCAAGTATCACCTTATCCAAGTAGGGTCGCAGCTTTCCATAAAGAACTGCACCAGCAGGAAACCCGTTTTTCATGCTCTTGAATCTTCGCTCGCGAGCAAGAACTTTTGTTAGCAATCTTGAGGTTCCTTTTTCTATGTCCTCAAGTTCAAGAACCCAAGTGTCTTCTGTGACATCGGAGAACTCAACCTTCAGGGAATCGCCATAATTCGTTACCAACCCAAGGCGCGTCCAAACCCAACCTTCGGGTAAAAACCAAGGAGTCTGAGCAACAGGTCGAGGAGCATGCTGTCGTTTCAGTTTTTTACAGCGAATTAAGTCTAGTTGTACTTCAAGATTTTCTCGAATGAGAAGCGATGCAGGAACGTCATTGATTTCACGTTCGGACAAGCGCCCGCTAATCGCCAGTTGAAGTACCAACTCCCGCAACCGCGCCACCCCTCCCGGCGCATTGGCAATATGCCCAAACTCCGCAATAAACCGCTGCGCGTCCATCAGACTTCTTCCCCGCCGCGCTGTTCCAGCCGCGCCTGCGACCGCGCGATGGCCTCGCGCAACTTGGCCTGCAACACCTCCTTCGGCGGCAGCACGGTGATGTATTCGGCAACATGGATGCCGCTGGCGTCGAGTTCCAGCAATTCGATCTGCTCGCGCTTTTTGCCGCCGCACAGGATGATGCCCAGCGGCGGCGCTTCGCCGGATTCCGACTCATGCCTGGCAAGCCAGCGCAGGTATAACTCCATCTGCCCTTTGTATTCGGCCTTGAAATCGCCGAGTTTGAGGTCGATGGCGACAAGGCGCTTCAAGCGGCGGTTGTAGAACAGCAGGTCGATGTAGAAATCATCATTGTCGATCTGGATGCGTTTTTGCCGCGCCACGAAACTGAAGCCCGCGCCCAATTCCAGAAGGAATTGCTCCAATTCGCGCAGGATGGCGTCTTCCAGATCGCGCTCCAGGTAGCGGTCGTTGAGGCCGAGGAAATCCAGCACGTAAGGGTCTTTCAGCACAAGAGCGGGGGTGATTTCGCCGGTTTCGCGCAGCGCCGCGAGTTCCCGCGCCAGCAGGGTATCGGGTTGTCTGGACAGCGCCGTGCGCTCGAACAACCGGGTGTCTTTGCGTTCGCGCAGACGGCGCACGCTCCAGTCTTCCTGGGCGCTCATCTGCGCGTAAAAATCGCGCGCCAGCGGGTCAGCCAGATAGATCAGTTCGAGAAAGTGGCTCCAGGTCAATTGTCTCGACAGCGTCAAGACAATGTTTTCCTCGGCGAAGGTTTCCGCAAAACGCAGCATGTGACGCAGATTTTTTTCCGAGAAGCCGCGTCCATAGTCGATCTGCAATTGTCTCGACAGTATGCGAACAATCTGTTCTCCGTAGGCGGCGCGTTCCTGTTTGAGTACTTCGATTCGGATGCGTTGGCCGACCTGCCAGTACAGCAGGGTCAAGGCGCTGTTGACGGTGGTGGCGAGTTGCCGACGGCCTTGTTCAATGATCTGGCGGATGTCGCCCAGCAGCGCCGTATCGCTTGCCTGGGCGGGCGGTGCATCAGTTTTTTTACGCGGCGGACTCATGCTTGCGCCTCGTCTGCCCCGAAGTGGTGCGCCAGCGCGGCGGCCAGTTCGCCTTTCAAGCGGTTTTCGGTTTCTTCGATTTCACCGAGCAACGTTTTGTATTTTTCCAGCAGCACGTCGGGATCGTGGCTTTCCTCTTCCGGTGCGTTGGGGTTCTTGAGGTCGAGGTTGTAGATGGGCCAATAGAGGCGGTCACCGGCTGCTTTTGCATCGCGGGCTTGCAGGCGCAGCCCTTCGGCTTGTGGACGAAGCATTTCGATTTCGCCCACAAGCCGCTGGCGCCCCCTGGCGTTATTCACCCCTTTGATGGCGTTCCGCAGATCGCGGATTTTATTTTCCAGCGCGCTGGCTTCGTTGTTGATCTGTTCGGCGCGGTGCCAATGGGGCTGGGCGGCTGCTTCGGCCTGTTCGCGCTTGGCCTTGAAATTCACCTTCCACGCGAAAGCGTTTTCGGTACGTGCGGAGAAATCATCCGCTTCCTCGCCCCACCATTCGATTTCCGGCGCGAATTCCTCGAAACGGATCGGCTTGGTCTTGGAATAGCTTTTGTAGCCGGGTGGATAAGGATGCTCGTAAAACCAGATGGTTTCGGTATGGAAGCGTTCGCTGCCATCGTTGAATGCTTCGCCCTTAGTGAAAAACAGCAAGTTGGTTTTGATGGTGGTGTAAGGCGCAAACACGCCTTTGGGCAGGCGCACGATGGTGTGTAGCTTGCATTGCTGCAATAGGCGCTCCTTGATCTGCGCCTTGATGCCGTCGCCAAACAAAAAGCCATCGGGCAGCACCACGGCGGCGCGGCCATGTTCCTTGAGTAGTTTGACGATGAGCTGCATGAACAGGTCAGCGGTTTCCTTGGTGGGGTGGTGGTAACCGCTACCAACAGTGTCGTCTTCGTAGCCGCCGAAGGGTGGATTGGTGATGATGCAGTCAACAAAGTCGTTACGGCGCCAGTCGTTCCAGCCGACGCTGAGGGTATTGCGGTGTTCGATCTGGCTTGGCACGTCGATGCCGTGCAACAGCATGTTGGTGGTGCAAAGCAGGTGTGGAAATTGTTTTTTCTCAATGCCGCGAATCAACGTGTTGATGAGTTTTTTGTCGTCGGCCTTGGATTTGGCGCTGATTTGTTTATTAAAGTGTTCAATGGTTGCCGTGAGAAACCCGCCAGTTCCACAGGCTGGGTCAAGCACGGTTTCCCTCTTTTGCAGACACGGGTTGACGCGATCCACCATGAACTGGGTGATCGCACGCGGGGTGTAAAACTCTCCAGCATTACCCGCGCCGCGCAGGTCGTTGAGCAGTTGCTCATAAACGTCGCCCAGTTGAGTGCGGTTCTTGAAGTCGTTGAAGTCGATGGCTTCTTCGAGTTTTTCAATCACGGCCAGCAGTTGGGTGCCGGATTTCATGTAGTTGTTGGCGTCCTCGAAGACGCTGCGGATCACTTTGTGTTGTGCGGTGCTGCCGGCCAGGTATTTCAGCGCGGGAAACAGATCGTTGTTGACGAAACTGATGATTTCGCTGGCGGCCGTTTGAGGCTTTTTCTTGCCATCTTTATCGGTAATGTAAGCAGCCCAATTGCGCCAACGGAAATCCTTGCCCAAGGGTGACTTGTATTTTTTCCCGGCCTCCTTGGCGTTATCTTCCCATTCCTGCTCACGCTGATCGAAAACTTTCAGAAATAGCATCCAGGTAAGTTGCCCCAGACGCTGGGCGTCGCCATCGACGCCATCATCCTTGCGCATGATGTCCTGAATGGATTTGATGGTACTGCTGAGGTTCATGGCGATTCGTTCTCAAGCCTGTTTTTGTTGGGACGCATCGTAGAGCGCCTGTTCAAGTTCCTGCACGGCCTGCATGTAGTTTTCGACGCTGCCAAACAGTCCACGCCGGATTTGCGTTTTGCTGCCGAACTGGTCGAAGGGTGGCAATTCCAGCACCTTGGCGTCTTCGATTTCCTGCACGCCGTGGTTGGCGAATTTCTCCAACAGGGCTTCAAGCACGGCGCGAGCGGTGTCGCCATATTTACCGAAGACATCGCGCTTCTTCACGCGGTTGGCACGTTCGCGGCGGGTGAGCGGTTTCTGATCGAAGGCAACGTGCGCGACGAGGTCGAAGGCATCGAGTTCCGCGCCATTGGGAATGGCTTGTTGCAGAACATCGAGTGGCACACCGTGTTCGGCCAGCGTTTCCAACACGGCCTGCTTGCGGTCGGCTTGGTTCCAGCGGCGCAAAAAATCCGTGAGGCTGCCAAATTCGGCTTGCAGCGCCTTACGGATATGGTCTTTCAGCAAGACGCGGTAGTCCTCGGTGATGAGTTTGCCGTCGGCGTCAAGGTATTGTGAGCGCTCGACCGCAACGCGCACGTCCACATCGTCGATGACGTATTTGGCGCGGGGATCGCCGATTCCGCCTCCGGGCGGCACACCATCATCGTCCGTGGTGTCTGGGCCAGGCGGCGGTAGATCGGGGTCGCCAACACCCGTCGGCGGAGTCTCATCCGGTGGAACGATGAGCTCGTCGGGCTGTGGCTCGTAGATCATCACAGGCTCACCGTCGAAATCCGGATCTGCGAACAGGCGCGTAGCGCCCTTGAAATCCATGATGGTGAAATAGAGCTTGTGGTAATCCTCACGCAGGCGTGTGCCACGGCCAATGATCTGTTTGAACTCGGTCATGGAGTTGATGTTCTGGTCGAGCACGATCAGCTTGCAAGTTTTGGCGTCCACGCCGGTGCCAAGCAATTTGGACGTGGTGGCGATGACCGGAAACGGCTCGTCGTTGTCGATGAAATAGGAAAGCTGGGCCTTGCCCTCGGCATCGTCCCCGGTGATGCGCATGACGTAACGGCGATTGCTGGCCGCTGCCGGGATCAGTTTCACCAATTCTTGCCGCATACGCTCGGCATGGTCTTGGTCGTCGCAGAACACGATGGTTTTGGCCATCGGATCGGTGGCCTTGAGGTATTCCCAAACTCTGCTGGCAACCAGTTTGGTGCGCTTTTCAAGTACAAGGGTCCGGTCGAAATCCTTGGTGTTGTATTGGCGCTGTTCGACCTCTTGGCCGTGTTTGTCGAGCTTGCCCTTTTCAGGCGTATAGCCGAGCGCATCGACATCGGTGGCGACACGAATAACTTTATAGGGCGCAAGAAAACCATCTTCAATGCCCTGTCTGAGCGAGTAGGTGTAGATCGGATCGCCGAAATAGGCGATGTTGCTCACATCCTTGGTTTCCTTGGGTGTCGCGGTAAGGCCAAGGTGGGTGGCTTCGCTGAAATAGTCGAGTACGTCGCGCCAGGCGGAATCCTCGGCGGCGCTGCCGCGATGGCATTCATCAACGACGACCAGATCGAAAAAATCCGCCGGAAACTGGCGGTAAATCTGCTTCCATTCTTCCTTGCCGGTGACGGCTTGATACAGCGCCAGATAGATTTCGTGGTTTTTCTTGACGGTACGGTTGGTGATCTTGTGCATGTTCTCGCCAAACGGGGCGAAATCCTGCTGCATGGTTTGATCGACCAGGATGTTGCGGTCGGCAAGAAACAGGATGCGCTTTTTGGCTTTGGCCTTCCACAGCCGCCAGATGATCTGGAATGCGGTATACGTTTTGCCGGTGCCCGTGGCCATGACCAGCAACACGCGCTGCTGCCCCTTGGCGATGGCTTCGATGGCGCGGTTGATGGCCACGCGCTGGTAGTAGCGTGGCTCCTTGCCGCTGGCGTCGGAGTAATACGGCTGTTCGACGAGTTTCACCGCTGCCGGTTCGAGCAGCCCTTTCCATTGCTGGTAGAGCGGCCATAGGTCATCCAGCGTCGGGAACTGGTCGAGCCTGAGTTCGCGCTCAACCGGTTGGGTCAGACCGGTGCGGTCATGCAATAGGAAACCATCGCCATTGCTGCTGAGGGCAAAAGGCGCGTCGAGCATTTCAGCATAGGCCAAGGCTTGCTGCATGCCGTGACCAATGGGAAACTTGGCTTGTTTGGCTTCGACTATCGCAAGCGGCAGGTTTGGCCGCGCATAGAGCACGAAGTCAGCACGCTTGGGACCGCCCTTGGCATCGGGATTCTTGATGCGGGTAGCCAAGTTGCCGCGCACTTGAATGCGGCCATTGGTGAGGCTGACTTCTTCACGGAATTGGTGCTGCTGCCAGCCTGCAAGCTGGAGCGCCGGGGTGATGAACTTGGTACAGATATCGCGTTCACTGAACTGATATTTGTCCATTCAATGCTCTCCAGAGGCGCTGTCGCGCTTGGGGTTGTTCTTGATGTTGGCCGCGATCCAGCGATCCAGTTCCGTGCGCCGGAAGCGTCAGGAGCCACCCAGCTTGAAGGCGGGGATGTGGCCGTTCTGGGTCAGGCGGTACACCGTACGCTTGCCTGCCTGCAAATACTCGGCAACTTCGTCGAGGGTAAGAATTTCGCCGCCTGGGGCTGCCATGTTGATCTATTCATCCGTGCGGCGATGGCCTTAGCCAAGATTGCTAAATTTTCCCATAAAAAACACGGTTTGCCCCTGCATATTTGGTTGCGCGGAATCCACCTGGCCGTGCTGAAGAACTGGCTTATGGCTATTTTTTCGCGCCGCTGGTTTCAAGGGGGGCAAACTCAACCAGCCGAGCGACAGGCGCACCAAACGGCAAACCTTGAACAGCGCCGCATCGCTCACAAGCGGCTTGAGGAATGCCAAGGCCATGCAGCAACACCCTGGCAAGACCGCAGGCCGGCGGCGTTTGACTTCCGTCCGTCCCGGCAGCAAGCCAGCTCAGGCAAGTCAACAAGGCTCAAGCCTCTCGCGCCATGCCGCTGAAATTCGGCGGCAGTGCCGTGTATCCAACTGCGGTTTTTAGGATCAATTTCCATCGTCATTCCCGCTTTTCGCGGCAATGACGATATGAAACGCCTTATCGGAGCGGCATTGCGGCTGGCGCGGCTTCTTTGAGTTTTGCGCCGTCAGGCCATGTGCAAGCCGCCGTTGCAAGGAAACTCGGCGCCAGTGGTGAAGCCTGAATCCTCACCCGCCAGCCAGGCAACGATGGAGCCGATTTCTTCCGGTTCGCCCAGGCGCCTGACCGGGATGGTGCCAACGATTTTTTCCAGTACATCGGGGCGGATCGCCTTGACCATGTCGGTGCCGATATAGCCGGGGCTGACGGTGTTGACGGTAACGCCTTTGTTGGCCAACTCCTGCGCCAGCGCCATGGTAAAGCCGTGCATACCGGCCTTGGCGGCGGAGTAGTTGGTCTGGCCGGCCTGACCCTTGGCGCCGTTGACCGAGCTGATCTGGATTACGCGGCCCCAGCCTTTTTCGACCATGTCGGGAATGACCTGTTTGGTGACGTTGAACATGGAATTGAGGTTGGTGTCGATCACCGCGTCCCAGTCCTCGCGCGTCATTTTCAAAAACATGCGGTCGCGCGTAATACCGGCGTTGTTGACCAGCACGTCGATTACGCCATGCTCAGCCTTGGCCTTGGCAAAGGCATCAACGGTGGATTGCCAGTCAGCCACGTTGCCGACACTGGCGTAAAAGGTGAAGCCAAGCGCCTTTTGTTCGTCCACCCATTTTTGGTGGTCGCGCGTGGGGCCGCAGCCGGCAATGACCTTGAAGCCATCTCTGTGCAGGCGGTGGCAAATGGCGGTTCCGATGCCGCCCATGCCGCCGGTGACGTAGGCAATTTTCTGACTCATGGTGTGTGCTCCTTTTGTGGTGTAAATCGTGATGCCGTTTGGGGACGGGGGGCGCGGTTCAGCGTTCCAGCGCCAGCGCGACACCCATGCCGCCGCCAATGCATAGACTCGCTAGACCTTTCTTCGCGCCGCTGCGCTTCATCTCGTGCAGCAGCGTGACCAGGATGCGGCAGCCCGAAGCGCCAATCGGGTGACCGATGGCGATGGCGCCGCCGTTGACGTTGACCTTGGCCGGGTCGACGTCCAGTAGCTTGTTGACCGCGCAAGCTTGGGCGGCAAAGGCTTCGTTCAGCTCGAACAGGTCGACGTCGCCGACTTTCCAGCCAGCGCGCTGCAAGGCTTTTTGCGATGCCGCGACTGGCCCCAGGCCCATTACCGCCGGCTCCAGCGCCACGGTGGCAAACGAGGCGATGCGCGCCAGCGGCGTCAGGCCCAGGGCTGCCGCCTTCTTGGCCGTCATCACCACTACGGCGGCGGCACCGTCGTTGATGCCGCTGGCATTGCCCGCCGTTACCGTGCCGGCTTTGTCGAACGCGGGTTTCAGGCCGGCCAGCGCCTCGGCGCTGGTTTTTTTGTTGATGAACTCGTCGTTGTCAAACACCACCGGCTCGCCCTTGCGCTGAGGGATGGTGACCGGCGTGATTTCATCCTTGAACTTGCCCGCTTCCTGCGCGGCGGTGGCCTTTAGCTGGCTGGCCAGCGCCAGCGCGTCCTGCATGTCGCGCGTGATGTCTTCTTGCCTGGCAACGTTCTCGGCGGTAATGCCCATGTGGTAGTTGCCGTACACGTCCCACAGTCCGTCTACGATCATCGAGTCGAGCATTTTCCAATCGCCCATACGCTGGCCGTCGCGGCTGCCTTGCAGCACGTGCGGGCTGGCGCTCATGTTCTCCTGGCCGCCGGCGACGCCAATCTCGTAGTCGCCCGCGTTAATGGCCTGCGCCGCCAGCATCACGGATTTCAGCCCCGATCCACACACGGCGTTGATGGTCATGGCCGGCACGCTGTTCGAAATACCGGCTTTCAGCAATGCTTGGCGCGCCGGGTTTTGGCCGCAGCCGGCCGCCAGCACCTGACCCATGATGACTTCGCCCACCTGATCGGCGGCGAGCTTCGCACGCTCCAGCGCGGACTTGATGGCGATGCTGCCCAATTCGGCCGCAGGCACTTTGGCCAGCGAACCACCGAACTTGCCGACAGCGGTGCGTGCGGCCGAAACTATGACGATATCTTCCACGGTAAGTCTTCCTTCTTCAGTAGTAGTCGGCGCTGACCCGTTCAGCGCACAATGGGATTGAAATCAAAGCATCAAGGGGTGTGGGTGAAATTCAACGCGCCCGAATGATCGGGCGCGTTTTGGCGGCATGAGCGAGCCACGGCGGATTTGTTCACAAAGTTCTCAGGCCTGGGCCTTGACGTAACGGCCCGGCGCCGGCTCGATAGCCGGGTACTTGGGCCGCTTGCCGTAACCCTTGGGCGCGGCAATCAGCTTGCCGGCATGGCTTTTCAGCCAGCCGGTCCAGTCTTCCCACCAACTGCCGGGAATTTCGGTCGCACCGGCGATCCATTGGTTCACATCCTTGGGAAATTTGCCGTCCTCGCGCACCCAGTGGCTACGCTTGTTGGCCACTGGCGGATTGATGACGCCGGCAATATGGCCCGAAGCGCCCATGACAAAACGCTTCTTGCCCGCAATGACCTGCGTCGATGCGTAGGCGCCACCGATTGGCACGATGTGATCTTCGCGCGAGCCGTAGATATAAAACGGTATGTCGTCCAGCTTGCGCAGATCGATTTTCTCGCCACACACCACGGCCTTGCCTGGTTTGACGAGATTGTTTTCCAGATAGGTGTTACGCAGATACCAGGCATACCACGGGCCGGGCAAATTGGTCGAGTCGCTGTTCCAGTAAAGCAGATCGAACGGCGGCGGTGTTTCGCCCTTCAGATAGTTACCCACAACGTAGTTCCACACCAGATCGTTCGGGCGCAAAAAGCTGAAAGTAGCCGCCAGATCCTTGCCCGACATAAGGCCGCCCTGGCCCATCTGCATTTCACGAAAGCGCACAAAATTTTCGTCGATGAACACGTCCAGCACGCCGGTGTCGGTGAAATCCACCAACGCAGTCAGCAGTGTGACCGCGGCCACCGGCTTTTCGCCCCGCGCCGCCAGCACCGCCAGCGCCGCCATCAGAATGGTGCCGCCAACGCAAAAGCCCAAAGCATTGATTTGTTTGGCGCCGGTGATGTCTTGCACCGTGTAAATGGACTTGATGGCCGCGTCTTCGATGTAGTCGTCCCAACTCTTGTGCGCCAACGACTGGTCCGGGTTGCGCCAACTCACCACGAAGGTACGAAAACCCTGGCTGACCGCATAGCGGATGAACGAGTTTTCCGGCTGCAAATCGAGGATGTAGTACTTGTTGATGCACGGCGGCACCAGCAAGAACGGCCGCTCACGCACCTTGGCCGTCAGCGGCTTGTATTCGATGAGCTGGAACAACTCGTTTTCAAACACCACCGCGCCTTCGGTGGTGGCGACGTTGCGGCCGACCTCGAACACGCTCTCGTCGGTCATCGACACATGGCCTTGCCGCATGTCGTGCAGCAGGTTCTTCACGCCTTGGGCCAGGCTTTGCCCTTGTGTGTCGATGGCTTTTTGCTGCGCGTCGGCGTTGAAGGCCAGAAAATTGCTCGGCGCGCTGGCAGCCAGCCACTGCTCGACGGCAAAACGCAGCCGGTTTTTGGTCTTGGCGTCGCCCTCGGCGGCTTCGGCCAGATTCATCAACGCACGGGCATTGAGCATGTAGACCGCAGCGGCATGGGACGCCAACGGATTGTTTGCCCAGGCGGCGCCGCTGAAACGCCGATCTTTTAGCATCGGGTTGGCGCGCAGGCTTTGATTCCACAACTCGGTGGCGTCGTTCACGTACTCCTGCTGCAATCGCACCAGTTTTTCGGGCGCAAAGCGCAGTTGCGGCGCTTCGGCATGCGTAGCCTGCGTGTCCGCGGTCATGTTGCGCAACTGTTGCATGGCCTGCATCCAGGCGTCGGCAACACCTTGCAGCGCAGGTAGTCCTTTGGCAAAGTCGGCCCACGATGTCGTAAAAGCCTGTTGTTTGGGCATGTCGTCTCCTTGGTTTTTTGACGCTACAGCAGCCGGCCATGCGACCCGCGCGCCGTGGGCGCGGCGCCAGCAAAGTGCGAATGGTACGCCTAATTGCGGCGGCGAGCGATTCAACCTACTGAGTATCGTACAAGTACACGACACCAAAAATTTGTTCAGTTCGCGCTGTTTTCATGCCTCGGGGCGTTGACGGCTACTTATACGAGACTCAAAGTGGAATGTCATTGCAGCCAAATACAAGCCGCCATGCGCCCGCTGCCGCCTAGCGTTATGTGATCGCGCCGATGGGAAAAAAAGCGTTCACGCTGCGTCACCGTGCACCAGGCCGCCCCGCCATCGTTGCCGTATATGCGCGTCACGCCCTGGGCGGCCAAGCGGCGGCGCGCCAGCGCGGACAGGTCAGCCAAAAACTTGCCTGCGCGCACCGGACGAAAGCACGCCGCGGCACCGGCATCAGTGCGCACAAACGCATCGCGTACCTCACAGCCGACTTCAAACGCATCGGGACCAATGCAGGGGCCAAGCCAGGCCAGGATGTCGCCGTTTTCATGGGTCGCCGCCGCATCGACAGGCAGCGATTTGAAAGCAGCCAAAGTCTGTTCCAGCACGCCGCGCGCCAGTCCGCGCCAGCCGGCGTGCGCGGCAGCAACAGCGCGGCCGGCGCTGTCGGCAAATAGCACTGGCAGGCAGTCGGCCATCAGCACGGTGCAAGCCAGTTGGGCAAAGGTGGTTATGGCGGCGTCCGCGGTCACGCCGTCGGCCATGCCGGGCGTCAGCCGCGCCACCTGCACGCCATGCACCTGATTCATGAAGACCGGCCGCGCACCGATGGCGCTTTGCAAACGCACGCGGTTCGCGGCCACGGCGGCGGGCGCATCGCCAACGTGATCGCCCAGGTTGAAGAACTCGCGCGGCGCGGCGCAAGCGCCATCGGAGGCGTTCCTGCCCCGCGTGGTGCATATTGCCCGCACATTGGGCGCAGCCGGCCAGACAGGCGTCGGCAAAAACGGTGCGGTAGCCGCGATCAAGGCTCAAAATCGGGACAAGCCGACGGCTGAGCGTTGCGAAACGAGGGCAGTTCCATGCAGGCGTCAAACACAGCGATGGTACGCGGCAGGCCGCTTAAGTCACAGTCGAGGCGCCGGGCGTTGAAGATCTGCGGTACCAAAAAACAATCGGCCAGTGTGGGAACATCGCCGTGGCTGAAAGCGCCCGCCGGGCCGCTGCTCAAGTACGCCTCGAAAGATTCAAGCCCGAGTCGCATCCAGTGCCGGCACCAGTCATTCTTGGCGTCTTGGCTGGCTTTCAACTCATGCACCAGATATTTCAGCACGCGCAGGTTGTTGAGCGGATGAATGTCGCAAGCGACAATCTGCGCCAGCGCACGCACGCGAGCGCGCTCGTGCGCGTCGGCGGGCAGCAAGGCGGGATCGGGGTATGCCTCGTCGAGATATTCGATGATTGCCATCGACTGCGTCAAACGGCGACCGTCGTCCAATTCCAGCACTGGTATCAGGCCCTCGGCCGTCATTGCCGCGAACACGGGTTGTTTGTGTTCGCCCTTGGCCAAATGCACCGGCACGTAGTCGTAAGCCAGCCCCTTCAAATTGAGTGCAATGCGCACGCGAAAGGCGGCAGACGAGCGAAAGAAATTGTAGAGTTTCATGCGCCACAGCATACACGGTGGAATGACCCAACGCCTTGTTCCATCTTAGCCTTTTCGCGGACGCCTTTTCGTTATGGAAGAGGGAGTCCGAAATGCCTAAATATTCAGCCCTGAAAAATCTCTCCGACCCGCATGAACACTGGCATTGCGGTGCCTAGGCTATAGGCCTCTTCATCCTCGTCATTCCCACGAAGACGATAGAGGAAGTTTTGCGCCACCTGAACTCCCGGAGTGATATTGATCCGATCAAACTCTGGGAGTTTTCGTCACCCATATAGGTCATTTGCGGCTCGATGCGTCCGCGCCAAGCGCTTCCACACGCTGCCGCGCGATTACGTTGAACACCTGCTTCAATATTGGTGATTCGTCCTGATGTCACACCCGTGCGGCCCTCCACCCGCCATAAATCGCAATCGCTCCCGGCACCAGGATCAACGCCCAAATGATTTTGCTCAAATGCGCCTGCACCCACGGCTGGTTGCCGAACAGGTAGCCCGCGGTCACTAGCCCCAACACCCAAAGCAAGGCGCCGCTGACGTTGAACAGCGTGAATTTGCCGCGCGACATGTCCGCCACCCCAGCCACAAAGGGCACAAAGGTACGAATGAATGGCATGAAGCGCGCCAAAATCACCGTCACGCCGCCGTAGCGTTCGTAAAACTGATGAGCACGATCAAACGCCTGGCGGTTGAACCAGCGCGAGTTTTCCCACAGAAACACCTTTGGCCCGATTCCGCGCCCAATGCGGTAGTTGCACTGATCGCCCAATATCGCCGCTAGCAGCAGCACCACGCACGCCAGCGACCAACTCATGTGCCCTGCCCCGGCAAGCGCTCCGGCGACGAACAGCAGCGAATCGCCGGGCAAAAACGGCATCACCACGACGCCGGTTTCGACGAACACGATCAGAAACAGCAGCCCGTAGACCCACGCGCCATGCTGCGCCACGAAAACGCCCAGATAGCGATCAACGTGCAGCACGAAGTCGATCAGTTGCATTACGACATCCATGCACACAAATTATCCATGTGTTGCTTAGAACGTGTTCATAGTCTTTTCGGGCTCACGCGATAAATTGCGGTGACGCCGGGCTTGCCGGGCACGTCTTGGCGGCATGAAGGTGCGTGACGTGCTCATTCACAGGCTTTCATCTCTCGGCTGGCTACACTTGGCGGCCGATGCAATCGTCGCCTTGCACAGACTCCATCAACGCCCCGAGCGCCGCATGTCCACCGTCTTCAACTTCACTTTCGTCCCCTGGTTTCGCGCCGTCGCGCCGTACATCCACATGCACCGGGGAAAAACCTTCGTGGTCGGTGTGGTGGGCGAGGCGATTGCCGCCGGCAAGCTGGGCAACATCGCCACCGATCTGGCACTGATCCAGAGCATGGGCGTGAAGATCGTGCTGGTGCATGGCTTTCGTCCGCAAGTGGGCGAGCAGTTGCGCGCCAAGGGGCACGAGGCGCGCTATTCGCACGGCATGCGCATCACCGACGAGGTGGCGCTGGACTGCGCGCAGGAAGCAGCCGGGCAGTTGCGCTACGAGATCGAGGCCGCGTTCAGCCAGGGACTGCCCAACACGCCGATGGCCGGCTCCACCGTGCGGGTGATTTCGGGCAATTTCATCACCGCGCGACCGATGGGAATTATCGACGGCGTGGACTTCAAGCACACCGGCGCGGTGCGCAAAGTGGACGTGGCGGGCATCACGCGCTCGCTGGATGCCGGCGCGCTGGTGCTGCTGTCGCCGTTCGGTTTTTCGCCCACCGGCGAAGCGTTCAATCTGGCGATGGAAGAAGTCGCTACCTCGGTCGCGGTGGCGCTGCAAGCCGACAAGCTGATTTTTCTGACCGAGCGCCCCGGCCTGCGCGTGCGCCCGCTGGAGCCGGAGGGCGACGACAACCCAATCGACACCGAAATCCCGTTGGCCGAAGCCCGCGCCTTGCTGGCCAGCCTGCCGCCGCCTGAAGCGCCGCTGGACGTGGGCTTTTACCTGCGCCACTGCGCCACCGCGTGCGAGCACGGCGTGGAGCGCAGCCACATCCTGCCGTTCGCGGTGGACGGCGCGCTGCTGCTGGAAATCTACGTCCACGACGGCATCGGCACCATGGTGGTCGATGAAAAGCTGGAAAGCCTGCGCGAAGCCAGCGCCGACGACGTAAGCGGCATCCTGCAACTGATTGAGCCGTTTGAGCAGGACGGCACCCTGGTCAAGCGCAGCCGCACCGAGATCGAGCGCGACATCGGCAACTACACCTTGCTTGAGCACGACGGCGTCATCTTCGCCTGCGCCGCGCTGTATCCCTACCCCGAGGCCAAGACGGGCGAGATGGCTGCGTTGACCACCTCGCCGCAGAGTCAGGGCCAGGGCGACGGCGAAAAAATCTTAAAGCGCATCGAACAGCGCGCCCGCGCGATGGGCCTGGCCAGCATCTTCGTGCTGACCACGCGCACCATGCACTGGTTCTTGAAACGCGGCTTTCAGCCGGTGGACCCCGACTGGTTGCCCGAGGCGCGCAAGCGCAAGTACAACTGGGATCGCAAAAGCCAGGTGCTGGTCAAGAAGCTGTAGCGCGCCGGCCTGCCAGCGCCATCAAAATAACGACGATAAAAATCACGAACCAGACGAACGACCAGTTGGCGATGCTGCCGCCCAGAAAAGTCCAGTCCACCGCGCTGCAATCGCCAGCGCCCCGGAAGATCATCGGAATGGCACGTTGCAGCGGAAACGATTCGATCATGCCGTACAGATCGCGCCCGCAGGTGGCGACCTCGGGCGGGTACCACTGCAACCAGCTCTGGCGCGCCGCCGTGAACGCGCCAAACCCGCTCAGGCCAATGCCAAGCAGCCCCCACAGCCAGCGCAGACCACGCCCCGGACTCAACGCCGCCAACGCGCTGAACACGCCCACGCCAATCAGGCAATAGCGCTGCACGATGCACATCGGGCACGGCTCCAGACCGACCACGTTTTGCAGATACAAGATGCCGAAGGCCAGCATGGCGGCGCAGATCATCGCGATGGCGCCGAACACCAGGCGGGGCCGTTTGAGAAAAAGATCGAACACGTAC
>JAITMV010000003.1 GCA_031277295.1 Burkholderiaceae bacterium | reverse complement strand
CGCTGGCCGGCCTGCACCGGCAAATCGACCACCGCGCCCGGCACCTGGGCGGCAATCTCGGCTTGCCGCACCGCTTCCACCCGGCCCTCGAAGCCAGCCGGCGCCGCCAGCGTCGCGGTCTGCACCGCCATTGACTCCAACGGCTCGGCCCAGGCCATGCCTTGGTCAGCAAATACGGCTGCCGCGGCATACGCTAGTGCGACGACGGATTGAGCAGGGCCACGCGCCAAAAATCTGGAGGCAGTGAACATATATTCACATCATCCTATGTTAATTGTGCAATTGCGCATATGACGAATAATATCAGCACAAGCTAGACTTGTGCATCATGCCTTTATTCGGGAGTTTGATCGTGACCACACTGGAGCAGCTTTCTCCTGCCGCGCTACAACACGTGGCCGAATATTTCCGCGCGCTGTCCGAACCGATGCGTCTGCGCATTTTGAACCTGCTGTGCGCGGGCGAGGCCAGCGTGGGGGATGTGGCGCGGCAGGTGCAATCAAGTGTGGCTAACGTTTCACGCCATCTGGCGCAGATGGCGCGGCACGGACTGGTCACGCGCGAAAGCCGCGGCCCCAGCGTGTACTACCGCATCGCCGACCCCACGGTTCATGCCCTGTGCGAACTGGTCTGCGGCAGCATAGCGCGCCGCTACGATCAAACCATGGACGAACGTGCCGCCTTCTTCAGCTCCACCAACTCAAAATTGGAGTAGCCGCGCGGTCTGAGAATGTGAACACGTTCTGAGAAATACCCCGCATCCCGTCCAGGCCATCCGGCGCGCTGCGATGCCGCGTATCGGAGTGGTTTTATGCGGTGTCGCGTTAAGTTAGTCCATGCTGTTGGCATGGACTATAGAGTTGAAAGGGCTGTGTCATTGAAAATGCGCGCGGTAGCGGCTGTCGCATTTAGGAACCTCTGAACAAATCGACGCGAGCGGGCACGCCCAAATACGGGATGCGCCAGCCGCGATAGATTTGTTCAGAGGCTCCCTTACATGCCAGGATCGTTGGCCGGGTGTTCTTGACTTGCTTTAAGGACGCTTTGAGGTCGAATTCCTACGCTAATCAAGTTCACACATATGCAAGGAGAAGGTACATGAGCACCCCCGCGTCCGGCGGTTTTACCAAGGAGATGGCGCGCAACATCTTCTATGGTGGATCGCTGTTTTTCATTCTGATTTTCGTTGGTCTGGTGTTCCATTCCGAGCAGCAAATTCCCAGCCGATCCAACGACGCCGCGGTTACCCCCTCGGTGGTGGCCGGCAAGGCGGTCTGGGAGCAAAACAACTGCATTGGCTGCCATACGCTGCTGGGCGAAGGCGCCTATTTCGCTCCCGAGTTGGGCAACGTCTATCAGCGTCGCGGCGGCGATGCGGGGGGCGCTGACTTCATTAAAAGCTGGATCAAGACGCAGCCCACGGGCGCACCGGGGCGGCGGCAGATGCCGCAGTTCAACCTGAGTGACAAGCAACTCGATGATCTGGTCGAATTTCTCAAATGGACCAACGGGGTGAACACCGAAAAGTGGCCACCCAATATCGAAGGCTGACCGACAGGAGGAGCACGACATGAGCAATATTTCTACCCTCAAATACCAGTCACAGGCGGTCGCCAAGCCGTACTTCATTGCCGCCATCGGGTTGTTCGTCGGCCAGATTCTGTTCGGGCTGGTGATGGGCATTCAGTACATCTACGGTGACTTTCTGTTTCCGGCCATTCCGTTCAACGTGGCGCGCATGGTGCACACCAACTTGTTGATCGTGTGGCTGCTGTTCGGCTTCATGGGCGCGGCTTACTATCTGGTGCCGGAAGAATCCGAAACCGAGTTGTTTTCGCCCAAGCTGGCGCTGGCGATGTTCTGGATATTTTTGGTTGCCGGCGCCGCCACCATCCTGGGTTATCTGCTGGTGCCCTACGCCAAGCTGGCGGAGATGACCGGCAACGACCTGCTGATGACGATGGGACGCGAGTTTTTGGAGCAGCCGTTGCCGACCAAGCTCGGCATCGTCGTCGTCGCGCTGGCGATGCTGTTCAATATCAGCATGACCTTTCTGAAAGGGCGCAAGACCACCATCACCACGGTGTTGTTGATCGGGCTGTGGGGCTTGGCGGTGATGTTCCTGTTCTCGTTTCTCAACCCGCACAACCTGGTGCGCGACAAGATGTACTGGTGGTGGGTGGTGCATCTGTGGGTCGAGGGCGTGTGGGAGCTCATCATGGCCTCGCTGCTGGCTTACGTGCTAATCAAGACCACCGGCGTGGATCGCGAGGTAGTGGACAAGTGGATTTACGTCATCATTGCCTTTGCGCTGTTTACCGGCATTCTGGGTACTGGGCACCACTACTACTTCATTGGCCTGCCGGGGTACTGGAAGCTGATCGGCAGCATTTTCTCGGCGCTGGAGCCGATCCCGTTCTTCCTGATGACCGTATTCGCCTTCCGCATGGTGCAGCGGCGCCGGCGCGACCACGCCAACCAGGCCGCCATTCTGTGGGCCGTGGGCTGCGCGGTGGTGGGCTTTTTAGGCGCTGGCGTATGGGGCTTTTTGCATACCCTGAGCGTCGTCAACGACTACACCCACGGCACCCAGGTCACGGCCTCGCACGGGCACCTGGCGTTTTATGGCGCGTATGTGCTGGTGGTGATCGCCATCATCAGCTACGCCATGCCGACGCTGCGCGGACGCATCGCCAACAGCCTGCAAGCGCAGGCTATCGAGATGTGGTCGTTCTGGGTCATGAGCATCGGCATGGGCGTGATGGTGCTGGCGCTTACCGGCGCGGGCATCGTCCAGGTCTGGCTGCAACGCCTGCCCGAAACGGGCGCCACGCCCTTCATGGCGGTGCAAGATCAGATGGTGTTTTTCTTCTGGCTGCGGCTGACGGGGGGGGTGATGTTCCTGGTCGGTTTGTTGATGTACCTGTGGAGCTTTTTCATCGGCGGCGCGCCGGCTGAAGAACCGCTCGGCGCGCGCCGGGGCGGTTTGAGGGGAACTCCCGCTTAAGCGGCGCTTGCGGCACGATTGATGTGAAACGCGATCACGTCTCCGAACTTTCCCTTCGCCCCCTTGGGAAAGAGGGTCGGGCAGAGGGGGCGCGCGATGCCGCTCCCTTTTATGCCGAGCACGGCGACGAATGCATGGTCTTCGAGCGCGCGTGGCGGCAGCGCTTGCCGGTGCTGCTCAAAGGCCCGACCGGCTGCGGCAAAACGCGCTTCGTCGAGCACATGGCCGCGCGCCTGGGGCGGCCACTGGTCACCGTCAGTTGCCATGACGACCTGAGCGCCGCCGATCTGGTGGGCCGTTACCTGATCGGCGACGGCGACACGGTCTGGGTCGACGGCCCGCTGGCGCGCGCCGTGCGCCAGGGCGCGGTGTGCTATCTGGACGAAGTGGTCGAGGCGCGCAAGGACACGACGGTGGTGCTGCACCCGCTGGCCGACGACCGGCGCGTGCTGCCCATCGAGCGCACCGGCGAGCTGTTGCAAGCGCCGCCCGAATTCATGCTCGTCGTCTCCTACAACCCCGGCTATCAGAACCTGCTGAAAAGCCTCAAGCCCAGCACGCGCCAGCGCTTCGTGGCGCTGACTTTCGACTATCCCGCGCCGGAGATTGAACGCCGCATCTTGATCGCTGAAGCCGGTATTGATGAGGCGCTAGCGACGCGGCTGGTCAAGCTGGCCTCGGCGCTACGCCGCCTGACTGACCAGGATCTGGAAGAAACCATCAGCACCCGCCTGCTGGTGATGGCCGCGCGGCTGATCGCCAGCGGCCTGTCTGAGATGTCCGCCTGCCGCGCCGCCATCGTCGATGCCCTGACCGACGACGCCGACACCGCCGAGGCGCTGAACGAGGTGGTATTGGCGGCGTTTGCGCACAACGATTGATCCGTCATGGAAGAATGGATCGGCCAGCGCTGGCACCGCTTCATCACGCAGGCGGCGGACGTGACTTATCCGCGCGCGGCGGTGCCGCTGGAGCGGGTGCAGCGTGCCATCGGGATGCTGTTTCGCGCCGCGGGCGGCGACGCGCTGGTGCGCGTGGCCCCCGCGACAGCCGAGCGCATCGGCGGGCCGCGCGGCTGGCTGCAACGGGTGGCGGGCGCGGGCCAGCGCGCCGCGCTCAGCACGCTGGATGCCGAAACGCTGGCGCTGCCGCCGGTGCTGGCGGTATTTGACGATGCGGCGCTGAACCGCGATCTGTACTTGTGGCTGGCGGCCCTGAGCGCCTGCCATACCGGTGTCGGCAGCGATTGGATCGGCGGCAACCTGGCGGCCACTGCGCGGGCGCTGGAACGTTTTCCCGGCCTGCGCGCACGCTACCGCCGACTGGCGCAAGCGCATCTGGCCGTGCGCCCCGATCCACGGCGCTTGCGCGGCGCGGCGGCGACTACCGAGCAGGCGTTGCAGCAGGCGTTGCGGGCGACGCTGACGGGGAACTTCCACATCCCTCCCCTTGAAGGGGCGGGGAGGGCAGGGTATGGATACGCCGCCGATCCCCACCCCGACCCTCCCCTTGAAGGGGAGGGGATGAAGTGGCGCAAGCGCACGAATGACAATGCCATAGCCCCGGTCTGGCTCTGGCTGCACGCTCATCATGCCGATGTTGCTGATGCACCGGTGGCCCGCGCCGAGCCGGCTGACGTCGGCAGCGAAAACGGTCGCCCAAGACCGCCCGACGCGCGCACCCAGCAAGACGACAAGCGCCGCCGCGCCGAGCGCACCGAGGACGCCAGCAGCAAGCATGGTTTGGTGATGTTCTTTCGCGCCGAGTCGATTTTGAGCTGGAGCGAGTTCGTGCGCGTCAACCGCACCGGCGACGACCAGGACGATCAGGACGCCAGCCGGGTCGCCGACGACATGGAATACCTGTCAATCGCCCGCGACGGCCAAACGCTGGCCGCGCGTGTCAAGTTCGACCTCGATTTGCCCAGCGCCAGTGCCGATGATCTGCCAGTAGGCGAGGGTGAACCGCTGCCCGAGTGGGATTACAAACGCGCCGTGCTGTTGCCCGAGCGTTGCGTGGCGCAGCGTTTGCGGGCGCGGCGTTCGGCGCCGCCGGATACACCGGATGACGCGCCCGACGCAGCGGTGACGCCGGTTGCCGATATGCGCAAGCGTCTGAAGGCTACGTCGCGCCAAGTGCGCCGCCGCTTCGAGGCGTTGCGTGCCGCGCCGCGCTGGCAGCACGGCTTGACGCAAGGCGAGGAATTGGACTTGGACGCCTGGGTGCGGTTTCAGGTTGATCGCCGGCACACCGGCCGGCCACACGTGGAGTCGCCGGCGGTGTTCTCGCGCCGCGTCAAAACTGAACGCAGCCTGTCCACGCTGATGCTGGCCGATTTGTCGCTGTCCACCGACGCCTACGCCACGCAAACGGCGCGCGTGATTGATCTGGTGCGCGACAGCCTGTACGTGTTTGGCAACGCGCTTGACGGCGTGGGCGATCCGTTCGAGATGCTCGGTTTTTCGTCCGTGCGCCGCGCGTTGCGCGTGCACGAGGTCAAGCGCTTTGGCGAGCCGTGGAACGACGCCGCGCGCCAGCGCGTGGCCGCCATCAAGCCCGGCTTTTACACCCGCATGGGCGCGGCCATCCGCTACGGCACGCGGCGGCTGACCGAGCGGCCCGAACGCCAGAAGCTGCTGTTGATTCTGTCCGACGGCAAGCCCAACGACCTCGACCAATACGAAGGACGCCACGGCCTCGAAGACACTCGCCACGCCGTGCATGCCGCGCGCTTGGCCGGACTGGTGCCGTTTTGCGTCACCATCGATCAAGAGGCGCGCGCGTATTTGCCTTATTTATTTGGCGCTCAGGGTTACGCCTTGGTGCATCGGCCGCAACAATTGGCGCGCGCGCTGACCCAGGTGTATGTGCGCTTGACTGCGCACGCGCGCTGAGAATCGCCGCAAGCTCACTTACACTCCAAACCGAAACCGCCGCGGCCACTTACGTGTACGCACGCCGCCGCCGTTACCGATGTCCGCCGACGTACCGTGAATCTCGACCAGTTCAATATCCCTCGCTACCTGGCCACATTGCCTTTGTTTTCGCATCTGGAGCCGGCTGAGCTGGTGCGCTTGGCCGTCGGATGCACGTTGCGTCGTTTGGAGCGCGGCAAGCCGGTGTTCCGCCAAGGTGATCCGTGCGAGGAGTTTCACGTCGTTATCGTCGGCCAAGTCAAGCTGTTTGTGTTGTCGCCCTCGGGAGCCGAGAAAGTCATCGAGCTATGCGGGCCGGGCCAGACCTTCGCCGAGGCGCTGATGTTCACCGACATGCACTACATCGTGTCTTCGCAAACCTTGTCCGACGCGTTGCTGATGCGGATCGATAAAAAAGTGGTACTCGACGAAATCACCAACAACCCCAGCTTCGCGTTGCGTATGCTGGCCGGCCTGTCGCGGCGGCTGCACGGACTCATCAAGGATGTGGAAAACTACACGCTGCACAGCGGCGTGCAGCGCGTCATCGGCTACCTGCTGGGCGACCGAATCAACGAGGGTGAAATTGCCTCCGAGTCGATTACCGTCTCGCTGCCGGTCAGCAAGGCTTCCATCGCTTCGCGCCTGTCGCTGACGCCGGAGTATTTCTCGCGCGTGCTCAACGAGTTGGAAACCGCTGGCCTGATCCACGTCGACAAGCGCGACATCCACATTCCCGACACCGCGCGGCTGGCCAACTATCAGCCACGGTGAATGGGGGCGGCGACAATGACCGCCCGCAAGCATCAACGGAGCATTCATGCGTATCAAAAAAACCTTGGGCGCGGCGCTGCTGGCCGGCGCTGCATTTTCCGCTCCGACCTGGGCGCAGCAGACACCCGCCACAGCGCCCATCAGCCAGACCACGCTCGACAACGGCCTGACCGTTATCGTCAAACCCGATAGGCGCGCGCCCACGGCGGTGCACATGCTGTGGCTGCGCGTCGGTTCGATGGACGAGGTGGATGGCACGAGCGGCGTCGCCCACGTGCTGGAGCACATGATGTTCAAGGGCACCGAGCGGCTGCTGCCGGGCGAGTTCTCGCGCCGCGTGGCCGCGCTCGGCGGGCGCGACAACGCCTTCACCAGCTACGACTACACCGGCTACTTTCAGCAGGTGCCGGCCAGCCGGTTGGGCGAGGCGATGGCGCTGCAAGCCGACACCTTTGCTCACAACCGCTGGAGCGACGAGGAATTCGCCAAAGAGCTGGAAGTCGTCAAGGAAGAGCGCCGCATGCGCACCGACGACAACCCGCGCGCCGTGCTGCGTGAACAGCATGACGCCGTCACCTTCGTTGCCGCGCCATACCGCCGCCCGGTCATCGGCTGGATGGGTGACTTGGACGCGCTGACGGCGCAGGACGCGCGCGACTTCTACCGCCGCTGGTACACCCCCGCGAATGCCGCCGTGGTCGTGGTAGGCGATGTTGATCCGCAGACGGTGTTCGAGCAAGCGCGGCAGGCGTATGGCGGCGTTCCCGCACAGGCATTGCCAGAGCGCAAGCCTCGGCCAGAGCCGCCGCAACTTGGCCTGCGGCGCGTCGAAGTCAAGGCTCCCGCCGAGCAGGCGCTGGTATCGCTGGCCTTCAAAGCGCCGCGTCTGGGCAGCCTGGAGCCTTCGCCCGACAACGACGACGCGCTGGCGCTGACCGTGCTGGCCGCCGTGCTCGACGGTTACGCTGGCGCGCGGCTGGAGCGCGCATTGACGCAGGGGCCAGAGCGCGTGGCCGATGCCGTAAACGCCGACAACGGACTGATGGGCCGCGGCCCGCAGTTGTTCACCCTATCGGGCGTGCCCGCCCAAGGCAAGAGCGCGGCCCAGGTCGAAGCCGCGTTGCGCCAGCAGATCGCCCGCATCGCCCGCGACGGCGTGGCCGAAGACGAACTGGCGCGCGTCAAAACCCAATGGACGGCCAGCCAGATTTATCAGCGCGACAGCGTCATGGCGCAGGCGCAGCAACTGGGTCACCTGTGGGCCTTGGGCATGCCGTTGGATGGCGACGAACGCCTGATTGCTCGCCTGCGCGAAATCAGCGCCACGCAGGTGCAAGCAGCGGCAGCCAAATACTTTGGCGACGATCAGTTGACCGTTGCTACCCTCGATCCGCAGCCGCGCGACCCCCATGCCAAGCCGCGCGTGCCGGTGGCGGGGGCGCGGCATTGAACCTAAATTTTCCATTTGCTGGTTTGTGACCCCCTCTCCCTTTTGGGAGAAGGGTGGGATGGGGGCCTGCGGCGTTGGCGCTGCACGCTCCAGCTTGTTTGATCCGAGACAAGCTCCGGTTTGAAACCCCGCCCTTGCAGGGCGGCAAGCCGTAGTGACCCCGGCCTGAAGGCCGGGGCTTCGGCGCCTCTTTGGGAGGGGTGCAAACCCCTTGCCAAAAGTGTGATGGCAAACCGGCCTGAAGGCCGGTTCTGGATAGTTGCTTAAACCGAAAACGCTCTAAGAACGTGTTCACGATCTCGGCGTGAGGTGTGCGGGATGCGGATTGGGATGGGCTGCAAGGCGCAATCCGCAGCCAATGGCCGGTGTCATTGGCAAGGATTGCAACGCCGCAGAG
>JAITMV010000247.1 GCA_031277295.1 Burkholderiaceae bacterium | reverse complement strand
GTCTGCGTGGGGTAGAAAAACTCGGTCATCTGTACGACTACACGGTGGACGTTTCGACGAAGGAGCTTAACGGTCTGTACGTCAGCGACCTCTACAAAACCGTCGACGTAGATGCGTTCCTGGGAACGGAAGCCACGATTTCCATAGCCTTCGAGGGCAACGGCACCTGGGCGCTAGGCGGCGGGGTCAACATCGGCGCGGACGCGCGCGAAATCACGGGCCTGATTACCGAAGTCCGCTGTCTATCGGTTGATGACCGGCGCGGCTTCTACCGGCTGCGGCTGCGCCCGTGGCTGTACTTGACCGCCCTGACGCGCAATAGCCGTATCTGGCAAAACCTGTCCGTGCTGGAAATCACCGCCAATGTCCTGCAACCCTATCCGTTCCTCGTTGAGTACCGCCTGAAAGGGCCGAATAACAAACCCTATCCAAAGCGCGACTACCAGCGCCAGTTTTGGGAAACCGATTACGCCTATCTTGACCGCCTCTGGCAGGAATGGGGCATCAGCTACTTCATGGACGGCCGCACGCTGGTGTTGTGCGACAACCCCACATCCTTCAAGCGTCACGGCCCGGCCTATGCCACGGTGATCTACCGTGAACGCCGCGGCCAGCGCATCGACGAAGAACACATCCACGAGCTGAAAGTCCCGCGCGCCCTGACCACGGGACGGGTGATGCTCAACGACTACGACTACACCCGTTCGCAAACACGCATCGACGTAACGCAACACTGGTACAGCGAGTCTTCGTTCGATAACGCTGAAGAATACGCTTGGGGTGATTACACGCAACCGCTCGCGGGAGCAATGGGGCTGGAAGGTAAGCCCAACGATTGGAAAACCGAAGGCGACATTCTGGCCCGCATCAAGGTCGAGGCCCATCGCGGGAAGTCCCTGCGCATCAAGGGCAAGGGTAACTTGCGAGGACTCACGACCGGCTATGTGTTCACCTTGACCGACTACCCGCTTAGCCCCGGCGATGGTCACTATCTGGTGACGGGCATCAAGCTCGACATTCAGAATGTAGACATCGACTCGCAAAGCGGCTCGGCGGGTGCGATCTACCAGTGCCGCATCCGCTTCACAGCGCAGCCCGCCGATCAGTTCTACCGCACGCCGCAGAAGGCCAAGAAGCCCCGCGCCCATTCGGAAAAAGCCATCGTCACCGCGCCGGATCAGACACAGATATGGACCGATGCTTATGGCCGGGTGAAAGCGAAATTCGGCTGGGACCGTCAGGGCTACCCCAATCAAGACAGCAGTTGCTGGCTGCGGGTCATGCGGCCTTGGCAAGGCGCGGATTATGGCGCGATCTGGATACCCCGCGAAGGCGATGAAATCGAGGTCGAGTACCAGGACGGCGACCCGGATAAGCCCTATGTCACGGGCAGCCAGACCAACCAGTGGCATCAACCGGCGTGGAAGCTGCCGAAGAACGAAGTGCTGTCCGGCTGGCGCAGCCAGGACGCTAGCCGCCAGACGCTGGCGGGCAACAGCGTGGTCACGGACGACACGCCGGGGCAGTTGCAAGCGCAGATCACCAGCGACCACGCGCAATCGCGGCTAGTGCTGGGGTTCAACACCCACATCAACGGTTATGAAGGCCGGGGCACGGCGCGAGGCGAAGGCTTCGAGCTGGCGACTCAAGCCTGGGGCGTAGTGCGCGCCAACCGGGGATTGCTGATTACGGCAGAGCCGCGTTCCGGGGCCAGTTCGCAAGCGATGGATCGCGGCGAGACCACTCAGCGCCTGGAGCAAGCCGACCAGCAGCACGACACGCTGGCGGCGATGGCGGTACAGGGCGAAGCCTTCGACGCTGACGACCAGCGCAGTGTCAGCGAAAACCTGAAGCAGCAAACCAAGGAAATCGGGGACACGGGCAAAGACGGTTTGGCTGGCCCCTCGAAACCGCATCTGGTGATGGCGTCTTCGGCAGGCTTGAGCGCGACGGTGGCGGGCACCACGCACCTGCATAGCCAGGAGCACACAGCAATCACCAGCGGCGGCCACACCAGCCTGAGTGTAGGGAAGAAATTGCTGGCGTCAGCCAACGACGCGATCCGCATGTTTGCCTACCGGCTTGGGGTCAAGCTCGTTTCGTATGCCGACGACATCGACATCACGGCCTTGAAGAAGAACCTGCATCTGGTCGCCAAGCTGGAGATCACGGAGCAAGCCAACCGGATCACGATTGAGGCGACGGACGAGGTGCTGCTGCACGGCGGCGACAGCTACATCCGATTGACGCCGGGCGACATCACCTTGGGCGCGGAGGTGTTCGAGGTGAACGCGGTTCACTACAACACCGCGCCCGACACGATGACCCCGGTAACGCTGGACTTGTCGGAAGTGGTGCCGCCCATTCCGACGGAAGCGCCAAACGCCGCGCTGCAAGCCTTGATCGACGCCGCCAATGACCCGCGTTCACTGTGGCAGAAAACCAAGGACATGGCTTCTGGTGCGTGGGATGCGACAAAGCGCATGGCTGATGCGGCATGGGATGACAAGAGCGAGTTCTTCTGGGGTGTCCTCAAAGGTATAGGTAACCTGCCTACGGACATGGCCAACTTGTATCTACTGATGCAGAAGCAGCAGTTGGGAATTACACAAATGGCGCAGCTAATGGATATGGCTGCAATGAAGGCATACGAAGGCGGAGACATTGTCACAGCGAACACGCTGGCGGGCACGGCCAAGCAGATGCGCGAGAAGGGGCAGGTTGGCGACTTGTTCGATATCAAGAACGACGCGCAGCGGGCGGGGTCGATTGCGTCAATCCTTGTGCCTGTCGGAACGCTTGCTAAAGGCGCGGCAACATTGGCGAAGACGGCGAAGGGCGCGCGAGTGTTGGCTCAAGAATCCGCGCTTGCGGCCTCGGTAAGACGCCCCTGGAAGACGTTTGCGGATAATGCTGTATTTACGACGCGAACTGAGTGGTCTGCCACCCGTCCACGAGGCACAAATCAGACCTATTCGGTAATCCAAAGAAATGATATTGATTGGGGTTTGGTTCGTAAAAATGGTCCAGGAGACTTTGTTGGAAAGACGAACGCTGAAGCGGCCTCGAAAGGCTTCGCTCCAGAACTTTCGGACGGCAGTTTCGCCACGCTTCATCACATTGGCCAGGACTCTCGCGGCGCGCTGATCGAGGCAAGTACCCGGTATCATGGCGTTGGCAAGCCAGGGCAAGATGCACTTCATAGTCTTTACGGTAAAAATGCGCCGCATCCGTTTTATCCGATTGATAGACGTGCTTTCTCAGTGGATACTAGAGAGTATTGGCAGTGGCGCGGGAAAAATCTGAGTAACTAAGGTCGCATGTTTAACATGGATCAATTGAAAATTCGCTACGAGAAACTAAACGGTCTGCATCCCGCAGAGGAAAATTATTTGTGTGAATTAGAAAGTGATTTGAATCTTTCTCTTCCGCATGATTTTTTGTCGGCTACAAAGTTTTTCGATGGAAGTGGTATAGCAGTGTTGCCACTACATGCAATCGCATGTGAACCTGCAACGAATGTGCTAAGCGAAACGAAGCGACTTAGGGATAGTATTGGCCTGCCTGAGAAATTTCTTGTTCTTGGGGAGCCGCCAGAAAGCTTGTTGGTGCTTGACTGTAGCGATGGCCGGGTAATTTGGTGTGATGCGATTGATGCGCCAAGGCTAGGTAAAGAACCGTTAGCGCGAGAACCAGAAACATGGAGGGCTTTCAGCGACTTCTTCACCTATTTACTAGACGAAGAAGAAAACGACAGGGTTTGAAGGGGTAACGGGAAGCGGCTCCTATCCTATCTCCCCAAATACACCGCTGTTATCTGTTCCCGTTCATGCCCCAATTCGCGGCTGATCGTTAGTCGCGCCTGACGATCTTGGACGCGCTGCGCGGGTGTCAGTTGT
This sequence comes from Burkholderiaceae bacterium, assembly GCA_031277295.1. GTDB lineage: Bacteria > Pseudomonadota > Gammaproteobacteria > Burkholderiales > Burkholderiaceae_C > Ottowia. Next base: position 4,739 of record JAITMV010000247.1, on the reverse strand, counting down.
TTGGACGAAGGCCCGCCTGCCGCTGGCGCTTTCCACCCGGTCAAGACTTCATAGCGAGCCTGGGCGTACTGATGCCGCAAGCCGTGCATGGCTTTTAATCCCGCCGCCTTGCATTGCCCATCGTAGGTTTGCCGCTGCTCCTTGTAGCTTTTGTGCGCCGGAATCAGCGAGCCGGAACCGGCCAACTGATGTGCGGTCTGTAGCAGTTCGCGTTGTTCCGGCTCGGTAATCGGAATGCTGCGCTCCTTACCGCCCTTGCACCATGACCCCTTGAGCGAGATATGGTCGCCCCGATCGGCGTATCCCGGCTGGAACTTGATGGCTTCTTCCCGGCGTAGCCCAAACCCTGCCTGTAGTCGCAGACTCATGGAGACGTAGGGATCGGTGATGCGATCCAGATTCCCGTCCAGCGTCTTGGCTTTGCTGACATTGGTAACGTATTGCCGGTCAGCAATGCCCAAGGCCGCATTGTCGTTCGGCAAAAGGGCTGTCTTGCCGGTCTTTTCCGCCCACCAGCGCAGATGCGCCATGTAGTTCTTCGTGGTGCCAGCGGATAAGCCCTTGCCCTGCCAATGGTCGAGCAAGGCCCGCACATGCTTTTGTTTGAGCGATGCCGCACCCATCCGCCGAAATCCCATTTCGTGCAGTTGTCGCGCCATGAGTCCCAGCGAACGCATACGGTCGGCCTGCGTGGTGTGGCCGCCGTCGCGGTTGCGGTTGCAAAGCTGCCGCAACTCATACGTCAAATTGTCCATCGCTTCGCCTTTCGCCTCCGGGCGTGTTCGTCATTGCCGGTGTTACCGTGTAGCCTGCTTTCCTGAAAATCTTTGGTTAGTGTTAATGCCAGTCCGCATAAAGCGGAGTCCCGTGAGGGCAAGGGCATGGCAGTCAGGAAATGCCATTTCCTCCAATGAGGCATCCGCCTTACTTCCTGCGGGAAGAGCGGGCGGAGGTATTGCGGGTCAAGCGGGATGACGAGGCCATAGGCGTCGAAAAGTCCTCCTGTTGCAGTGAGTGAGAAAAGAAATGCGGGTAGCCTTGCGTATTGCACGCAAAGACAAGCCACGAGAGACGAGCGCCGTAGGCGCGAAAAAGATGGCGTGAAGCCGAAGATAAATATGGCTCCCCCGATGGGTAGGGGCAGCGTGCGAGATGAGCCGGGGCACGCTTGGCGATTCCACCCTTGCGGGTCAGACGCTAAAAGGAATCTGCGTCTTGGCTTGCCGATGTATGAAGCCCATCGGGCTTGGCAACTGTGCGATCAGTATAGGGAGCCATCGTCACATAGGCGGCACACAATGGGAATCGCGCTTTGCCCGTATTGTTGCGGCGTTGCGCGGGGCCGTCACTGCGGCCTGTGGCGGCCAGCAGTGACGGCCCCGGTTGCGGCGCGGCGGTGAAAAATAGTGTTCGCTGCGGCAATGGCGCGGCTTTGCGGCCTTGCCGTTTGCCCGTGTCGGGCGACAAGGTGCCCCTGTCATGCCGACGCGGGCAAGGGAGAAGCGATAGCCGCGCTGCTCAGTCAGCGCGAAAAATGGGTGCCCGTGGATGCCAGTGGCTCTATACCCTGGGGATAACGTAACAGACAGCCTTCCGTTTCCGATGATGGTAAGCAGGACGGTTTTCTTTGTGATAGGATTAAATCCTATCAAGTGATCCGAGGGGCTACCATGCGAACCACTCAACAGCTCAGCATCACTCTACCCAACGACATGGCCGACGTGGTGAAAATGAAGGTCAAGGCGGGCGAGTACGCCAGCGAAAGCGAGGTCATCCGCGATGGCCTGCGAGTGCTGCTGGCGCGGGACCGTGCCGTGGAGGCGTGGCTTTACAGCCAAGTCGCGCCCGCCTATGACGCGCTGAAGGCCGATCCGTCCCGTGCGGTCACGCTTGACCAAGTACGCGCCCGCCTTGCCGCCGAATATGCCAAGGCGCAATGAGCTACAAAGTCGTCTTCTCGCCGGAGGCCGAAGAACAGCTTGTCGAGTTATATCGCTTTATCGCGGCGGCGGCTTCACCTAGCATTGCGGCGCGATACACCGACGCCATTGTTTCCTATTGCACAAGCCTAAGCACGTTCCCCCATCGCGGCACCCGGCGCGATGACGTGCGGCCAGGGCTTCGCATCACCCACTACCGCAAGCGCGCCGTCATCGCCTTTGATGTGACTGATGGTTTGGTGTCGATCATCGGCGTTTTCTATGGTGGCCAAGACTACGAAACGATTTTGCAGGACGATGCGGACTAGCCGAGTTGCACCAGTGGTGCAGTTCCATTAACTGACCCTTGGACGTTAGTGGAATCTGAACCACTGGTCCAGATTCCACGGACATCCAGAAATTGAACGGTATAGCCAGCGCGGCGAGCATGGACGCTGCCGCAGTCCTGTTTGGTAACAGGGTGCCTTCCCAACTTCGGGGAAAATTGGGTGCCAGTGGATGCTGGTGGCTCTATACCAATGGTATAAATCTATTGTCCCAACGCCTATCGGCATACGATCCTGATTGACGCCGCCAGCGCGTAGACGGGCGCGGCGGCAAGGTACGCCCTCCGCGCCATCGGCCTGCGATTTGGGTTCGGCCAGTCACAGACGCCGACCTGGAACGACCACGAAAACATCACTCATTAGCCGTCCTCGGAGCTACATCAGTGATGTAAAAAAACTCGCAGGCTATCCAGAAGTCAGACGCCGGAGCCTCCTTTGGCGCTCAGTCGTCGCTGGTAACGCCCGTTGATCGGTATCCGCGAAATCCTCATGCGGGGCGTATTTGCCACTTTTTGGCCTGCATGACCTGCGCCAGAGCATCGCCAACGTGCACGGGCATACTCAACCTTCGGCGAATTTCATCAAGGTGCGCGCGTGCGACTTCAGGGGATGCGGGTTTCGGCTCCAATGGAGGACGGGTGCGGGCGCGTGGAGCGGTTGAGTTCGCCGACGCCGTGCTGGCCGCTTGAAGCGGGCGCGGGGCGGTTTGTGGCGCAGTTGCGGGCATTGTCGCCGCCTGCTCCGGTTTGCGACCTGCCCACAAGTGAAACTCGCCCCTGAAAACCCGCCGAATCAGACCGAAGAAGTACGAGACGATATTGCGAATGCTGCCGCCTTGACTGCGTGCTTGCAGTTCGTCCAGCACGTCTTGACGTTGCTGGAGCGGTAGCCGTCGCAACGCGATCCGCACGTCGCGCTTCTGATCGGCTTTGGCGTTGTTCAGACATGGCGGTAATGTCAGGAGTGATAACGCCGAATCGGAGACCGAATTCGCGTTTCCGCGTTCGCTGGATGCTGACGAAGCCAGGCGTTGTGGATAACTCGCCTCGTTTTCGTGCGCGTGCGCGTGCGCGAGGTACGTAGTACGTATGTTTTTATATAAATACGGATACGTATACGTACTGGCTTGCGTGTCGGTTGTCTGGTGGGCAGTGGCGGTCTGTGGTGAAACACTTGGTTCGTTGGCAGTATCGCAAGGCACGCTCTGATTCGCGGGTTGGATTGGCTTGGGCGCGGGTGGACCATCGTCGTCATGGCGCCGTTGTTCAGCCTCACCAGCGGCTACCACGGGGGCGCGTGCAAGATTTTCCTGAATGTGGATGGCGATGCGATCCACCTGATTGTTTTCGTGACCGACGGAGGCTTGCAGCAATTGCGGCAGACTGGCATCGAGCGTACATGCCTGTTCAAAGTTCAAGGCGCTGTCATGCACCTGATACAACGCGCTGAGAACGTCGCCGGTCATGGGGTCGCAGTGTTGCCCCGCCAAACTAATCCAGCCCGTCAACCGCAATACGGTCAGCACACGCCACGCTGTTTCGTATCCGGCGCGCTGGCCCAACGGCGTGGAGGTGAGATAGCGGCGCAGTTGCCCCATGCTTGCTAATTGGCTCAAGCCGTCCGTGGCGCGCAACATGCGCAAGACCTGCCAACCGTTGCGTTCCAGCGGCGTGAGGCGGTGATCGAGTATGAGCGCGGTGGGCGTGCTGAACAAGGCGCTATGCGCTTGCGGAGCGTGGCCGGTTTGATGGTTTGTCATGAGTAGTCTCCAAGGTTCGAGCCACAACGACTCGTTCCCGGCATCTCATCGCAGACCTGCCCGTGCGTCAGTCAACAATGCGGTTTACGCCGTCATCTTATTCATTGATCGCCGTATTGACTCTTGAAGACCAGCGGCGAGTTTTCTATCTTCCGCCCCGTCCAACTCTGGATGCCCATTCTGGGCAAACAAACATACCGGCTCCGCCGCAGAAGAAAGCCGCACTGATCCGGCGCTGAGATGGAGACAATGGAGATTAGACGAACCAAGGAGATAACCTGGGACGACTTGCCCGGCATAGAAGCCCCGTTTTTGCCCGTGGAGAAATCGAAGACGCCATCAATGATGACGATTCCACCGCAATCTTCGGTCTGGACTGGATACTTGACGATTTCTCTGAGCATTTAGCTTTTCGTCATCGGATCAGTAAGGGAGCTTACCCACCAGCATATCCACTCACATCCGTTATTGACTGACTCACCGAAGTAGTACATAATTTAGTGCTTAATCCTAGTGGGGTGCCCCGACTTCTCCAATGAAATCAAGGGGCTGGCTGGGTAACGGAAAGTCTCGTTTCCCGCTCCAAATAACTTTCTACAGACATCCACGAACGTCCACGGAGTTCTGTAAGCTGTTGAAAACAGGGGCTTTTGCCCCTGTTTTCATTCCAGCAACGGCCACTGGTATCCACCAACGGCCAGCGTTTTCAAGGCC
>JAITMV010000217.1 GCA_031277295.1 Burkholderiaceae bacterium | reverse complement strand
TGGTCGATCTTCGACTTTCTCAACCCCGGCCTGCTCGGCTCGGCCAAGGCGTTTCAGCAATTCGCCAAACGGCTGGCCAGCCAAACGCCGCCTTCGTATGCGCCGCTGCGCAAGCTGGTTGCGCCCTACATCCTGCGGCGCATGAAGACCGACCGTAGCGTCATTGCCGATTTGCCCGACAAAACCGAGATCAAAGCCTGGTGCGGCCTCACGCGCAAGCAGGCGGCGCTGTATCAGACCACGGTGGACGCCTTCGAGCGCCAACTCAAGGCCGCGCCCGACGACATGAGCCGGCGCGGGCAGGTGCTGGCAACGCTGATGCGCCTCAAGCAAATCTGCAACCACGCCGCCCACGGCCTGGGCGGGGGCGAGCGCTGGCCGGCCGAGGACAGCGGCAAGTTCGCGCGGCTGGCCGAAATTGCCGCCACCATCGCCAGCCGGCAGGAAAAGCTGCTGGTCTTTACGCAGTTCACCGAAATCATCGCGCCGCTGTGCGCCGAACTGGAGCAGGCGTTTGGTCGCCCCGGCCTGTCACTCAGCGGCGACACCGCGGTCGCCAAACGCCGGCAACTGGTACAGACTTTTCAGGACGACGAGAGCGCGCCGTTTTTCGTTTTGTCGTTGAAGGCCGGCGGCTCGGGGTTGACTCTGACGGCGGCCTCGCACGTCGTGCACTTCGACCGCTGGTGGAACCCGGCGGTCGAAAACCAGGCCACCGACCGCGCGTTTCGCATCGGCCAGAAACGCAACGTGCTGGTCAACAAATTCATCTGCCGCGGCACCATCGAAGAACGCATCGACGCGCTGATCGAATCCAAACGCGAACTGGCCGAGCAACTGCTTGGCGGCGGCGGCGAAATCAACCTGACCGAACTGGGCGACCGCGAACTGATGGAACTGGTGCGGCTGGATCTGGATGCGGCGATGGGGCAGGTGTGAGCAAGTAATTTGATGCACGAGGGCAAGTCGATTCGCGCGGTGATTCATTATTGACTTGCCCCTGCAATGGAATTGGAAATCCATATATGTTGACATCCGACAACCTACCTGATCTGCTGGCCGCCCTTGGTTTCCAGAAAAAAGGCGCAACCCACAGCAAGACGATTGGCGATGCCCTCATCGAGGTAAATTTCGTCAAAAAAACGATCAGCTATCCTGAATCCGCCGGGTTGATTGTCAACGAACGTCAGACCTGCAACTTTGAAGCCGACGAAAATTTTGTGGTGCTTGAATGCGTCCACCGGCTGCTGGAAAAAGGCTACAAGCCGGAACACATAGAACTGGAACCCAAGTGGAAGCTAGGCCACGGCGCCAGCGGCGGGCGCGCCGATATTCTCATCAAGAATTTTGACGGCAAGCCGCTGCTCATTATCGAATGCAAGACGGCTGGGCGCGAGTTCACCAGCGCCTGGAACGCCACAAAGCGCGACGGCGACCAGCTTTTCAGCTATGCTCAGCAAATTGCCGAAACCCAGTTTCTTTGTTTGTACACAGCAGATTGGATCAATGGCGCGCTCGTGTACACCAGCCATGTCATCGCCCACCGCGACAACCCGGATTATCTTGCCGCCAATCCGCAATTTCGCAGCTTCAAGGATGCGACGGACGTTAAAGAAAGGTTTGCCGTCTGGCGCGATACTTACAAGTTCGACTACACCACCAAAGGCATTTTCGAGGACAACATTCAGTCCTATCAAATTGGCAAGGAGAAATATTCACTGGCTGATCTGAACGTGATCGCCACGGTCGATCAACAGAAAAAATACCACGAGTTCGCCACCATTCTGCGCCAGCACAACGTCTCCGGGCGTGAAAACGCCTTCGACAAACTGGTCAATCTGTTTCTGTGCAAGCTGGTTGATGAAACCAGCCATCCGCTAGACCTCAAGTTTTACTGGAAGGGCGTCGCCTACGATACCCATTTTGATCTGCTCGACCGCCTGCAACAGCTTTACCAGGCCGGGATGAAAGAATTTCTGGGCGAGGAAATCACCTACATTGATCGTGCCGCCGTGCTCAATGCCATGCGTTACATCAAGCAAAACCCGGATGCCACGCAAAACACCGTGTGGAATTTATTTTTGCAGCAGAAATTCTTTACCAACAACGATTTTTCGTTTATCGACGTACACAACGAGCGGCTGTTTTACCAGAATGCCGATGTTCTGCTGAAAATCCTGCAAATGTGGCAAGACATCCGGCTGACCGGCGGCCATCAAAACAATCAGTTTCTGGGCGATCTGTTCGAGGGGTTTCTTGACCGTGGCGTGAAGCAAAGCGAGGGACAGTTTTTCACGCCAGGCCCCATTTGCCGTTTTATTTTAAGCAGTCTGCCGCTGGAATCCTTGCTGAAAAGTTCGGCAAAGCCGCTGCGCTCGATTGACTACGCCTGCGGCGCGGGGCATTTTTTGACGGAACTGGCCTCGCAGTTGCATGATTTGTTGCCAGCCGATGCGCCGCTGGATGAATGGCATAAAGCCATTTACGGCATCGAAAAAGAATACCGCCTGTCGAAAGTCGCCAAGGTCTCGGCCTTCATGTACGGGCAGAAATACATCAACATCTGCTACGGCGATGCGCTGGTGAAACACCATGCGGCATTCCCGGATATCCGCGATGGCAGTTTTGATCTGCTGGTTGCCAATCCGCCGTATAGTGTACGCGGCTTTTTCGATACGCTGCCGGAAGAAGAACGCCCCGCTTATGCGCTGGCCGAGACCATCAAGGACGCCGAAACCGCCAACAGCATCGAAACTTTTTTTGTCGAACGCGCCAAGCAATTATTGGCGGCGGGCGGCGTGGCCGCCATTATTTTGCCCGCGTCCATTTTGTCCAATGGCGGCAGCGTGTATGTGCGCACCCGTGAAATTCTGATTCAATATTTCGATATTGTCGCCATTGCCGAGTTTGGCAGCGGCACTTTCGGCAAGACCGGCACCAATACCGTCACGCTGTTCTTGCGCCGCAAACGCACAGCGCCGGAAGCCGCCGACCATTACCGCGAGCGCGTGGATGAATGGTTTGGTACTGATGAAAACCAACCCGTTTATAAAGATGAGCATCTGATTGACGCCTATGCTGCGCATATCGGCGTGCCACCGGACGATTACAAGACGCTGCTTAAAGGCGCTATGGAAGGCGCTTGGGATGGGCATGGCCATTTTGCTGCGTACATCGACAAGTTCAATGCCAGCGCCGAAGTCGCCACGCTTTACAAAGCTAAGTGGTTCAAGGCGCTGTCTGAAAAAGAACAGACCGCAGAAATCAACCGGCGCTATCTTGCCTTTGTGCAAACCATTGAGCGCGACAAGTTGTTTCACTTCGTCATGGTGTCCGATCAGCCTAATCCGGTATTGCTGATTCGCAGCCCCACGGAAACCAAGGCGATACGCAAGTTTCTGGGCTATGGCTGGAGCGACGCCAAAGGCAATGAAGGCATCCAGACTATCAGGGACGGCAACGGAAACATCATCACCGCGCTGTACGATGAAGCCGACCGGCGCAATGCGGACAAGCTCAATCGGCTGATTGCGGATAATTTTGATGGCGTGGTGGCGGCGATTCCGGCGACATTGAGTGAATATGCGACGACAGTGCGATTGGTGGATTTGCTGGATTTTTCGCGTACTGATTTTGAAAAGCAAATTGTATTTTCTGTAAAAAAGGAGGCACAGCAAAGCAAATGGCCTATGCAATCGTTAGATGACATTGTAGAAATCATTGCGGGGCAATCTCCTGAATCAGAACATTACAACACCATCAAGAATGGCTTGCCGTTCTACCAAGGCAAGAAAGATTTTGGCGATAGACAATTAAGCGATCCAACTACATGGACAACCAAGGCGAACAAGGTTTCGGCAAAGGGAGACATTTTGTTTTCCGTCCGCGCACCAGTGGGTGATGTAAATATGAATCCCTTCAAGGAAATTTGTATTGGGCGAGGACTTGCGGCACTTAGGCCGACAAAGAGAGTTCTCGGGAAATTTCTTTTCGAATACATCGCAAATCATAAAGATGAGTTCAGAGGAAGCTCAGGAGCCACTTTTGAATCTATTACAAGCCGTGAACTTGGTCTTCGGCGTTTGCCGTTTCCCCCATCGGAAATTCAACAACAAATCGTCGCCGAATGCGAAGCCATCGATGCCGAAACAGACAAAGCGCAAGCCGCGCTTGCCGCCGCCCGGCAATCCATAGACGCCAAAGTTGAGGCCATTTACGCCTCGAACGCGCCAAGGCAAACGGTCGATTCGCTGGCGCTTGCAATTCAATACGGTCTGAACGAGAAGATGAACGAAGAAGGCCGGGGCTACCGCATCTTCCGCATGAACGAAATCGTGGCTGGGCGCATGGTGGACAACGGGGCAATGAAATATGCGGATATTTCTGCCGACGAGTTTGCCAAGTATAAACTCAATCGTGGCGATTTGCTATTTATCCGTTCCAATGGAAGTCTTGAGCATATCGGCAAGGTTGGTCGGTTCGACTTGGAAGGTGACTACTGTTATGCCTCGTATCTAGTGCGTACTACGCCGGATCAAACTAAAGTGTTTCCACAATTTCTTGCCTACATGATGAGTTCCATGCGTTTCCGCAAAGAAATGGTTGGCTTGGTTGTGAAATCAGGCGGAACCAATAACATCAATGCTACCAAGATGCGCAACCTCAAAGTCCCTGTGTCAACGCTGACAGTTCAACGCAAATTCGTCGCCGAGATTGAGGCGCTGGAGCGAAAAATAGCCGAAGCCGAAGCCGTAATTAACAGCGCGCCGGTGCGTAAAAATGCGGTGTTGCAAAAATATTTGTGATGAAAGTTGTTGTTCACCTTACCGCCATTTTTCTCGTTACCGCCATGAGCCTACCGCCTCACGGAAAAATGATAGAAACTGCGGACGGTTTCCGCACCGTGCGCGATCTTGCCAAATCCGGCAGTGCGGGATGGACGGCACCCAAAACGATGCCATCAACCGGAAATCAGATCGCCATCGAAACCTCCGAAGCCGCCGCGCTGGCGTATTTGCAAGCTGAAAGCGCGGCGATTACCCCGAAACCCCAAGCGTGAGCGCACATGATGAGCACACCTGTACACAACGCCAGCTATCAGGATTTACTGGAGCAAATCTCCCACACCTACACCACGGGGCGCGCCGCCGCGTTTACCGCCGTCAATACGCATTTGCTGCAAACCTATTGGCAGGTGAGCCGGCAGATTGTCGAGTTCGAGCAAGGCGGCAAGGACCGGGCCGAGTATGGCGCGGGGCTGATCCAGCGGCTATCCGCTGATTTGCGCCTGCGCCACGGCAAGGGTTTTAGCCGCGCCAACCTGATTTCCATGAGACAGTTTTACCTGCTCTACTCAAAAAGCCAGAAGCCTTCTGGCTTTTTGAGTTGGTCGCACTATGTGGAACTGATCCGTATGGACGACCCGTTGGAACGCAGCTTTTATGAGCAAGAGGCCATCGCCGAACGCTGGTCAGTGCCAGAACTCAAACGCCAATACGCCTCCTCCCTGTTCCTGCGCCTGGCCGCCAGCAAGGACAAAGCGGGCGTCCTGCAACTGGCCCGGCAGGGGCAGGCCGTCGCGCAGCCGCAAGACCTGTTGCGCGAGCCGTATATCTTTGAGTTTCTAAAGATACCGGAACCTTGGCAGGTGTCGGAAACGCAACTGGAGGCTGCCCTGAGCCAGCACCTGCAACAATTTTTGCTGGAACTGGGCAAGGGTTTTACCTTTGTCGGACGGCAATACCGCATCACGGTAAACAACACGCATTTCAGGGTTGACCTGGTTTTCTATCACCGCATCCTGCGCTGTTTCGTGTTGATCGACCTGAAAATGGGCAAAGTGCAGCACCACGACATCGGGCAGATGAACCTGTATCTGGGCTACTTCGCCAAGGAAGAAAACACACCGGAAGACCAGCCACCCATTGGCATCATTTTGAGCCGCAACAAGGATGAACTGCTGGTGGAATACGCCACCTACCAGATGAACAGCCAGCTTTTCGTGCAGAAATACCAGCTTTATCTGCCAGACCGGGAAGAACTGCGGCGCGAAATCGAGCAAACCTTGAAAGAGGCCGGGGAGGATTTGACGTGAACGAAAAACCAAGTGGTAAAGTTATTTTGTACCAGCGCGGCGATTCGCCCGCCATTGATGTGCGGCTGACGGGAGAGATGGTCTGGCTCTCCCTGAACCAGCTTGCCGATCTGTTGGGGCGTGACAAATCCACTATTTCCCGCCACATCGCCAACGTCTTTTGAAAGCGCAAGCGGAAAGTTGAAGGAGAGAAAAAACAGTGAGCCAACCCTTACCCAATGACTACCCCGCGCTACTGGCCGACATCAAACAACGTGTCCGACATGCCCAGACGCGGGCGATGCTGTCGGTCAATGCCGAGTTGATTCGTCTGTACTGGAGCGTTGGCCGGATCATTGAAACCAGTCAGCAGCAAGAAGGATACGGCACGGCTGTTGTTCCCCGTCTTGCTCGTGACCTGTGTAACGAACTGCCCGAGGTCAAGGGTTTTCCGAACGCAATATCAACCGGATGCTGGCGTTTTACCGTGAATACCCGGGTTTGATTCTGGATATCGAGGTTTTGCCACGGCTTGTGGCAAAACCGGATCCCAAGCCTGCTGCCGGGGTTTTGCCACAACCCGTGGCACAAGTTCCGGCCATGCCGCCAAGGCCAGGGTTCCCGCCGGATCTGCTGCTGTCGCTGCCGTGGGGCCACCACGCCGAACTCATGGCCAAGGTCAAGGATCCCGCTACCCGTCAGTGGTACATGCGCGCCGCCATCGAAAACGGCTGGAGCCGCAACATTCTGCTGATCCAGATTGAAAGCGCCGCGCACCAACGGCAGGGCAACGCGGTCAACAACTTTGCGTTGCGCTTGCCCGCGCCTGATTCCGATCTGGTGCAACAAACGTTGAAGGACCCGTATCTGTTCGACTTTCTGACGCTGGAAACTGGATTTCACGAACGTGAACTGGAAACCGGCCTGATCGTGCATCTGGAAAAATTCCTGCTGGAGTTGGGCCAGGGCTTTGCTTTCGTCGGCAGACAATACCATGTCGATTTGGATGAGCAGGATTTTTACATCGACCTGCTGTTCTACCACCTCAAGCTGCGCTGCTACGTGGTCATTGATCTCAAGCGTGGTGATTTCAAGCCGGGATACGCGGGCAAGATGAATTTTTACTGCAACATCGTGGATGACCAACTGCGCCACGGCAGCGACAAACCGACCATCGGCCTGATCCTGTGCCAGCAATCCAACCGCGTACTGGCTGAGTACGCCCTGCGCGGCATGGACAAACCGATTGGCGTATCCAGCTTCGAGCTGACCCGCGCCCTGCCTGTAACCTTGCAAAGCAGTTTGCCCAGCATTGAAGACATCGAGCGTGAACTGGGCAGAGATCATCCAAACGACGCAACCAAGGAGATGACATGAGTTACTGGGGATACCCGCCCTACGTTCCCGTCGCGCAGCGGCGCGCCAACGCGGCCAAACGGGTCGCCAAGCTGAAGAAACAGGGCCGCATTGTTGCGCCCGTGGTCATCGAGGGGCGCAAGATTGCCCAAAACTTTTGGGGCAAGGCGTGGTGCGACAACCTGGAGCGTTATTCCGACTTTGCCAACCGGTTGCCGCGCGGGCGCACCTACGTCAACAACGGCTCGGTGATTGACCTGCAACTGGCGCGCGGAAAAGTACAAGCGCTGGTCAGCGGCTCGGAGATTTATGAGGTCGAGATCGACATCGCCGTCGCCGCGCGGACGCGCTGGAAGGCCATCTGCGCCGACTGCGCCGGCTCGGTCAACTCCATCGTCGAGCTGTTGCAAGGCCAGTTTTCCAAACACGTGATGGAGCGGGTCTGCCGCCCTGCCGATGGGCTGTTTCCGGCGCCCAAAGAGATCAAAATGTCGTGCTCCTGCCCCGACTGGGCCGATATGTGCAAGCACGTCGCGGCCACGCTCTACGGTGTTGGCGCCCGAATCGACCGCGAGCCGGATTTGCTGTTCACCCTGCGCGGCGTCGAGCGCGGCGAGCTGGTTTCCGCCAGCGCCGACCTGTCGATTACCGAGGCCGCCGCCGACAGCGACCGCGTACTGGCCGACGTCGATGTGGCCGCCCTGTTCGGCGTGGCCCTTGAAACCGCGCCGCCCAAGGCGAAGGCGGTGGCGAAGGTGGCGGTGAAGGCGAAGGTGGCGAAGGTGGCGAAGGTGGCGGCGAAGACGAAGGCGGCGGTGAAGAAAAAAGGGCCGACAAAGAAAAAGCCAACCGCTTCGCCGGAGCCGGCCAGCTTAGCTCGCGCTGAAAAAGCGCGCGGTAAAAACCGTCTCCGCGCTTAAGTGCTCTGTCGGCCGGAGGCGTCAGAAATGAAATGATTACTGTCCCCGCAGCACCTGCATTTGCGTGGCGAAGTCGCGCTCGATGCGATCTAGCCGGGTTTGCTGCGCGGCTGGGTTGATCCATTGGGCTGAGCGGGCCTGGTCAAGGTTCATGTGGCGGATAAATTCAGCCACCGGGATCAGGGCGCTGTTGTCGGCGGGTAGAAAGCCGGCTCCTCGGTCGAGCAGGTTTTTGAGTATGGCGGGTTCGTTGTTACTCCGGCTTCCGTTGGCGCGGCCGTAGCCGGTCAAAAAGTCCTGTAGCTGCTGGCGCAGCGCCGCACAGCACGGCAGACGCACGACGATGACGCCGTTGGGGATTAGCGTCGATTGCCACAGCACTTTCAGACGTTTGGCCTCGGCCGGAAACTGCAACGCAAAGCGTTCGAAGTCGGCGCTGTTGCTGGTGGCCAAGTCAGCTTCGCCGTTGGCGACGGCCAGCGCGGTACGCAGGTGCGTGCCTACGATTTGGCCGCGAAAGCTGGTTTCTATGTCGATGCCACGCGGCAAAAACAACTCCAGCCGGGGTACGATAAAACCGGAGACGGACAGCTTCTCACCGCGCGCTAGCCGCCAGCGGCTCGGCTGCGTCAGCACCGCTTCCAGATCATGCACCGGCCCGTCTTGCAACGCCAACAGCGTGGCGCGGTAGCCGGATAAGCCGTTGCCCGTGTGTATCTGGGCGATGACCTGCATGGCGTGGTTCGTGACGGCTTCCAGCGCCAGCTTGCCTGACAGAAACGCCAGGTCCACCTCGTTGCGCTCAAGCGCTTGTTCCATCTCTCTGTAGGACGTGACCGATAGTTTGCTGATTGGCCGTCCAAGGCGGCGCGACAGATCGGTCAGCACCGGCAACCAGGCATCGCTGGAAAATTCCGCGCCGCCAACGGGTAGGATGCCAAAGCGGATCGGGTCGGTGGCATGTGCGTCCGTTTGCGGCGCTGCCCATACCAGAGCTGATTGCGGCAGATACAGCGCGGCTGCAATAATCAGTTGGCGTCGGCTTCGGTCATGGGAAAAAGTTTGGCTCATATCAACGCAAATCGGATTCATCGCGCCATTGACGCAGGGTTGTTCATATTGAACCTAGAAGCGGCGACCCGCCTCTTGTTGTCTTCAGGAACGTCGCATGGACGTTGATTTTCACGATTTCGGTGATTTTTTTTGGTGAGCGTGTTTGCGCCCCCGATCAGGCCGCCCAAACCTCGTTGTTCTGGCTATTCTGGCGCGCTGGCGGCGAAAGCGCTTCGCCTGCGCACGTGGGTGCGCGGCCTCGTCGCTCTTGCCTGCCCACCCGATGACGGCTTAGCTCGGGTGTGTTCAACTGCCATTCCAGGGTTGGACGCCGAAAGTTTCGAATGATGCCAAAAATCTTGACGCCTTCGAAATCGCCTGACGCCGCTAGTTTGCCAGATGAGGCCGCGCCTGGCCTTGGCGGCTACATTCCGTTGGCGTTGCAACTGGCTTTACTGGCTGTGCTGCCGGCATTGTTGGTTTCTGCCGGATTGCTTGCGCACACTACTCTGCGCTATCTGGAAAGTGCGCAGGCACACGCGCTTAGCCAGGCGCAGGCAGTGGCTCAGCAACTGGCGGCCGTGGCGCAAAATCCGCTGGCCGATGAAGACCGTCGCGCTTTGCTGCGTATCGCCCAGAGCGGCATCGCTCAGCCTCATATTCAACAGGTGCAGATTTGGTCAGGCGCGGGCGAACTGCTGGCCGCGCAGGAAGCCACTGATACTGCCCGCCAGCCCGGTCTTCAGGCCAGCGCCCCCATCGTCGCCAGTGCTGGCGCGTCGCTGGGTCAGGTTACGGTTGATTATGCGCTGGACGAGTTGCGCGCCCTCCAGCGCGAAACCTGGGGCCGTGTTTGGGCTACCGCCGCGATTTGCGTGTTGGGCGTTCTGTTTACCGGCATGGCTGCGGCGCGTTCGATCAGCGCTCCGATTGGTCGGCTGGCGCGGGCAGTTGACCGTCTTGGCGGCGGTCAGCCGGCGCGGGTGGCTGTCGGCGGTGCGCTGGAGGTGAGGCGCTTGCAGCGTGGCTTCAACGCTGCCGCGCAAGCTTTGCACGAACATCGCGAACTGCTGGCTGAGCGCATCCGCGAGGCTACCGCTGAGCTGGCGCGCAAGAATGAATTGCTGGAGCAGACCAGCCAGGCCAAAACCCGCCTGCTGGCCGCTGCCAGCCATGATCTGCGTCAGCCGTTGCGCGCGCTGACTTTGTTTTCTGAGGGGTTGGCCAGCGGCGAGACCCATCCGGGACGCCTGCAACGCATTGGCCATATCCGCCAGTCGATCCAGTTGCTGGACCGGCTGTTTGTCGAGTTGCTGGACTTGTCGCAGATCGACGCTGGCGCGGTGCAACCGCGTTGGTGCGATTTTCCGCTGGAGCGGCTGTGGGGCGACCTGCGGCGTGATTTCACCCCCATCGCCGAACGTCAGTGTCTGCGCTTGCGTGTGCGTTCCAGCCGCGCCTGGGTTCATTGCGACTACGTGATGCTGCTGCGCATTCTGGGCAATTTGCTGACCAATGCCTTGCGCAACACTCTCGCTGGCGGTGTGCTGGTCGGCGCCCGGCAGCGCGGCGAACTGATCCAGATTGACGTGATCGACACCGGCATCGGCATGGCGCCTGAGTTTCAGCAGCGCGTGTTCAACGAGTTTTTTCAGATCGAACCGCCGCCAGGATTGTCCGGCGAACGCGGCACCGGCTTGGGCCTGCCCACGGCGCAGCGGCTGGCTACTTTGCTGGGCACCCGTGTCGAGTTGGCCTCCACGCTCGGCAAGGGCACTCGTATGCGCATCATGGTGCGCATGGCCCCGGCGGGGGCGGACGCCCAAGAGTGTCCAGAGCCAAGCGAGGATGAGCCTGTTTTTGCCCATCTGCCTCGATAAAGGCAAAGGCGATCCTGGCGCGAACCGGATCGGGGCTGCTGCCGGTTTGCGTCAGAATCGCGCCTTACCATGACTGCCAAGCTTCCACCCGGCAACGCCCGCGACAACACCCCCGCCGATGCCGCCTCGCGCGAGCTGTTGCGGTTTCCGAGCGATTTTCCGATCAAGGTGGTCGGTGTCAACGAAAACGGTTTTGTCGGCGCCCTCACGCATATCGCCAACCAGTTCGACCCGCAATTCGACGCCACTACCATTGAATTGCGCGAAAGCAGCGGTGGTAAGTATCTGGGCGTTACTATCACCGTGCGCGCCACTAGCCGCGAGCAATTGGACGACCTGTACCGCGCCCTCAGCACGCATCCGATGGCGCGCTGGGTGTTGTAGGTGGAAGTGCGCTTTCTGGGTCGCGTGGATTACGCGCCCACCTTCAAGGCGATGAAGGAGTTTGCCCTCTCGCGCCCGCCGGACGGGCGCGACGAGTTGTGGATTTGCGAGCATCCGCCGGTTTTCACGCTGGGGCTGGCGGGCCGGGCCGAACATGTGCTGGCGCCGGGCACGATTGCTGTCGTGCCGACTGACCGCGGTGGCCAGGTCACTTACCACGGGCCGGGGCAGGTGGTGGCGTATCCGTTGATTGACTTGCGTCGCCGCGGCCTGTACGTCAAAGAGTACGTTTACCGGCTGGAAGAAGCGGCGCTGCGCACGCTGGCGCATTTCGGCGTCACTGGCCACCGGGTGGCGGGCGCGCCGGGGATGTACGTGCGACTGGATGACCCCTGTGGCCATGCCATGCTGCCTCAGCGCCCACGGCAGCGCATGTCGGGGTCGCCTGCGCCCGTGCCGGACTTCAGCGGCCTGGGCAAGATCGCGGCGCTGGGCATCAAGGTCAGCAACTACCGCGCGTACCACGGTTTGGCGCTGAACGTGGCGATGGATATGGAGCCGTTTTCACGCATCAACCCTTGCGGCTACGCGGGGCTGCGGACAGTCGATCTTGCTACCATTGGCGTGCCCACGACCTGGGACGAAGCGGCGCACGAATTGGCAGCGCACCTGAGCCGGTTGCTGTCGGCTTGAATATGAACGCTCCAATGACCTCTTCTGCCGCGCCCGCATACGACGCCAGCGTCAAGCAAAAAGCAGACGCCAAACTGGCGCGCATCCCGATCAAGGTACGCCATGATGGGCCGGCGCTGAAAAAGCCCGAGTGGATTCGTGTCAAGGCCGGCGGCGGAGCGCGTTTTTACGAGATCAAGAACATCTTGCGCCACAACAAGCTGGTCACTGTATGCGAGGAGGCCAGTTGCCCCAATATCGGCGAATGCTTCGGTCACGGCACGGCCACCTTCATGATCATGGGTGACAAGTGCACGCGCCGCTGCCCGTTTTGCGACGTTGGCCACGGACGGCCCGATCCGCTCGATCCGCAAGAACCGCTGAATTTGGCGAACACCATCGCGCAACTGGGGTTGAAGTACGTCGTCATCACCAGCGTCGACCGCGACGATCTGCGTGACGGCGGCAGCCAGCACTTCGTCGATTGCATCCGTGCAACGCGCGCGCGCTCGCCGGGCACGCGTATTGAAATTCTGACGCCAGACTTCCGTGGCCGCGATGACCGCGCGCTTGGCATTCTGCAAGCCGCCTTGCCCGACGTCATGAACCACAACCTGGAAACCGTGCCGCGCTTGTACCGCCAAGCGCGCCCCGGCAGCGACTACGCCTTTAGCCTGAACCTGCTCAAGAAATTCAAAAACCTCAATCCCGGCGTGCCGACCAAAAGCGGCCTGATGGTTGGCTTGGGCGAGACGGACGAGGAAATCTTGCAAGTGATGCGCGATTTGCGCGCCCACGGCGTGGATATGCTGACTATCGGCCAGTACTTGGCGCCTTCCACTGCGCACCTGCCGGTGCGCCGTTACGCGCACCCGGACATTTTCAAGATGCTGGAGCGCGAAGCCCAGACGATGGGCTTTACCCACGCCGCTATCGGCGCTCTGGTACGCAGCAGCTACCACGCCGATGCGCAGGCGCGGGCGGCGGGTGTGTTAGCTTAGGGCAACGCCTTATCCCGTCTGAACCCAGTCTGTCGCGGTCGGGGCGAATCCTGGTTTTGGGCGCTCTGGTGGGCCGGGCAAATGCTCGTGATGCGCTCGGATGCCGCCCGCGTTTTGTACCTCGCGGCTGATACCAAACCAAAGGCGCGTTCATCCGCGGGGATTGCATGAGGCGTCGTTATGGGGCGGCCAAGTCGGGTTTGCACGACCATGAACGTGCCTGACAAGGCCGAAAGCGCCAAAATAGGACCTGAATCCGTGAGTTGAAGAGGCAAAACGCATTACCTTGCGGGTGGGGCCTTTAACCTGGAAACGGCAGTTGACCGCTTGTTATCTTCACGAGAGCCGCATGAATACTGACTTTCGTGGCTTCGCCTGTTCTCACCATTTGGGTGAAGGCGCTACCCACTCGCCAGCGCCGCGCTCGCCGTGCCATGCGGCGTTGCTCGTCCTTGCAGGCAGTAGCCTGCGGCGTCCTCGCGCCTTGCCTGGCACACCGATTACGGCACTGGCGAGCGCGGTCAACTACCGTTTCCAGGGTTATTTCTTGGGGCCACGGATTCAGATAGGATTTCCACGCTGAACGCCCGACACACAGACACACATCGCCTCTGGCCAGACCTCATGACTGAATCACGCACCGGCGGCTGGTATTTTGGCTGGAACATCGTCGCGGCGGCTACGTTGTTGACCTTGCTCACGGTGGGTATGCGCTTGGGCACGGGGCCGTTTTTTCTGCCGATGACGCAGGATCTGGGCTTTAGCCGTAGTTTGTTGTCGAGCATCGTTGCCATCGGCATGTTGTGCTATGGCTTGGCGATGCCGCTGGCTGGGGTGCTGGTGGCGCGATGGGGTACGCGCTTCGTGTTGCTGTTGGGCGCGGCTGTCGTGGCGGCTTCCGTCGTCTGGGCGATCAATGCACGCGATGCATTCGGGTTCTTTTTGTCTTTTGGCGTGTTGCTGTCGGTGGGGCTGGCCTTTACCAGTCCGGTAGCGCTGACGCCGGTGATCAGCCGCTGGTTCACGCGCCAGCGCGGTATGGCGTTGTTTTTCTTGTCCACTGGCTCAATGGCCGGCATCGCGATCATGACGCCGGTGCTGACCTATGCCATCGCAGCCGTGGGCTGGCAGACTACGCTGTTGGGCTTTGCCGCGGTCTTTGTCGTGTTCACGGTGCCGGTGGCGTTGTTCGTGATTCGCGAGCAGGCGCCGCCGAACACCGATTTGTTGCCGGAGCAGATCGATGTCAGTCCCGGCGCGGCAGCCGCATCCCGGACAGAGCGCTTGAGCTTTGGCCAGTCCGTGCGCACGGCGCCGTTCTGGCAGGTCACGCTGGGCCTGTTTGCCTGCGGATTCAGCATGAATCTGCTGGGCACGCACGGTATCCCGATGCTGATGGATCACGGTTTTGACGCCACCACCAGTTCACTGGGCATTGGTTTGATCGGCCTGGTGGCGATTTTTGGCACGCTGGCTTTGGGCCGTATATCGGATGCGCTGCCGCGCCGCAAGATACTGGCGGCCATTTACCTGATCCGCGGCATCGGATTTTTTGCGCTGCTGCTGGTGGGCACGCATGGGCAACTGTATTTGGCCGCGGCCGTCGGTGGCCTGGTGTGGGCCGGCAGCATCGCTTTGTCTTCGGCCATCCTGGCGGATATCTATGGCGTGCGGCTGGTCGGCGTGCTGTACGGCTTGGCCTACGTGGGGCATCAGATCGGGGCGATGATCAGCTCCTGGCTGGGCGGCTGGGGATTCGAGACTTTCGGCACCCACTGGATCGCCTTCGGCAGTGCTGGCGTGCTGCTGGCGCTGGCGGCGTGGATCGCGCTGCGCCTGCCGCCGTAAGGCTTTACCTTGTGACGGCCATGCCGCACTTGGTGCGTCGAGGCGTTGCTTTCTGGCTAAGAACGTGTTCACGATCTCGGCGTGAGGTGTGCGGGATGCGGATTGGGATGGGCTGCAAGGCGCAATCCGCAGCCAATGGCCCGTGTCATTGGCAAGGGTTGCAACGCCGCAGAGCGTCCTAAGCCCGCGCCCGCACGCCCGCGCCGGGATCGTGAACACGTTCTCAGGCCGCCCCGGCTTTCTGGCCGCCGAATTCCTCGTAAGCGGCCAGCGCGGCGGCGGCGTACATCAGGGAGGGACCGCCGCCCATATAGATGCACATGCCGAGCATTTCTTCCACCTCGGCGCGCGTGGCGCCGAACTTGACCAACGCCTTGGCATGGTAGCCCACGCATGGGTCGCAGCGCGCGGCCACCGACAGCGCCATGGCGATCAACTCCTTGGTTTTTTCGTCCAGCACTCCGGCTTTGCCCGCCGCACCCGATAGCGCGTAGAAGCCCTGCATTGTCTCGGGGATGTCCTTGCGCAGCTTGGCGATCTGAGCCGAGGTGTCGTTGATGATTTGCTGGTAGCTCTTGCTCATGGCTTTACTCTCCTTGGTGATGAGTTCAGTGTTTGGCGTTTTTTCCGTTTAGCGTGAATGCCTCCTGAATCCGTGAGTTGAAAAGGAAAACGTATCACCTTGCGGGTGAAACCTTTCCTTCTTGAGGTCACGGCATTCAGATGCCTCTTTTGGCGCGGGCGCCTGGCCGCGAAATAGCTCACGTTCGATACTGGACGCTCAACGATCCAATCTTTCAATGCCCAGCGCCTTGAGCACGTACTTTTCGTAGATCGGCTCCGACGAGCCGTTGCGCACTTTATAGAGAAAATATTTTTCAAACGCGATCTTGGCCAGGTGTACCCATTTGCCGCTTTTGAACCAGTTGACGTTGCGCGGCGGAATTTGCGGCAGGGCGACGAAGGCCGCGCCGGTGTTGCCCATGTCGGCCAGGCAGATGGCGCCCCAACTGCCGCGCGCGCTGGCTTCGCGGCCGGCCAGATCGGACTGGATATTCTTGACGATGGCCGTCACCATGGTTTCGATCATGTAACCGGTCTTGGGCACGCCGGTGGCGACTGGCGTGGCTTCCACCGGCGGGATGGCGATGCACACGCCGGCGGAAAAGATGTTGCGCCACTTGGGGCTGCGCTGGTGCTCGTCCACCAGCACGAAGCCGCGCGGGTTGCACAGCCCCTCGACCGCCGCCACCGGGTCCACGCCGCGAAAAGCGGGCAGCATCATGCTGTAGCTGAAGGGCAGTTCGTGTTCTTTCTTGACTTGGCCGTGCTCGTCCATCTCGGTGACGAACATGCGGCCTTCCTCGACGCGCGTGACCTTGGCGTTGGTGATCCAGCGGATGTCGCGGCTGCGCAGCTCGCTTTCGAGCAGGGTTTTGGAGTCGCCCACGCCGGCCAGCCCGAGGTGGCCGATGTAAGGCTCAGGCGAGACGTAGGTCATGGGCACTTTGCGGCGCAGTTTGCGCCGCTGCAAGTCGGTGCTGAGGATGAGGGCGAACTCATACGCCGGGCCGAAGCACGACGCGCCCGGCAGCGCGCCGACGATGGCTGGGCCGGGGGATTGCAAAAAGCGGTCGTAGGCGGCGCGCGCGGCTTCAGCGTGATCGATGGTGCAGATCGATTGCGTATGGCCTTGTGGCCCGGCGCCAGGCACTTCGTCGAAAGCCAGCTTCGGTCCGGTGGTGATGATCAGGTAGTCGTAGTCGAGTGGGCTGCCGTCTTCGAGTTCCAGCCGGTTGCCGTCGGGGTCGATGCGCGTTACCGGCTGGGCGATGAAGGTGATGCCGCGCTTGCGCATGGCTGGCGCCAGCGGCACGGTGATGGCCTTGCGTTCGCGCCAGCCGACCGCCACCCAGGGGTTGGACGGGACGAATTGAAAGTAGTCCACCGTGTTGACCATGGTGATGCGGTGCCCGTTGCCGAGCGTGGCGCGCAATTCATAGGCGGCGGGAACGCCGCCGATGCCGGCGCCGAGAATGACGATGTGTGCCATGGGTTTGTCTCCTTGTTTGTATTGATGGAATGATGGCCGTGTCCTATGGCGGCGGACCGGTCTTGAGGGTTTCTTGCAGGCGCCGCAGGCGCGGCTCGTCCAGCGCGCCGGCCAGCCGCGCTAGCCGCAGGCCGTCGAGTTGCACCTGCACGCGCGTCTGGGCCAGCGCCAGTTGGGCGGCGCTGGCGTCGTTTTCGGCGTTCAGCAGATCGAGGGTGGTGCGCTCGCCGGCCTCGTAGCCGGTGCGCGTGGCGTCCAGCCGCGCCGCGCTGGCTTGCGCGGCGGCCTTCAGCGCGGCGACCTGGGCGCGGCCGACCGACAGGCCCAGCCACGCGGCGCGCGCTTGGTGCAAGGCCTGCTGGCGCGCGTGATCCCGTTCGGCCAGCGCCTGCGTGATCTTGGCGACCGCCTCGTCGTGCTGGGCGCTGCGCCCGCCGCCCAGATCGAGCGGCACGGTGAGCTGCACGCCGACCATGCCCTGGGTCTGGCGGTTGCTGGCGCGGCCAAAGTCGCCGTCGCCCGACAGCCGCTCGTGTCCGGCGCGCGCCACTAAGTCGATGCTGGGCGACAGCGCCCACTCGGTCTTGCGCGCTTGCTGCCGGGCGTGGTGCAGGCCGATTTCAGCGGCTTGCACCAGCGGCGCTTGTGTGGTGACGCGCTCCAGCCAGGGTGCCATGTCGCCCACGTCGGTGTCATCGGGCAGGCGCGTGGGCAGCGCCAGCGGGTCGGCTTCGGTCAGCGTCAGGCCGGTCAGGTCGGTCAGCGCGGTGCGGCGCAGTTGCAGTTGCGCAAGCGCGGCCAGTTGCCGGGCGCGCAGGGACTCAAAGGTGGCGGTAGCCTCGTGTACGTCAGTGATGGGTTTGTCGCCCAGATCGAAGCGGTCTTGCGCCTCGGTCTTGGCGCGCGCGACGGCGTCCAGTTGGCGCTCGATCAGCCGCAGTTGCTCGCCGGCCAACGCCAGGTCGAAGTAGCTTTGCGCGGTGCGCAGCATCAACTCGGCCTGGGCGTCGTGCCAAGTCAGCTCGGCTTGCTGCGCGCCCAG
>JAITMV010000209.1 GCA_031277295.1 Burkholderiaceae bacterium | reverse complement strand
TCGGGCGGTCTGCTTCGTTGCAAATGCTCGCAATACCACGAGGTATTGCTGCGCTTTGCGCCTCGCATCCCATCCCGAATCCGGGCGCGCCCGCTCGCGCAGATTTGTTCAGAGGTTCCTAAGCATCGTACAACCGTCGCTGCCCTGCGGGCTGCGCGAACTGGTGCGCTCAGGCCCGATCAACGAAGCAAGCTGGCGCCCCACAACGCCGCAGACCGCCCAAAGCGAGAATGCGCTTGCCGCATGGGACTGGGTTGAGGCGTTGCCTTAATAGGCAAGCGCGGATGAATTCCGCGCCGCCATATCACGCCGCGCTTAGCCAATAACCCGCGTTGAAAGGACTGCTCATGCGCAGCGCCAGCGGAGAAATATCCACCAGTTTGTCGGTGGGCATCCTCTCGCCCGCATCAACGCTGACATCAGCACTACCGCCTTCGGCCCGATTCGCCCGTCCTGCTTGGCCAGTGGATGCAGAACGGGCTACAGAAAAGAATAAAAGCATCTAAACGGTATTTTTCGATCAGCCCAGTAGTCCGCCGCATCGCGGAAGATGTCCAGCAACTGCTCGCGCGCTTCCTTGTCGAACTTGGCATTGGCCGGGATTTGCTCCAGCACCACGATGAAGCCCGGCTGCGGCCCGCTCTTGTGCAGCGGGTCGGTCACGCTGTCGTACAAGGCGTCGAAGTTTTTGCCGAAGTGCGCCGGAAAAGTAAATTGCTGCGCAATCGCGTCCAGCACTTCTTGCTTGGTCTGCGCGCCGGCAAGGTTGGCGTACAGAAAGTGCTGGCCTAGCTGCACCGCTTCATTCTGCAAATCATGCGCGTGAAAGGCGCGAATTGACTGCACGATATTGCTGCGCACTCCCTTTAATAGAGGTTCCTGGGATTGATGAAATGATTGATCCATCGCCGCTGCTTTCTTTGGTATGGTCGATAATCGGGCCGGCTTCGCCGTCGTGGGGCTGACCGGTTGAAATTTTTCTGACGCTTTCATGACTTACTGCACAATCCTTTTAAAACTGGCGTAATGGTTGCCCGTGTACCAGCAATCGTCCGGCACGCTGGGGCGAAAGCCGCCACAGACGATACGCCGGGCGCCGCGGTCGCGGGCGCCGGGCGTGGCCACGGTGTATTCACGATAATAACCACGCCGCTTCAACGGAAGCAGGCGCTCCCTATTTCCGAACACCGAACCGTCCTTCATATAAGGAAACGGCCCACCACGTAGGATCAACGCATACGTGCGCTGCCCGTGGACAGGCAGTTGCCTGACTACGACGACGGCTTCGTTGTCGCCCCAGACCGGCCCGCGTGCGTGAACCGGACTTATCGTGGCGACGGCCGCCAGTAACGCTACGGCCAGTACCGAGAGCCTGCGAATAAACCTGTCGCTAGATTCATTCGCAGGCTCTAACTGGACCGCACGCAACGCCGTTGTTCGCAACATGAAAACACCTGCCTGGCAATCTCCGGGTTAACCCGAAAATTCCAGGGCGCAAGTGTGACGCAAAGACGCCAAAAAAGCAAGCGGCTGCGGCAAGTTCAACCTATGCGCGGGCTTGAGGCCATCCGGTTGCACACAAGTTTTGAACAAAGACTTCAGTTTCCGGACGTGAAGTTACCACTTATTGATGTGAAAAGAAGCCGGCCGCCTCCTGGTTCAACAACAGGACCACGGCGCGCGCCTCGATGCACGCCCCCTGTCCCGCCGGCCCCAGCCGCTCGGCCGTTTTCGCCTTGACGTTGACCTGAGTAACGTCGATCTCCAGCACCTGGGCGATGCACGTCACCATGGCAGGAATGTACGCTGCCAGCCGGGGCGCTTGGGCGATAACCGTGCTGTCCACATTGCCCACCCGCCAGCCGGCGGCGCGCACGCGGCGCGCGGCCTCGGCCAGCAGTTGCGCTGAGTCGGCCCCGGCAAAGCGCGTGTCGGTGTCGGGAAAAAGCCGTCCGATATCACCCAGTCCCGCCGCGCCCAGCAGCGCGTCGGTAATGGCGTGCAGCAGCACATCGGCGTCCGAGTGGCCGAGCAGCCCGTGCGTGTGCGGGATGCGCACGCCGCCGATCACCAGCGGCCGGCCCGGCACCAGGGCGTGCACGTCCCAGCCTTCGCCGATGCGCAGCGGCGGCCAGACGGCGGTGGCGACTGTATGGGTATTCATGGGCGGCTGTTCCTCAAAATGGCTTCGGCCAAGGCAAAGTCTTCCGGGTACGTCACTTTCAGATTCCGCGCGCTGCCGCGCACCAGCAGGGGCTGGTAGCCGGCGGCCTCGACCGCGCTGGCTTCGTCGGTAATACCGGCAAAGCCGCTGGCGGCGTGCGCGGCCAGCGCGTCGCGCAGCAGGCCGATGCGAAACATCTGCGGCGTTTGCGCCAGCCATTTGCCGGCGCGGTCGATAGTGGCGGCGACCTTGCCGCCGTCATCGGTTTGTTTGAGGGTGTCGGCCAGCGGCAGCGCCAGCAGGCCGCCGACAGCATCAGGCAGGCAGGCGTCGATCAGCGCGTCGATCAGTGTTGGCGTAATCAGGCAACGCGCGGCGTCGTGCACCAGCACCCAGTCACCGGTGTGTACACCCTGCGTCAGCAGCGCATTCAGGCCGTTAAAGACGCTCTCGGCCCGCGTCGCGCCGCCGCAATCAGCGACAGAAAACCCGGCTTGCGCCGCCAGCGCGCCATCGCCCGGCGCCACCACCACCAGCGCGCGGGCGATGCGCGGCACCGCCCTGAACGCCGCCAGCGCATGCCGCACCATCGGTACGCCGGCCACCGGCTGATACTGCTTGGGCACCGCCCCGCCCGCGCGCGAACCGCTGCCGGCGCAGGGCAGCAGGGCGAAGCAGCGGGGTTGCGTGGGCGTCGTATGCATATGTTTTTTGCGATCACCGGTACAATTGCAGTCATTGACAGCAATTCTGGGGGTCGCACGATGGCAATTTTGACAGTACGCAATGTACCCAGCGAAGTCCACCGTGCGCTGAGGTTGCGCGCCGCCGAACATGGACGCAGCACCGAGGCCGAAGTACGTGCCATTCTGGAGGGCACGATCAAGCCACAGCCTTCCGTTCGCATGGGAGACGCCCTGGCCTCGATTGGCCGGCGCTGGAAGCTGACCAACAAAGATTTCGATGCGCTGGAGCAAACGCTTGAGCGCGCACCCGCCGAACCGATGCGGTTTGCATGATTCTGCTGGACACCAACGTTGCCTCCGAGGCAATGAAACCCAGCCCGCATCCCGCCGTGCGCGCGTGGCTCAATCAACAACCGGCCCAAACCCTTTTTCTGTGCAGCGTATCGCAAGCCGAGTTACCCTAGAAACCGTAGTTGGACGCGCCCGAGCAGGTCGTCATCGGGTGAGCTGGCAAGGCGCGACGAGGCCGCGCACTCGTGTGCGCCACGAGGAGCAACGCCGCCAGCGCGCCTGAGGGCGGCCTGATCGGGTGCGTAGCGCTCTCACCCAAGCGGTGAAAGTGATCGAAGTCCCGAAAGTCAGCGTCCGCGCGACTTTCCTGAAGGTAACAAGCGGTCAACTGCGGTTTCTAGGGTTATTGTTTGGCGTCGGCAATCTGCCGGACGGCAAGCGCAAGCAGGCGCTGAATCATGCCCTCAATGAGTTGTTCGATTTGTTCGATGGCCGCGTTCTGCCGTTCGACATCGTGGCGGCGCGCCGATATGCCGAATTGGCCGTCAGGGCGCGGAACATCGGCAAGGGATTGCCGACACCCGATGGCTACATCGCCGCCATCGCGGCGGCCAAGGGGTTTTTGGTCGCTACGCGCGATACCTCCCCTTTCGAGGCCGCCGGGGTGACAGTCCTCAATCCCTGGACATCGGCCTGCTGAAGCCGACGTGACTCAAAAACCCGAGATCAGTCCCCACAACCGCCCCGGCGACAGCGGCATTTGCAGCTTGGACGCGAGCGCGGCGTGGCCGTTGCGGGCCAGCGCGTCAGCCACGGCATTGACCACGCACGGCGTGGCGCCGATGGTACCCAACTCGCCCACGCCCTTGACGCCCAGCGGGTTGTTGGCGCTGGGGGTGGACTGGTCCATTTCGGTGACGAACATCGTGGCGATGTCGTCGGCGCGCGGCGCGCAGTAGTCCATCAGGCTGCCGGTGAGCAATTGGCCGCTGGCCGGGTCGTACACGATCTGCTCGTGCAGCGCCTGGCCGATGCCTTGCACCGCGCCGCCTTCAAGCTGGCCGCGCACGATCATGGGATTGACGACGCGGCCCACGTCATTCATCGATGCATAGCGCACCACGGCGACGTGGCCGGTTTGGGGATCGACCTCAACTTCGCTGATATGGCAGCCGTTAGGCCAGCTTGGGCCGCTGACGGTGTGGGTGTGATCGACCCGGATGTGCCCGCCTTGCTGCCGCCCGGCCAGTTCGTACAGGCCGATGGCGTGGTCGGTGCCGGCAACGGCAAAGCGCCCGGCGGCGTAGCGGATGTCTTCGGGCGCGGCTTCCAGTGCTTGCGCGGCCAGTTGCTTGGCTTCTTCGATGGTGCGCTCGGCGCCGCTTTTCATGGCCGAGCCGCCGGTGAACAGCGAGCGCGAGCCGCCGCTGCCAAAGCCGTTGCCGCGGTCGGTATCGCCCAGCACCACGCGCACCTGCTCTATCGGCACGCCAAAGGCATCGACCACCAGTTGCGCCAGCGTGGTGGCGATGCCCTGGCCCATCTGGTTGACGGCGGAAAAGACCTCGATCACGCCGTCGGCTTGCACGTCGATAGTGACGCTCTCCTCGAACACGTTGCCGCCCGTCCATTCCAAAAAAGTCGCGATGCCCAGACCGCGCCACAGCCCGCGCGCCTTCGATCCGGCGGCGCGCGCCTCGAAGCCCCACCAGTCGGCCAGCGGCAGCGCGCCATCCAGCACCTGCTCGAAGCGGCCCACGTCGTAGGTCTGCTTCATCGGGTTTCGGTAAGGCATCTGCTCGGGCCGGATGAAATTGCGCCGGCGCAGCGCCA
>JAITMV010000135.1 GCA_031277295.1 Burkholderiaceae bacterium | reverse complement strand
CGACGAACTGCTCTACGTGATCGCCGCCGACCGCCTCGCCGGCAGCCACGGCCAGCGCCCGCCGGAATTGGCCGGCGTCGCCGGCACGCTCATGACCAACCTGGCGATCGAACGGGCGTTGCGCGAACGCGGTTTCGACTTCGTGCGCGCCAAGGTCGGCGACCGCTACGTGCTGGAAGAACTGCAACGGCGCGGCTGGTTGCTGGGCGGCGAAGGCTCGGGCCATCTGGTGATCCTGGACAAGCACACCACCGGCGACGGCCTCATCTCCGCGTTGCAAGTGCTGCAAGCCTGCACCACCATGCAGCGCACCCTGGCGCAGTTGCTGGCTGAGGTACTGCTGTACCCGCAAGTGATGCTCAATGTGCGCCTGCCGCAAGGCAGCCCGGACTGGCGGGAAAACACACGCTTAAAGACTGAAACCGAAGCCGTACAAACCGAACTGGGCGCACAGGGTCGTGTGTTGATCCGCGCCAGCGGCACCGAACCGCTGCTGCGCGTGATGGTCGAAGCCGCCGACCCCATGCAAGCGCGCCGGTGCGCCGAACGTCTGGCCGCAGTGGTGTAAGAGCGTGTTCATTGCCTTTTCTGGGCCGCGCACGCGCCACCGAAAGACGACCGGGACGACGACCGGACGCTGCTCAAATCACCTCAAAAGCCTTGAGCACCGGCAATAGCTTGGTCTTGAAGGTCGCAGCCAGGGTATTCAACTCCGCCAGGTTGTCCTCCTCGCTTTCGAGCCGCTTGCCCTCACGCAGGATGCGCTGGCCCTGCGAGCGCAAGAAACCCCAGGCGAACTTCGCCCATTCAGGCGTATCACGCAACCCTTCGCTGTACGCCATGGCAAACATCTGCTGGAAGCGATCCAGAATAAAACCACCGCCCGAAACCGGAGAGGCCAATGCATGGACATCGCCGCTCGTGCGCGCCATGCGCATCAAATGACGATTGAGCTTATCGGTACGCTTCTTGCACCGGCTGACGAGGGCGGCATCCTGCGCCAAGGCCAACTGGTTGGTGCCGCCGAGCACCATCGCCACTTCCATCACCTGCGCTTGACTGACGTCGTGCTTGCTCGCAACCGCAACGATTTCACCCAGTGAGTGCGGCTTGTAATCGCTCAGAAAATCCAGAATCGGGGTGTATATCTGCTCATGCATCTTGACCTGGCCTAAGCTGCCGTTGGCACGCAACGCGGCATCCTCGCGCGGCACTTGCAGTATCACCCGTGTGCCCGCCAGTTGTTCCGACTGCTCAAGCCGCGTCATCTTGCGTGCGCCCTTGATCCAATAATCGCGGCGAAACTGCTGGTTCACCATGAAATCGCGCACGGTTTCGGCAAAAGTGGAGTCGGAAATTTCCTGGATCAGTGCCTGCTGCTCCTTGGTGAAATTGATGTCGTCCACAGAGTTGAGATAGTGCGCTGAGCAAGCGAAATTCAACTTGGCCGCCTGCAACCAGTCGGCCATGGCGGCAAAGTGCATCGGATCCCAGTTGCGATTGAAATACTCATGCGCGAGATAGTGCTTGTTCTGTTTCTTCAGTTTTTCGAGACGCTTGGCGATCTGCGTGTTGTCTCGCGCGAAGGCCGGCTTGGTGGCAAACATCCGGTCAGTAAAGTCCATCGCTTGTTCGATGCGCCCGATAACACCCTGCCCCTTGTCTCCGCCGCCCAGTACATCCGAATGCAAAACCATCAGATGCCGTATCGGCGCAAACTCGGCCCAACCCGGCAGCGTGTTGTAGCTGATGTAGAGCACGCCGCCTACCTTCAGTTTGCGTTTGAGGAAATCGACAATGTGCGCGCGGTTTTCATCCGAAATCCAGCTCCAGATGCCATGCAGGCCGATATAGTCGAAATCCGGCAGATCGTCGCGTCTACAGAACTCCTCGAAAGCTTCGTCATACAGCTTGGCCTCGGAACCGGAGCGCGCTACCAACTCCTGCGCGAACGCAGCATGGCTTGGGTTGAAGTCAGTGCCGTACCACTGCGTGGGCGAGGCAGCCGCATGAATGGCCACGGAAATGCCTTGTCCGAAACCTAACTCGCAGGCATGACCGATCACCGGCGGCGGCACGATGCCGCAGTTGAGCAAAGCCAAGCGCAAGCGAAGTGGATTGAGTTCGGAGTAATACCCATAAAGGTAGCCGATCTCGGACATATAACCGGCTGACCAGTCAGTGATAGTAGACACTCTTGTTTTCCTTTTTTCGGGGTAAACCCAGCGTCCGCCTAGAACGCCGGATCAATGATTTTCAGGGTCGATTCAGCCTTCGCATGGAATGCCGGATCAATGATGCAGTGAAAGCCCGACCATGAACAGCATCTGGGTAAGCAAAGCGGCCCGCACGGTGGGCACAAGCATGAAGCGCATGGCTTCGGGGCTGTTGTGAGTGTACACGTGGCGCGCTTGCAGAACAAGCCACGGCAGCGCGAGCAAAAACAGCCACCTGCTCCAGCCGTGCAGCGCCAACAACGCAAAAATGGCCAGACACAGCAGCGCCAGCGCCAGCAACGCGACGTGGTAGCAACGCGCGCGCCATGCGCCCAGACGCACGGCAAGCGTTTTTTTACCCGCCTGGGCGTCGGCGTCGATGTCGCGCAAGTTATTGATGTTGAGCACCGCGACGGCAAACAACCCACAAGCGCTGGCGGGCCAGAACACCAACGCATCAATGTGGCCGGCTTGCAGCGCGAAGCTACCAGCCACACCGGTCCAGCCGAAAAAAACCAGCACCGACAAATCACCCAACCCCAAGTAACCATAAGCGTAACGCCCGAGCGTGTAACCCAGCGCGGCGGCGATACAGCCCAGGCCCAGCAGCACAAACAGCAGCGCCGTGCCAGGAGTACGCGCCGCATGCACAATCAGTGCCGCCCCGCAGGCCAGGCA
The DNA here is from genome assembly GCA_031277295.1 of Burkholderiaceae bacterium. GTDB lineage: Bacteria > Pseudomonadota > Gammaproteobacteria > Burkholderiales > Burkholderiaceae_C > Ottowia. Next base: position 2,871 of record JAITMV010000135.1, on the reverse strand, counting down.
CAGGCCGCCGCACAGCCACAACGCGGCGCGCATTTGCGCTGGCGTGATCGCACCGGTGTGCAACCCACGCCGGGGACCAATCCGCGCCGGCCCGTCGCTGCCCTTGCCCACGTCACCGTAATCGTTGGCCAGATTACACAGAATCTGCAACAGCAACGCCGTCAACAGCGCCAACGCGGCAGCCACGGGATCGAAAGCGCCGCGCCAAGCCGCCAGCGCGCAGCCCTGCGCAACCGCCACGCCCGACAGCAGCAGCGTGCCCAAACGCAAACTACGCAGCCACGCACCCAACGGCAAGGACGCCGCGGGCCGGCAGCGGTCTTCAGCCTGATTTGATAAATCGCTCATGGTTTTCGCTTCAGATAAGGCCCGAGACAGCGCCCGCCGACGGCCACTTTCCGCGGCATGTTCCAGGCCACAGCACACCTGCGGTTCTTGTCGCGTGAAACTCCACTGTCGGCAAAAAAATCAAATCGGCACTCATGGGGTGTACTCGTTAACGTTAAGGCGACACCTCGTGCAGCCCCCGCGGATGAGCGCGCCTTTGGTTTGGGATAAGCTGCGAGGTACAAAGCGCGTGGAATACCCGACAGTATCACGAGCATTTGCCCTCGAAGCAGACCGCTTCATAAACGAGGATGCTCGTCGTCGCAACAACAACCGGAACAGGCTCTTGGCCGTGGCTTGCCGCCCAGCCACAGGGCGGGGTTTCAAACCGAGCACAGTGTTACGATGAATTTTCAGGAGAACGTGTTGTCATCAACCGAAATCGAACTGTTGAAAGTGCCCGTCGATGGCCAGAAGCCATGCGGCGAAGATCTGGAATATGACGAGGAATTCCTCGCCTTGCACCAAGCAACGCAGCGCAAGCGGGAACAGCAATTCGGCAACACCGTCATCCCGGCTGAAGCGCCGGACTGGTCCAAAGCCGAGCGCCTGGCCAAGCAGCTATGCCAACGCACCCGCGATTTGCGAGTGCTGGCGCAACTCACGCTGGCGCGCACCGAACTGCGCGGGCTGCCGGGATATGTCGAAGGGCTCCGGTTGATCAATGCGCTGCTCGATACATTCTGGAACGATCTGCACCCGCACATCGTGTCGGACGACGGTGATGAAGATCCCATGCCGCGCATGAACGCCCTCGCAGTCCTGGGCGAAAGCGAAGGGCTTGGACGTGCCGTGCGCGATGCCCGCCTGCTGGACGACGGCGGCATCTGTCTGACGCTGCGCCAAGTCGAGACCCTGATGGATTCAAGCGGGAGCGCTCAAATCGATTTTCCGGGCGGAGTCAGCCGCCTGCGCGAAATGGTGCACGCCGCCGACGCAAAGGCTTCGCCGCCATTGCAAGCCCTGCGCGAGGCATTGTTGTTGCTGGGCAGCATTCGCGAAAAAGCCGCGCATGAACTGGGGCAAAGCTGGGCGCCCGATTTCTCGCGCCTTGAACGGTCGTTGCGCAGCGTGGCTCAACTCCTGCCAGACAAACCCGCAACCGCCCCCGATCCCGCCACCGACATGGCGCCAGCCAGCGATGCGCATGACAAACCGGCAGACAACAGTAGCGCCAGCCCGCGCCGGTTTGCGCTGCAAGACATCACAGTGACAAGCCGCGCCGATGCGCAGGCGCTGCTTGAAAAAGTCTGCCAATATCTGGAGTCATCCGAGCCGAGCCATCCAGGGCCCATGCTCATCCGACGAGCGCAAAAGCTGCTTGATCTCAACTTCTTCCAGATCATCGAAGACCTGCTGCCCGAAGGCGTGCAAAAGATCGAGGGACTAGCGGGGCGCCCCATTGGTGGCGCACCCAAAAAATCGGATGATTGACCGCATTTGATACAAAACGAAACACTTAGACACAATAAATAACACCCCTCGGACGCAATAAAAGCTATAAAGGCAGGGGCGAACAAAGCCCCGTCCCGTCCGCGCGCCTCTGCTTTGGGAATGGTCTGTTTCGGTTGCAAACACTCACGCTGCCATTGAGCGTGTTTGTGCTGGGCAACCTCCGGCAGCCCATCCCGAAGTTGAAGCACGAGGACGTACTCAGTGTTGCCGCAAGCAGTATCCCGTCGGCATTTAAAGTTCTCGGAAAGACATCCCATGGCAGACAAACGCAACAGTGGTCAGAAGTTTATTGGGCGCAACCGCGCACCCCGTGTACAGATCGAATACGACGTCGAAATCTACGGCAGCGAGCGCAAGATTCAACTGCCCTTCGTGATGGGCGTAATCGCCGACCTGGCCGGCAAGCAGATCGACCCCATGCCCGAGTTGGAAGAACGCGACTTCATGAAGATAGACATCGACAATTTCGACGACCGCATGAAAGCCATCCATCCGCGCGTGGCCTTCCAGGTGCCCAACACGCTCACAGGCGATGGCCAGCTCAACGTGGACATCACCTTCGAGAGCATGGAAGACTTCACGCCCGCGCAAGTGGCCCGCCGAGTGGGTGCGTTGCAGCAGTTGCTGCAAGCGCGCACTGAACTGTCGAACCTGCTGTCCTACATGGACGGCAAGAACGGCGCCGAGCGTCTGATCACCCAGGCCTTGCAAGACCCCGCGCTGCTCAAAGCGCTGGCCTCAAGCCAGAACCCGGCGGTAGCCAAAGCCGTCGATGCGGCCAGCGACAACGCCGCTGCCGATGCTTCTTCCCCCGAGTAAGGCTCTAAGCACGCCTTTGCCCCATCCACAAACAGCGAGCCAACACAAAATGAGCAACACCCAAAAACGCGCCCCCAACGAGCCGATGCCCGAAGCGCTGGAAGCCAACGAGTTTTCCAACCTTCTGCAACGCGAGTTCAAGCCCAAGTCCGACCAAGCGCGCGAGGCGGTCCAAAATGCCGTCAAAACGCTGGCAACACAAGCGCTTGA
>JAITMV010000095.1 GCA_031277295.1 Burkholderiaceae bacterium | reverse complement strand
ACGCTCTGCGGCGCAAGCAATCCTTGCCAATGACACGGGCCATTGGCTGCGGATTGCGCCTTGCAGCCCATCCCAATCCGCATCCCGCACACCTCACGCCGAGATCGTGAACACGTTCTTAGAGATGAGCGGGCGAAAGCGGATTTGTTCACAGGCTTTCAGTCCCGCTCCACCATGCGGTCGCGCCGCGCCAGCGCTGGAAACAGACGCAGCCAGCCCAACGCCACCAGCATCGTGCCCACACCGCCCAGCACCGCCGAGCCGACCGGGCCGAACAGCGCTGCGGTGGCGCCCGACTCGAACTCGCCCAACTGGTTGCTGGCGCCGATGAAGATGGCGTTGACCGCGCTCACGCGCCCGCGCATTTCGTCGGGCGTGTCCAGTTGCACCAGTGTCTGGCGGGTCACCACACTGACCATGTCCGCCGCGCCGGACAGCGTCAGCGCCACCAGCGATAGCCAGAATTGGCGTGACAGCCCGAAAACCACCATACAGGCGCCAAAAACCGCCACCGCTAGCAACATGTTGCGACCGACGTGGCGCTGCAACGGGCGGCGCGTCAGCCACAGCGACATAGCCAGCGCCCCAACCGCCGGCGCACTGCGCAGCAGGCCCAGGCCCCAGGCGCCGGTGTGCAAGATGTCCTTGGCGAAAATCGGCAGCAGCGCCACCGCGCCGCCCAGCAGCACCGCGAACAGGTCGAGCGAAATCGCGCCCAGCACCGGCGGGCGCGACCAGATGAAGCGCACCCCCGCCAGCAGCGTCGCCAACCGAACTGGCTCGTGCTCACGCGGCGGCAGCGCGTAGCGCACTCCCAGCATCAACGCTGACGCGGTGCCCGCCAGCAGCACGCAACTGCCGTACATGACGCTGGCGCCCAGCCCGTACAGCGCGCCGCCCAGCGCCGGCCCGCCGATTACCGCCGTTTGCACGCCCGCCGCACTGAAAGCCATCGCGCGAGGCAGCAACGCCGGCGGCACCAGCAGCGGCGTCAGCGCCTGCTGCGCCGGCATCTGAAATGCCCGCACTCCGCCCAGCACCAGCGAAGCGCCTAGCAGCAACGCGCGTGAATCGGCGCCACTCGCTTGCGCCGTCAGCAGCGTCAGCGCCACCGCCGTTATCACGGCCAGGCTGACCGATATGATCTTGCCGCGATGGTATTGGTCCACCGCATGTCCGGCCGGCAGCGCCAGCAGCAGAGCCGGGGCGAACTGAAACAAGCCCACCAGCCCCAGATCCCAGGCGCTGCGCGTCAAGTCATACATGCGCCAGCCGATTGCCAGCATCAGCATCTGCAACCCGGCCCCGGACAACAGGCGCGACCACCACAGGCGCATGAATGCGGGCAAGGCACGCAAGCTGTCGGCAGCCGGATCGCCGCCAAGCGGCGTTTCGTCGATTCGAGTCATTGCCGCCGCCGCCGCCGTTTTAGCCAGAAATTGGCTTCAGAGCAGCTTGACTATCGTAGCTACCGCGCCGATGGCGGCAGACATCAGTTAGAGCTGTCATGCGGGCAGTTTAGCAAAGTTGATGGTTGATGCAAAAAGCTCAACCCGAGCCAAATATCGCCCGCCACGCCGCTAAGATGGCGTCGCGCTCCGCGGCGATGGCGTCGTCCGGCGGCATTTGGGTCGGCTGCTCGTTCAGGCGCGCCATGTGCTGGCGCCGGCGCAGGGCACGGTAGGCGTCGCCGGCATGTTGGCCGACGCTGGCGGGCAGCAAACCGGCGTCTTCAGCGCGGCGCAGCAAGGCGATATTGCCCAGGTTGGGCTCCAGTTCGGGATGCTCGCGGGTGTGGGCCAGCACCAGGAATTGGGTCACGAATTCGGCATCGATCATTCCGCCAGGACTGTATTTGAGGTCGAACAGGCCGTCGCCGATGTGCTGCGCGGCGCGGATGCGCTCGCGCATGGCAATGATTTCGGCCTTGAGCGCGGCATGGTCACGCGGCGCGGTAATGACGGCGTGGCGCACGGCGTCGAAGCGGGTGATGAGGTCGATGCTGCCGGATGCTTCATGCACTGCGTTCAAGGACGGAGGAATCAGGCACGCTGCCGGGCCGTCCCAAGGCGTGCCAGCCCCCTCGGGGGGCAGCGCACCATGCGAAGCAGGGGAGCGTGGGGGCGCCGGGCGCGCCGCCGGGCCGCCCCAAGGCACGCCAGCCCCCTCGGGGGGCAGCGCACCATGCGAAGCAGGGGAGCGTGGGGGCACCGGGCGCGCCGCCGGGCCGTCCCAAGGCGCGCCAGCCCCCTCGGGGGGCAGCGCACCATGCGCAGCAGGGGAGCGTGGGGGCACCATTCTCGCTCGCGTCATAGCCTGGTGCTCCCAGGTCCAGGCGGCGTTGCTGCCACGGTTTTGCTGGTAGTCGGCATAGGCGTCGATGCTGGTGACCAGCAAGCCGGAGTTGCCGTTGGGACGCAAGGCGGTGTCGATTTCGTACAGATCGCCTTCGCCGGTCTTGACGGCCAGCCAGTGGATCAGCTTACGCGCCAGCGCGGCGTAGATTTCGGGCGCGCGCTCGTCGTCGTCGTCGAACACAAACACGATGTCCAGATCGCTGCCATAGCCCAATTCCTTGCCGCCCAGCTTGCCGTAGGCAATCAGCCCCAGGCGCGGTTCGTCGCGATGCCGCTGGCGCAAGCGCTGCCAGCACCAGCGGGTGGTGACGCGCAGGATGGCGTCGGCCAGCGCCGACAAATCGTCGGCCACCTGCTCAACCGTGAGCCGCCCGTTCACATCGCGCGCCAGGGTACGAAACACTTCGGCGTGATGAGCGCGGCGCAGCAAGTTGAGCACACTTTCTTCATCGTCTTCGCCGCCGCGCGTGAGCGCGGCATGGCGTTCGTTCAGTTCGCGCTCGAAGGTGGCGGCATCGAAGCGCTGCTCCAGCATGTGCGGACTGGCCAGCTCATCGATCACACCAGGGTGTTGCAGCGCATAGCGCGCCGGCCAGCGCGCCGCGCCCAGCACGGTGAGCAGGCGTTCATGCGCGGCGGGGCGCTCCAGCAGCAACGCGACGTAGCTTTCGCGCCGCAGCAGCGGCTCGACCCAGTCGATCAGGCGCAGCACCGCGTCGGGGCTGACGCGGCCGTCTTCCAACCACTGAACGCTGCGCAGCATCAGGCGCATCAAACGCGCGCGCGCCTGCTCGCGCAACGCTTGCACGCGCGAGTGCTCGCGCCACTGTTGCAGGCGCGAGCGCACCGGCTCGGGGCACAAAGCCAGCACGGCATCGATTTCGGGCGCGGCGGCGCGCTGGGCGGCATCGGCTTGCTTGCAACAGCTTTTGCGCGGCTCATCGCCGCCGAGCAGACGGTCAAACTCCCGCGCCACGAATTCGCGCTGCGCGTTCAACTCAGTCAAAAACGGCGCGGCGCTGGCGTAGCCCAGGGTGCGGGCGATCCAGTCCAGGTCGTCGTCGTTCGTGGGCAAGACATGGGTTTGCTGGTCGTCCAGGTACTGAATGCGGTGCTCGACGCGACGCAGCAACGTGTAGGCGCGCGCCAGCGCCTCAGCGTCGGCTGGCGGCATCAGCCCGGCGCGGGCGACGCGCTCCAGCGCTTTCAGCGTTGGACGGGTGCGCAACTCCGGAAACTGGCCGCCGCGCACCACTTGCAGCAATTGCACGGTGAATTCGATCTCGCGAATGCCGCCGCGCGAGAGCTTGACATCGTTGGCGCGCTCAGGCCGGCCAGCGCTGCGCTTGTTGGCGTAATCGCGAATCTGGCCGTGCAGCGTGCGCAGCGCCTCGAACACGTTGTAGTCCAGGTAGCGGCGGAACACGAACGGCAGGATCACCGCGCGTAGCGCCTGCGCCGAGCCGTCGGCGATGACCGACTGCGGGGCGACGACGCGGCCTTTCATCCAGGCAAAACGTTCCCATTCGCGGCCCTGCACCAGCATGTACTCCTCCAGCGCGTCGAGCGAGCATGCCGTGGGAGCGGCGTTGCCGTTGGGCCGCAGCGCCAGATCGACGCGAAAGACAAAACCGTGCTCGGTGGCATCGCCGATCAGCGTTTGAATATGTCGGGCGGCGCGGGTGAAATATTCATGCACCGAGATCCGGCTGCGGCCATCCGGGCGGCCGGTGGTCTGGCCATCGTCGTCGAAGACGTAAACCAAATCGATGTCGGACGAAACGTTGAGTTCACGCGCGCCCAGCTTGCCCATGCCGACAACCCACAGCCGGGTGCGTTCACCGTTTGCCGTGACCGGCGCGCCGTGGCGCTCGTCGAGTTGGGCAAAGGCGTCAGCGCAGGCCAAATCAAGCGCAAGCTCCGCCAATTCGGTCATAACGCCGGTCACGGTATCGAGCGGCGCGGCCTGCTCACAGTCCAGCACCACCAGGCGCTCCATCACCAACTGGCGCACAATGCGCAACCGTGCGCCCAAGTCGTGGCCGCGCTCAGCTAGCGCCGCCAGGCAATGGGACATGCCCGCTTGCGTCGGCACGCCGGGCGGCAGCAAGGCCAACTCGTCGGCATAACGGCGGCGCAGCCGCTGTACCAGGCGTGAATACGCGGCGCTGCCGGATGCGCCGACAAAGACCCCAAAGCCTTCGGCGTCTGCGCGGGTCATAATTTCCTTTTGTCAAAAGCTCAAGCGTTTAGCGTGAAATACCGAATATCTCTTGCCAAAGCGCCAATGCCCACGCTCAGCGCTAAAGCCAAAGGCTAAACGCCGACCCTCCCATGCGTCTTGCCGCCACTCTCATGCGCTGGGCCACGCGCGTCGTGGCGGCGGCATTCGTGTTGCTGGCGTTGGCGTGGGCCGTCTTGCATTGGGTCATTGTGCCGCGAATCGACGACTGGCGCCCGCGGCTGCAAAAGCTGGCCTCCGACGTCTTGGCGGCGCCGGTCACCATCGGCGCGATCCGGGCCGAATCAAACGCGCTGATACCCGCCGTGACCCTGCTCGATGTACGGGTGCATGATCCGGCGGGTCGCGCCGGCTTGCATGTGCCGCGCGTGCTGGCGGCGTTTTCGGTGTTGTCGCTGGCGCGTGGCGGGCTGGAGCAACTGGTGATTGAGCAGCCCCAGTTGGAGGTGCGCCGCACCGCGCAGGGACGGCTGCTGGTGGCGGGGCTGGACTTGTCTGGCGACGCCGCTGGTGATGCCGGGGCCGCCGACTGGTTCTTTTCGCAACGCGAATTTCTGGTGCGCGGCGCCCGCATCACGTGGATCGACGAACAGCGCGCCGCGCCGCCGGTCAGTCTGAGCGACGTGCAACTGGTGGTACGCAACGGCCGCCGCCGCCACCGGATTCGGCTGGACGCCACGCCGCCCGGCGAGTGGGGCGAGCGTTTTACCGTCATCGGGCACTTTCGCCAGCCAGTGCTGTCGCTGCACCCTGGCCAGTGGCGCGATTGGAGCGGCCGGCTCTATGCCGACCTGCCGCGTATGGACATATCGCGCTTGCGCCAGTATGCCGACTTGCAAACCGAATGGGGCGTCGATCTGCACGCAGGCCAGGGTGCGTTGCGCGCTTGGGCACACCTCAGCCAAGGCGCGCTTGCCGACGTCACGACCGATTTGGCGCTAAGCGCGGTGTCGGCGCGCTTAGCGCCTGAGTTGGAGCCGTTGGCGTTCGATAGCGTCGGCGGCAGAATCGGCTGGCGCAACCACGACGGAGTCGTTGGCTTTGAAACGCGCGGCTTGCATTTTGTCGACGCCGACGGCCTGGCCTGGCCGGGCGGCAATTTTTCTCTGACTTACCGCGGCGGCCTGGATGAGCCTGCCGGCGGCGGCGAGATAAGCGGCGATGCGCTCGATCTGGGCGTGCTGGCCAAGATCGCCGCCCGTCTGCCGCTGCCCGCCGAAGTCCATGCGAAGCTGCAAGCGCATCCGGTACAAGGTTTGGCGCAAAGCGTCACAGCGCATTGGAATGGGCCGCTGCGCGCGCCGCGCGACTGGCGCGTCGCGGCGCGCTTGAGCGCACTGGCCGTCGGCGCCAGTCCCGCACCGCCGCGCGCCGACGGCAAACCCGCCGAGGGCGTGCCGGGTATTGCGGGTGCGGCGCTCGAATTACAAGCCACCCAAGCCGGAGGCCAGGCGACGCTGAGCATCCGCGATGGCGCGCTGGAATTTCCCGGTGTGTTCGAACAACCGCGCATTCCGCTGGACGAGCTGTTGTTGCAAGCGCGCTGGCGGCTGCAAGGCGAGCGCATCGAAGTGGACGTGGACGACTTGAAGCTGCGCAACGCCGATGCCACCGGCAACTTCAAAGCGCACTGGCATACCGCCGACGCGAAGCAGCCGCAAGACCGGCGCTTTCCCGGCGTGCTGGATTTGGAAGGTGTTTTCAGCCGCGCCGACGGCGCGCGCGTGCATCGCTATCTGCCGCTGGGTATTCCGGCGCAGGCGCGGCACTATGTGCGCGACGCCATCCACAAAGGCCAGGCACGCGACGTGGCGGTGCGCGTCAAGGGCAACCTGCTCGACGTGCCGTTTGAAAAGAACCCCGCCGCCGGTGAATTCCGCTTTGCCGGCCAAGTGCAGGGCGTGACCATGGCCTACGTGCCGCGCGCGATCCAGCCTCAAGACCAAGCGCCCTGGCCGCCGCTGCAAGAATTGGCCGGCGAGCTGATCTTCGATCACAACAGCATGCAGGTACGCAAAGCCAGCGCGCGCGTACAAGGACATGAGGGCTGGCAGTTCACGCGCATTCAGGCCGGCATCGCCGACTTGGGTCACACCCGCGTGGTGGTCGATGCCGATGGCCACGGCCCGCTGGCGGCGGCGCTTGGCATCGTGCGGCAGTCGCCGGTGGCACAGCTTACGCGGCACGCGCTCGATCATGCCGACGCCGATGGCCAAGCGGCGCTTAAACTCGCGCTCGATCTGCCCGTGGCGCGCATCCGCGAAGCCCAGGTCAGCGGCCAGGTCACTTTGCAAGGCAACGGCTTGCGCATCACGCCCGATACGCCGCAAATGACACAAGCGCAAGGGGCGGTGAGTTTTTCCGACACCGGCTTCACGGTTCATGACGTGCATGCTCGATTACTGGGCGGCCAGGCCCGCGTCAGCGGCGGTATGCAACCCGAGGGCACGGCCGCGCCGGTACTGCTGCGCGCCAGCGGCACCGCCAGCGCCGAGGGGCTGCGCGAAATGATCTCGTGGGCGCCGCTACCGGCCATTGCCCGCCAAGCCAGCGGCAGCGCCGCTTACGAGGCCCGAATCGACTGGCACGCCGGCCCCCCCGAAATCACGGTAAGCAGCGATTTGCGCGGCATGGCGTTCGATCTGCCGGCGCCGCTGGCCAAGCCCGCCGACGCCGCCTGGCCGCTGCGCCTGGAGTTGGGCCGAAAAGACGCGACCGGAGGCGAGCGCCTGCGCCTGACGCTCGCCGAGTCGTTGGCGCTGGAATACCAACTGGACGCCACCGCCACGCCCAAGCGCGTGCTGCGCGGCGCGCTTGGCATCGGGCCGCTGGCGACAAAGGATTTGGCGCTGCCGGAGGCAGGCGTGTCGGCCCGGCTGCAACTGCCCGGCCTGCCGGTCGACGCCTGGTTCGATCTGGCCAATCGCTTGTCGGACGAACAGACGCTGACCGACAGCGGGTATCTGCCCACCACCTGGTCACTACGCGTAGACGAACTGCGGGCGGGCGCGCGCGTACTGCACGACGTGGCGGCTGACGGAACACGCAAAGGCGCGCTCTGGCGCGCCGACGTCCAGGCGCAAGAACTGAGCGGGCACATCGAATACCGCGAAGGCGAACAAAACAGCCACGGCCAAGTCCATGCGCGGCTGGCGCGGCTAAGCATCCCGGCCGGCGCGCTTGATGAGTCGGCGCCGGCCGAGCCGCCCGGCAAACCGGCTTCGCACCTGCCGGCGCTGGACATCGTGGCCGACGAGTTCGAGTTGCGCGGCAAAAAACTGGGCCGGCTGGAGGTCAGCGCCGTCAACCGCAGCGACGCGGCCAATGGCGCGCCGCAATGGCAACTGACCCGCTTGGCGCTGCACATGCCTGAGGCCGACTTCGCCGCCAGCGGCTTATGGGCCGCCTCGGCGCGCGACGCGGCGCGCCGCACGGCGCTGGACTTCACGCTCGACGTACAAGACGCCGGCGCGCTGCTGGCGCGGCTGGGCATGCCCGGCGCGCTGGCGCGCGGCAAAGGCCAGTTACAAGGCAACATCGGCTGGAACGGCACGCCGTTTTCGCCCCACTATCCCAGCATGGGCGGGCAGTTGCACCTCGACGTGGGCGCGGGCCAGTTCCTCAAGGCCGAGCCTGGCATCACCAAGCTGCTGGGCGTGCTCAGTTTGCAGGCATTGCCGCGGCGGTTGACGCTGGACTTTCGCGACGTATTTTCGAGCGGCTTTGCGTTTGACTTCGTGCGCGGCGACATTGCCGTGCAGCATGGCGTGGCCAGCACCAATAACTTGCAAATGAAAGGCGTCAACGCCGCCGTGCTGATGGAAGGCAACGCCGACCTCGACCGCGAAACGCAAGACCTGCGCGTAGTCGTCATCCCCGAGATCGACGCCAGCACCGCCGCCTTGGTCGCCGCGGTCATCAATCCGGCGGTTGGCATCGGCGCATTTATCGCACAAGCGGTGCTCAAGCGTCCGCTGGCCAAGGCGACCACGCGTGAATTTCACATCAATGGCCACTGGGACGATCCGCAAGTCACCCGCGTCGAGCGGCCCGCCGAGGCCGCCCGTCCGTCCGCCACCGATCCGGCCTTACCCTCACAAGAGACGCATCCATGAAAGTCGCCGCCATCCAAATGGTCTCCGGCACGCAAGTCGAGCCGAACCTGCACACCGCTCGCGCCTTGCTTGCCGAGGCCGCCCAGGCCGGCGCCGAGCTTGCCGTTCTGCCCGAATACTTCTGCCTCATGGGCCACGACGACACGGACAAACTGGCGCTGCAAGAGCCGCTTGGCCGCGGTCCGATCCAGGACTGGCTGGCCGCCGCCGCGCGCGAACTGGCGTTGTGGATCGTCGGTGGCACGATACCGCTGGCGCAAGACACCCCCGAGCCTGACCGTTGCCGCAACGCCTCGCTGGCCTTCGCTCCCACGGGCGAGCGCGTGGCGGTGTACGACAAAATCCACCTGTTCAAGTTCAACGACGGCAGCCGCGTCTACGATGAAGCCGCCGTGCTCGTCCCCGGCCGGCGCCCCGTATGGTTCGATCTACCTTCGCGCGATGGCCATCGCTGGCGTGTGGGCATGAGCGTGTGCTACGACCTGCGCTTTGCCGAGCTGTACCGTGCTTACGCCACGCAAGGAGCCGACCTGCTGCTGATGCCCAGCGCCTTCACCCACCTTACCGGCCAGGCGCACTGGGAAGTGCTGCTGCGCGCCCGCGCGATTGAGAACCTGTCGACCGTCATCGCCGCCGCCCAAGGCGGCAGACATGAAAACGGCCGCCGCACCTGGGGCCAGTCGATGGTCATCGACTCCTGGGGCCAGATATTGGCCGAACGCGCCGAAGGCGCAGGCGTGGTGATGGCCGACCTGAGCGCCGCCGCCGTAGCCGAGCGCCGCCGACAATTGCCCGCGCTGGAGCATCGGGTGTTGTGACCTTGGCAACTGTCCCAAAACAGGAAGTTTTGCAAGGCCGGCTCAATAGCTCCAAATCTGGAACGCCACGCCGCCTGGGCTGACCAAGACGAAATCGTTGCCGTACCGCACCCAGAACATGCCTGGACGCGGCGCCGGTAGGCTGTAATAGCCCCAGTTGTTGACGCGATAGCTGTGGCCCAGGTACCGGCGCGGCATATGCCGGCGGTGATACGCACGCCGCACGATGACTGGCCGGCGGTTACGGTGAAAGTGCGCGTGACGATGCACGGGCACGGGCCGCCGGTATCGCGGCGGCGGCGGGCGGTGGCGTCTGTGGCGCCCATCGTGTCCGTGTTGCGCCTGCGCTGGCTTTGCCGCGCCTAGAACGCCCAAAGCGCCCAAGGCAATGGCGGCCAGCAGGTTTCGTCGAGATCGGTCGGTCATGAAGCACCTCTTTTGCGTCTTAAAGTGGGTATCTGAATCCGTGACCTCAAGAAGGAAAGATCCCACCCGCAAGGCGATGTGTTTTTCCTCTTCAACTCACGGATTCAGGTGGGCGTATATCGCCTGTTTGGCGGCGATATGAAACGCATGGTAATGCTTAAGCGGCGAGTAACAATGTCTGAACCTAATGGACGCGCAAAGGTTTGTAAATCGTCCTAGGGCGACGCCTCATGCCGTCCCCTGAGCCGCCCTCGGACGCGTTCAACTGGTTGTTTCCAGGATGATCGGCGTGTCAGGTAAGGGAGGACAGGATCATGATGGCGTCACGTATGTGTCTCATCAATCCGCCTGCGCCTGCAAGCGCGCGTGCATGGCCGCCTTGGTATCGAGCAGCGCCCGCGGCAGACCCTGCGCCAACCGATCGAACAACTCGTCATGCAACTGGAACTCGTGCAGCCAATCGCCTTTGCTGATGTGGGTGACGCTGGCAAACTGCTCGGGGCTGAAGGGCAGGCCGATCCAGTTGATTTCGCCGTATTCGGGAGCGATGCCGAACAGGGTTTGCCGGCCCTTGGCGCGGTCTTCGACGCGGTCGATGATCCATTTGAGCACGCGCATGTTCTCGCCGTAGCCGGGCCAGACGAATTTGCCGCCAGCGTTCTTGCGGAACCAATTGACGCAATATATCTTGGGCAGTTGCGCGCCGCGCGCCGACAACTGCTCGCCCAGCTTCAGCCAGTGGCCAAAGTAGTCGGCCATGTTGTAGCCGCAAAACGGCAGCATGGCGAAGGGGTCGCGCCGTACCACGCCTTGTGCGCCAAAGGCGGCGGCGGTGGTTTCGCTGCCCATGGTGGCGGCCATGTAGACGCCTTCGGTCCAGTTGCGTGCCTCGGTGACCAAGGGCACGGTGCTTGAACGCCGGCCACCGAAGATGAAGGCGTCGATAGGCACGCCCGCCGGGTCGTCCCAGGCCGGATCGAGCGCGGGGTTATTGGTGGCGGCCACCGTGAAGCGCGCGTTCGGGTGCGCCGCCTTGCGTCCCGCCTTGCCGTCTTCGGGCGTCCAGTCTTGGCCTTGCCAGTCGATCAGGTGCGCGGGCAGTTGGTCGCCCGAGTCTTTTTCCATGCCTTCCCACCACACGTCGCCGTCGTCGGTGAGCGCGACGTTGGTGAAGATCACGTCCCGGTGCAGGCTGGCCATGCAGTTTGGGTTGGTCTCCATGTTGGTGCCGGGGGCAACGCCGAAGTAGCCCGCCTCGGGGTTGATGGCGTACAGGCGGCCATCGGCGCCGGGCTTGATCCAGGCGATGTCGTCGCCGATGGTGGTGACCTTCCAGCCCTCGAAGCCCGCCGGGGGCACCAGCATGGAAAAGTTGGTTTTGCCGCAGGCGCTCGGAAAAGCCGCGGCGATGTGGCGTTTTTCGCCTTGCGGCGAGGTCACGCCCAAAATCAGCATGTGCTCGGCCAGCCAGCCCTGGTCTTGCCCCATCTTGGAGGCGATGCGCAGCGCAAAACACTTCTTGCCCAGCAGCGCGTTGCCGCCGTAGCCGGAGCCGTAGCTCCAGATTTCGCGTGTTTCGGGATAGTGAACGATGTATTTCACCTTCGGGTTGCAAGGCCAGGCGGTCTGGTCTTTTTCGCCCGGCTGCAAGGGCGCGCCGACGGTATGTACGCAAGGCACGAACTCTCCGTCTTCGCCCAGTACCTCAATGGCGCCTTGGCCCATGCGCGTCATCAGCCTCATGTTGACGGCGACGTAGGCGCTGTCGGATAACTCAACGCCGATGTGCGCGATGGGGCTGCCCAGCGGGCCCATGCTGAAGGCAATCACGTACATGGTGCGCCCGCGCATACAGCCGTCGAACAGCGGTGTCAGCTTGGCGCGCATTTCCCCTGGTGGCGTCCAGTTGTTGGTCGGTCCGGCGTTTTCTTGCCGCTCACAGCAAATGAAGGTGCGGTCTTCCACCCGCGCCACATCGGACGGGTCCGAGCGGGCCAGAAACGAACCCGGACGCTTGGCTGGGTTGAGCTTTTTAAACGTGCCCGCATCGACCAGTTGCTGGCACAGGCGGTCGTATTCGGCCTGGCTGCCGTCGCACCAATGAATCTGGTCCGGCTTGCACAGCGCGGCCATCTGGCCGACCCAGGTAATCAGGCGAGCGTGACGCACGTAGTCGGGAACGTTCAGTTCCTTGAGCATC
Organism: Burkholderiaceae bacterium; assembly: GCA_031277295.1. Taxonomy (GTDB): domain Bacteria; phylum Pseudomonadota; class Gammaproteobacteria; order Burkholderiales; family Burkholderiaceae_C; genus Ottowia. The sequence goes on along the minus strand of JAITMV010000095.1, from coordinate 5,492 downwards.
CCAGGGGTGAGGGGGGCGGTCATCGGTGGGTTTCCTATGGAGAATGTTTAAAAGTCGATTTTCCCAAAACCGCCGGACTGTTTTGGGAAAACGGATTTTCGAAGGCACGCCGCGGAAGATCTGAGAGCGCGGCGCTGAATGCGGCAAGCGCTTAACCGCCGTGCGCCAGATGCCCGCCGACCAGGGTACAGCGCACGCGGCCTGTCAGTTCCTGACCGGTGAAGGGAGTGTGCTTGCCTTGGCTGCGCAGCGCCGCGGGCGTGACTTGCCAGCGTGCGGCGGGGTCGAATATGCACAGATCGGCCGCGCCGCCTTCGACCAACTGTCCGCAACTGGCTTGCAAGGTACCCAGCGCGCCGCCGAGTACGCGCGCCGCAGCCGCGGTGACAACGTGCAAAGCGCGCATCAGGCCGGGGCCGCCTTCCGAGTGGCCCCATTTCAAGGCCAATGGCAACAGCAATTCCAGGCCGGTTGCGCCGGGTTCGGCTTCGGCGAAGGGCAATTGTTTGGCATCGGCCTCGACTGGGGTGTGATCGGATACCAGGGCGTCAATCGTGCCGTCGGCCAGCGCGTCGGCCAGCGCGCGGCGGTCGCGCGCCTGGCGCAGCGGCGGCGTCAAGCGTGCGCTGCTGTCGTAGTAGCCGATGTCGTGGTCGGTCAAGTGCAAGGAGTTGATGCTGATGTCGGCGGTCACGTTCAGACCCTGGGCCTTGGCCTGGCGCAACAACTCGACGCCAGCGGCGCTGGACAGGCGGCAGATATGCAGGCGCGCGCCCGCGCCCGCGCCAAACGTGCGCAGCAATTCAAACAGCGTGTGCAAGGCGATGGTCTCGGCCGTCACCGGCACGCCAGACAGGCCCATGCGCATGGCCTGCGGGCCGCTGGCGGCGACACCCGCGCCCAGCCACGCATCCTGTGGGCGCAGCCAGACGGCGTAGCCGAAGGTGCTGGCGTATTGCAGCGCGCGCAGCAAAACCAGGGTGTTGACCAGCGGCACGTCGGCCTGGCCGAAGGCGACGCAGCCGGCGGCGGTGAGCTGGCCCATTTCGGTCAGTACCTCGCCTTTCAAGCCGCGCGTGAGTGCGCCTTGAGGAAACACGCGCGCCTGGTGCAGCCGCTCGGCGCGGGTTTTGAGCATTTCGACCAGTCCAGGTTCGTCCAGCACCGGGTCGGTATCGGGCGGGCAGACTAAGCTGGTGACGCCGCCGGCGACGGCGGCGGCCATTTCGGAGTCCAGCATGTGGGCGTGTTCGTGCCCCGGCTCGCGCAGGCGTGCGGCCAGATCCACCAGGCCCGGCAACACCCAGCAGCCGCGCGCGTCAATCCGGCGGCTGGGCGCAAAATCGGCCGGCAGCTTGCCGATGCCGAGCACGCGGCCGGCGGCGATGGCGACGTCGGCCACTTCATCGCGCCCGCTGGCGGGGTCGATCACGCGGCCTTGTTCGATGAGGATTTTCATGTCAAGCCTCGTTACCGGCGACGATGCTGAGCACCGCCATGCGTACCGCGATGCCGAAGGTCACCTGCGGCAGGATCACGCTTTGGCGGCCATCGACCACTTGCGAGTCGATTTCCACCCCGCGGTTGATCGGGCCGGGGTGCATGACGATGGCGTCGGGCCTGGCCCAGCGCAGCTTTTCGGGCGTGAGGCCGAAGCTCTCGAAGAATTCTTGGCTTGATGGCAGCAGCGCGCCGCTCATGCGTTCGTTTTGCAGCCGCAGCATGATGATGACGTCGGCGTCGCGGACGCCCTCTTGCAGCGTATGGCACACGCGCACGCCCATCGGCGCCATGTCGCTTGGCGCCAGCGTGCGCGGGCCGACCACGCGCACCTCGGCGGCGCCCAGCGTGACGAGCGCGTGAATGTCAGAGCGCGCCACGCGCGAATGCAGCACGTCGCCGACGATGGCCACCACCAGGTTGGAAAAGTCTTTCTTGTAGTGGCGGATGGTGTACATGTCCAGCAACCCCTGCGTCGGGTGCGCGTGGCGGCCGTCGCCGGCGTTGACCACGTGCACGTGCGGCGCGACGTGCCGCGCCAGCAGGTAGGGCGCGCCGCTTTCGCCGTGGCGCACGACGAAGATGTCGGCGGCCATCGCGCTCAGGTTGGCCACCGTGTCCAGCAGCGATTCGCCCTTGGCGGTGGACGAGCGCGCGATGTCCAGCGTGTACACGTCCGCCGACAGCCGGGTGGCGGCAATGTCGAAGGTGGTGCGGGTGCGCGTGGAGTTTTCGAAAAACAGGTTGAACACGCTCTTGCCGCGCAGCAGCGGTACTTTCTTGACCTCACGGTCGCTGACGCTGACGAATTGCGCCGCCGTGTCCAGAATGTGCGTCAGAATCTCGCGCGGCAATCCCTCGGTGGACAGCAAGTGGATCAGCTCGCCATTGCCGTTGAGTTGCGGGTTGGGTCGGGCCAACACGATGCGTCACCTCCCAGGATCGATGCCGAAGCTGAACCGTCCGTCCGCCTCGCGCGCCAATCGCAGCGACTGCGCCGCCGGCAGCGCCACGCGAGCGGCGGCGTATTCGGCTGCTACCGGCAACTGGCGTCCGCCGCGATCAACCAGCACCGCCAGCCGCACACGCGCTGGACGGCCGTAGTCGAACAACTCGTTGACCACCGCGCGCACGGTGCGGCCGGTGTACAGCACGTCGTCGAGCAGCAGGATGTCGGCGCCGTCGATGTCGAACGGCAGCGCGGTCTGGCCGCTGGCCGACAGGCCACGCTTGGCGTAATCGTCGCGGTGCATGGCCGACGAAATGGCCCCGGCTTGTCCGGGTAGTTTGAGATCGCCTTGTAACCGCTGGGCCAGCCATTGCCCGCCCGAGACGACGCCAACCAGTCGCGTGTCCGGCGTCAGCAGCGGACGCACGCCACGCAGCAGTTCGGCATACAACGCCTCCGCGTCCAAAGCCAATGAACTCATGGCAAGCCCCTCAAAAACTGCTCCAAAATGATCGTGGCGGCCTTGGCATCCACATCGGCATCACTCGCGCCGCTGGCGCGCGCCTCGGTGGTGCTGTAGCGCTCGTCCACCTCGTACACCGGCAATTGAAAACGGGCGCGCAACTGGCGCGCGAAGCGCTGCGCGCGGCGGGTATTGTCGTGCGCCGCGCCATCGGGGTGAAACGGCACGCCTACCACCAGCGCGTCAGGCTGCCATTCGGCGATGCGCGCGGCCAGCGGCGCCCAGCGCGCATCGCCCTCGGCACGGATCGCGCCTTGCGGCGCGGCGCGGCGCGTCAGCCGGTTGCCCACCGCGACGCCGGTACGCTTTGAGCCAAAGTCAAAAGCAAGAAAACTGCCGAAACGGGCCGGAACGTCGTGTACGGACGCCCTGGCGCTCATGCGTGTCCCGCCCCCGGCGCAATCGTCCACGATTGCAGACCCAGCAGGCTTAACGCCAGGTCATAACGCTTGGCCACGGGCGCGTCGAACACCAGGTTGGCATCGGCGTTCACCGTCAACCAACTGTTGCGCGCGATCTCTGATTCGATCTGCCCCCCGCCCCAGGACGAGTAGCCCAGCGTTACCAGCACGCGGCGCGGTCCGCCGCCCGAAGACAGCGCTTCCAGCACGTCCTTGGACGTCGTCATTTCCAGCCCGCCGGGCACCGTCAGGGTCGAGGCGTAAATCGTTTGATCCGACTCCAACCCCTCGACCACCACTGGATCGTGCAGCACAAAGCCGCGCTCGGTCTGCAACGGCCCGCCGTGGAACACCGGCTGCTCTCCCAATTCCTTGCGTTGCAGCGGCAAATCGACCCGCTGGAACAAGTCGGCCAGACTGATCTCGCCCGGCTTGTTGATGATCAGCCCCAGCGCCCCATGCTCGCCATGCTCGCACACATAGACGACGCTGCGGGCAAACATGTCGTCCTGCATCCCAGGCATGGCGATGAGGAAGTGGTTTGTCAGATTGATGAGTTGTGCGGCATCGGCCATGAACGGATTTTAGGCGACGTGCCTCAATTTGGGTTGCCTTAAACCTAGAAACCGCAGCCCGCCGCTTGTCATCTTCAGGAGAGCCGTATGGATGTTGACTTTCGGGCCTTAGCTCCCCTTAACCTCTTGGGTGAGCGCGCTACGCACCCGATGATCAGGCCGCCAAACTTGGGGCTGCTGGCGCGCTGGCGGCGAAAGCTCCTCGCCCACGCACACGAGTGCGCGGCCTTGGTCGCGTCTTGCCAGCCCACCCGATGACGACTCAGCTCGGGCGCGTCCAACTACGGTTTCTAGGTTAAAGCCCCCCCATTTTGGGGAGGACAAGGGTGGGGGCGGCGGCCTTCAAGCACGCGCGCGACACATGTTTGAGCGTCGCTGGTCCCCATCCCTGCCTCCCCCTGCGGGAGGAAGGAGCAAAACCACCCCCCCCCCTGTCTCGCATCACTCCCCAGGGCTACTCGCCAATCATTTCGTGTATGCGGTCGGCACGCTTGCCGGGGTCCGGGTGAGTAGAAAGGATGGACTCCAGCGCGCCGCCGCTCTTGCCGCCCAAAGACGCCAGCTTGCGAAAAGCCGACTCCATGGCGCTGGCGTCGTAACCGTGTTTTTTCATGAAGGCCAGACCGTAGTCGTCTGATGCCGTTTCCTGGCTTTGCGAGAACTGGCTCTTGACCACCGCCTCGGTGAGCGCCCCCAACTCCGATGCCGCCAAAACGCCGCCGGCGCCACTGGAGCTGGCCGCCGCCTTGCGACCGGCCGAGGCCAGATAGGCTGTGCGCACACTGCTCATCGCATGACCGAGCTTGACGTGGCCAATCTCGTGGCCGATCACGCCCAGCAGTTCCTGGTCGGTCATCATGTCCATCAAGCCGGTGTAAACGCGGATTGAACCATCCGGGGTGGCGTTGGCGTTGATGCTTTTAGCGGCATAGACCTTGAAGTTCAGCGTCAATCCGTCTTCGTTGACGTGCTTGCGCGTCAACCGCGCCAACCGCTTGGCGTACTTGCCGCCGGCCTTGGCGGTGTACTTTTTGTCCTCGGCTTCACGCATTTGCAGCGACATGCTCTTGACTTCGTCGTCAGACACGCTCACAGCCTTGAACATATCGGCGACGGCGCCGACTTTGTTCTCGGTCGACGAACTGCCCGACGAACCGCCAAGACCGCCGAGCGTGCTCGACAGGCCCGAGCCGGCGCCATCGGTGTTGCAGCCGGCCAAAGCCGCCGCCAGCGCTAGCGCGCCTAGCCCGGACACTGTTCCGTGGGTAAGTCTAAAAGCGATGGAATGACTAAATAATGACATGAATATTCCTGTTTTATGATGAAGTGACATTGCGGCGCACCTTCTCGCGAGGCATGCATTCGCGCCCATATTATTGTTTACCGGCGGTCGTATACATCACTTTGAATCGCACCCCAGCGGCGGGGTGCGATTGAAACTGATGTGTCCTAATAGAGACCTTACCGCCGAAGCAAGGAGCCCGCCATGGAAATCGACCAGATCAGCGACGAGGAGATACTGCAAGGTCTGCAAGCGCACCCGC
>JAITMV010000083.1 GCA_031277295.1 Burkholderiaceae bacterium | reverse complement strand
CCTCGGCCTGCCGCAGCATGGCCTGCGCCTGCGCGACATTGGCGACCATTTGCGCCAGGTTCTGGTTGCCGACTTCCACGCGCGGCATGAGTTCGTTCAGCGTTGCGTCGTCGAACAGCGTCCACCACTGGCCGGCCTGCCAGGCGCGGCGCGCGTCGGCGCTGACCCATTCAACCTCGCCAGTGGGGCTGCTCCAAGTCACGCTGACCGGCGCGGCCGGCGCGGGCGGATTGGCGCCGCCGGGGGCGAGGGAGGAGCAGCCAGCCAGCAGGGCGGCTGCGAACAGGGAAATCTTTGGGTGCGTCATGGCAGGGTGCCTCATCGGTGGCGCATGGATGCAAGGGAGCAAGGGCAGGGCTGCATTGCAAAACGGATATTAGGACGTTTGCGCTTTGGGTTGGAATGGCGGGCGGGGGGAAACCTCAGCGCTCAGGCAAAATGAACTCAGGGCACCGACTGTCCTGATAGAAGGTTCTTTCCGCCTGTTCTTTTTCTCCCGCGAGGAGCCACGCATTCATGTCCACGTGGCTCACCCCGATGGAGAGGCCAAGTTCTGGCTGACGCCCACCGTGGCGCTGGCAACATCCGTTGGTCTGTCGGAGCACCGGCTTCGAGAGGCCCATGCGCTCGTCGACAAGCACCTGGGAGTAATTCAAAATGCCTGGAATCGCCACTTTGGCAGTTGAGGTCACGCATATCTCGCCCAACGGACTCTGGTTGCTGCTGGAGGATGAGGAGTTGCTGCTGACGTATGAGCAGTTCCCGTGGTTTCGCGATGCCACCGTGGGCCAGGTGTCTTGCGTGGAGCGTCCGTCCAAAGACCACCTGTACTGGCCCGAGCTGGATGTCGATCTCTCGGTCGAGTCGATTCGCAAGCCATCGGCTTTCCCGCTGGTCGCCAAGGGCTGATATTTCGGCCATCAACCTAAGCCGGAACAGCGCCGACATTGCGCGCCAGATGCGTCTCGTCATCATGGCGGCGGCGCAGTTTGTCGAGCAGCACGTAAACCGCGGGCGTGGTCAGCAAGGTCAGCAACTGGCTGACGATCAGGCCGCCGATGATGGTGATGCCCAGCGGCACGCGCAGCTCCGAGCCTTCGCCAAAGCCGATGGCCAGCGGCAGCGCGCCCAGCCCGGCGGCCAGCGTGGTCATGATGATGGGACGAAAGCGCAGCAAACACGCCTCGCGCACCGCCTGCACTGCCGACAGGCCGCGCGCGCGCTCGGCGTCGAGCGCGAAGTCAATGATCAGGATGCCGTTTTTCTTGACGATGCCGATCAGCAGAAACAGCCCGATCAGCGCCATGATGGAAAACTCCATGCGAAACAGCAGCAGCGCCAGCACCGCGCCAAAACCGGCGCTGGGCAGCGTGGTCAGCACGGTGATGGGGTGGATCAGGCTTTCGTACAGGATGCCGAGCACGATATAGATCACCACGATGGCGGCCAGCACCAAAAAGACCTGTTCGGCCTGCGTCTGCTGCGCGATGGCGGCCAGGCCCGAAAACACGCCGTGCAGGTTGTTGGGCATGGCCAGCGCGTCCATCGCCTCCAGCACCGCCTGGCGGCCCTGCTCCAGCGAAACGCCGTCGGCCAGGTTGAACGACACGGTGGACGACAACTCGCCGCCGTCGTGCGACACCGTGGTGGGCACCGCGCGTTCGCCGAACGTGGCGAAGGCCGGCAGCGGCACCATGGTGCTGGCCGCCGCCGACACGGCGCTGCCGGTGGAGGCGTTGCGCAGCGCCGGGTTGGCCGAGGTGGCGCCGGTATTGGCCGTGCCGCCCTGGCTGAACGGGTCGGCGGGCACGTACACGTCCGACAGCGCAACCGGCGAGCGCGAGTAGTCGCGCGCCCATTCCATCACCACCGAATACTGGTTCAGGTCGGTGTACATGGTGGCGACCTGGCGCTGGCCAAAGGCGTTGTAGAGCGCGGCGTCCATCGCCCTGGGCGTGACGCCGAGCGAGGCGGCCTTGTCGCGGTCGGCCTCGACGTAGGTTTCGACGCCGTTGTCGGCAACGTCGGTATCGACGTCGGCCAGGCGTTCGTCGAGCTTCAGGCGCTCGGCCAGCTTCGCCGCCCACAGGCGCAGGTCGGTCTCGTTGTCGGCCTTGAGCGTGTATTGGTAGGTGGAGTTGGAACTGCGCCCGCCAGCGCGCAACTCCTGCATCGGCGAGAGGAACACCATCAGCCCCGGAATCTTCATCAACTGCGGCCGCAGCCGGTTGATGACGTCGCGCGAGCCTTCGCCGGGCGGCCGCTCGCGGGCGGGCTTGAGGGTGGCCGACAAAAAACCGCCGCCAGCGCGCGGGCCGCCCGAGAACGCGACCACGTTTTCCATCGACGCATCGGCGCGGATGATGTCCACCGCCTGTTGCAGCTTGTTGCCCATCGCCGCCGATGAAATGCTCTGATCGGCGCGCAGGCCGCCCATCAGGATACCGGCATCCTGCTCCGGGAAAAAGCCCTTGGTGATGTTGACGAACAAATAGCCGTTGAGCGCCACCACCGCCAGCAGCACCATCACCACGGCCCAAGGCGCGGCCAGCGCGTGGTCGAGCGCGCGCGCATACACGGAAGAAAGCCGCTGCTGACCGCCAGCGGCCAGCGCCGCCAACCCGGCGCGCAGCCGCCCCATGGCGCTGCGGCGCACCGGGTGGTCAGCCGGGCGGCGCGCGGCATCCGGCAGCAACAGCGCGCACAGCATGGGCGTGGTGGTCAGCGAGATCACCAGCGAAATCATCACCGCGCTGGATAACGTCATGGCGAACTGGCGGAACATCTGCCCGGCCTGACCGCCCATGAACAGCAGCGGGATGAACACCGCGACCAGCGACACGCTGATCGACAGCACCGTGAAGCCAACCTCGCGCGCGCCGTCCAGCGCGGCCCGATGGCGCGGCACGCCGGCCTCGATATGGCGGGCGATGTTTTCCAGCACCACGATGGCGTCGTCCACCACGAAGCCGGTGGCCACCGTCAGCGCCATCAGCGTGATGTTGTTGAGCGAATAACCCAGCGCGTACATCACCGCGAA
>JAITMV010000082.1 GCA_031277295.1 Burkholderiaceae bacterium | reverse complement strand
GCTCGATGGGGTAGCCGCGGTACAGCAGTTCGCCCTTGTCGCCGTCGATGTAGGTGATGGTGGACTGGCACGACGCGGTGGACATGAAGCCGGGGTCGTAGGTGAACATGCCGGTCTGGTTGTACAGCTTGCGGATGTCGATGACGTCCGGGCCGATTGATCCCTGATAGACCGGCAGTTCAATGGCCGGGCTGCCGTTGGAAAACGAGAGGGTAGCTTTGTTGGTGGAGAGTTTCATGGCAGGGTTTTTCTCAGAGGTTGGAAGGCGAGGGTACCAAAGGCGAATGGACGTGCGGCGGGGGCCGCAGCATGCCGAGTATTTCGCACACCTCGGGGGTGTTGATTTTGCCCTCGGGTTCCTTGCGGCGCAGCAGCAGCTCAAGCAGGTCGTTGTCGGATAGATCCATTAACTCGGCAAGCGCGGCGGCGTGGCGTTCGGTGAGGGAGGATTCATGACGTTGGAAAAAGCGCTCGATGAGCAGGTCATTTTCCAGCATACCGCGGCGGCAGCGCCACTTGAGCTTGTCAAGCGCGCGCGCGTCGAGCGGGCCGGCTGCCGCGGTCATCATGCGGGGGACTCCGTGCGCGCCACGTCGCTTTCGGATGAGCCGATGGGCCGTGGAGCAAGCGAAGCCTGGGGGTGGGGGTTCATACCGTGCGGCGCACCATCAATTCTTTGATTTTGCTGATGGCACGGGTAGGATTCAGACCCTTGGGGCACACGTTCACGCAGTTCATGATGGTGTGGCAGCGAAACAGGCGGTAGGGGTCTTCCAGATTGTCCAGCCGCTGGCTGGTGGCCTGGTCGCGGCTGTCGGCGATGAAGCGGTAGGCTTGCAGCAGGCCGGCGGGGCCGACGAATTTGTCGGGGTTCCACCAGAAGCTGGGGCAACTGGTGGAGCAACTGGCGCACAGGATGCACTCATACAGACCGTTCAACTCTTCGCGCTCCTCGGGCGATTGCAGGCGCTCTTTTTCGAGTGCAGGAGTGTGGTTGACGAGGTAGGGTTCGATGGAGTGATACTGATTGAAAAAAAGCGTCATGTCCACGATCAGATCGCGGATGACCGGCAGGCCGGGCAGGGGCTTGAGCACGACCGGGTCTTTCAGCGTGCGCAGGTTGGTCAGGCAGGCCAGGCCGTTTTTGCCGTTGATGTTCATGGCGTCGGAGCCGCACACGCCTTCGCGGCAGGAGCGGCGAAACGACAGGCTCGGGTCCTGGGCCTTGAGTTTGATGAGTGCGTCCAGCAGCATGCGCTCATGGCCGTCCAACTCGATTTCGACCGTCTGCATGTACGGCTTGGCGTCCTTGTCCGGGTCGTAGCGGTAGATGTTGAAGGTGCGTTTTTGCATCGTGATTTCCTTGGAACCGGCGCGGGCAGGATCAGAAAGTGCGGACTTTTGGCGGGATGCTGTCGACTGTCAGCGGTTGGGTGCGCACCGGCTTGTAGCTGAGTTGGTTGGTCTGCGCGTACCACAGCGTGTGTTTCATCCACTCAGCGTCGTTACGGCCATTCGGAGCGGTGGGGTGGTCTTCAGGGTGTTCGTAGTCGAGCACCGTGTGTGCGCCGCGGCATTCCTTGCGCGCCGCGGCCGAGACTATGGTGGCCTGCGCCACTTCAATCAGGTTTTCGACTTCCAGCGCCTCCTGGCGGGCCATGTTGAATACGCGCGAATGATCTTTCAGGCCCAGGGCTTTGACGCGCTCGCGCAAGGCGGCGACTTTGGCCGCGCCCTCGTCCATGCTGGCCTGGGTGCGAAACACGCCGGCATGGTTTTGCATGGTGAGGCGGATGTCGTTTGCAATGCTTTGCGCGTATTCGCCGTCGCTGGCGTTGTGCAGACGGTTCAGGCGCTCCAGTGATCGCTCGGCGGCGTCCGCCGGCAGCGGTTTGTGCGGCCCGGAGGAGTAGCTGGCGATGATGTGGTCACCGGCGGATTTGCCGAACACCAGCAGATCGAGCAGCGAATTGGTGCCCAGCCGATTGGCGCCATGTACGCTGACGCAAGAGCACTCGCCTACCGCGTACAGGCCCGGTACCGCAACGTTGTAGTCATCGCCGCGCGGCATGCAGACTTGGCCATTCATATTGGTCGGAATGCCGCCCATTTGGTAGTGAATGGTGGGTACTACCGGAATCGCTTCTCTGGAGACGTCGACGTTGGCGAAGTTGACGCCGATTTCGTACACCGAGGGTAGGAGCTTGTGGATGGTTTCTGCGCCAAGGTGCGTCAAGTCCAGCAGGATGTAGTCCTTGTTGGGGCCGCAGCCGCGCCCTTCCTTGATTTCCTGATCCATCGAGCGCGAGACGAAGTCGCGCGGCGCCAAGTCCTTGAGTACGGGTGCGTAACGCTCCATGAAGCGCTCGCCGTTGGCGTTGCGCAAAATCGCGCCTTCACCCCGGCAGCCTTCGGTCAGCAGTACGCCGGCGCCGGCCACGCCGGTCGGGTGGAACTGCCAGAACTCCATGTCTTGCAGCGGGATGCCCGCGCGCGCGGCCATGCCCAGGCCGTCGCCGGTGTTGATGTAGGCGTTGGTGCTGGCGGCAAAAATCCGTCCCGCGCCGCCGGTGGCCAGCATCACGGTCTTGGCGTGCAGCACGTACAGGTCGCCTGTTTCCATCTCGATTGCGGTGACTCCCACCACGTCGCCGTCGGCATCGCGGATCAGATCCAGCGCCATCCATTCGACGAAGAACGTGGTGCGCGCCGCCACGTTCTGCTGGTATAGCGTGTGCAGCATGGCGTGGCCGGTGCGGTCGGCGGCGGCGCAGGCGCGCTGCACCGGCTTTTCGCCATAGTTGACGGTGTGGCCGCCGAACGGGCGCTGGTAGATGGTACCGTCCGGGTTGCGGTCGAACGGCATGCCGAAATGTTCCAGTTCATACACCACCTTGGGTGCTTGCCGGCACATGAACTCAATCGCATCCTGATCGCCCAGCCAGTCGGATCCCTTGATGGTGTCGTAGAAGTGGTAGTGCCAGTTGTCCTCGCTCATGTTGCCCAGCGAGGCGCCAACGCCGCCTTGGGCGGCCACGGTGTGCGAACGGGTGGGAAATACTTTGGATAGCACGGCAACGTTCAGGCCCGCGCGCGCCAGTTGTAGCGACGCTCTCATGCCGGAGCCGCCAGCGCCGACGATGACGACGTCGAACCTGCGGGTGACGACTTTATCCTTGGTGTAGCTCATGATCGTGTTTGGTTTCTGGGTTCTTGGGATGCTTGTGCGCCCTGGTCAAAACTCAAAGGCGCCACAGCACTTGCACCGCCCAGCCGCCGCAGCCGACGAGCCAGACGATGGTCAGAAACTGCAATGCCAGCCGTGGAGCCAGCGGCCGCACGTAGTCCATCCAGATGTCGCGCATACCGACCCAGGCGTGCCAGATCAAGGCCACGATCACCGCGAAGGTGAGCGCCTTCATCCACTGCGCGGCGAAGATGCCGGCCCATTTGCCGTAGTCCATCGGGCCGTTGCTGAAAATCATCTGTGCCAGCACGATCAGCGTGAAGGCCGCCATCAACGCGCCCGACAGACGCTGTGCCAGCCAGTCGCGCACACCATAGTGCGCACCGCTTACCGTGCGCTTGGAGCCGTAATTGACGGAGTCGAGAGACATGAAAAATCCTCCTAGTGTTTTTACCTGGCGCGGGATCAAAGGCCGAACAATTTGGCGCCGCAAATGACCGTCAGTAGCAGACTGACCGTCAGCACCGTGATGGAGGAGCTTCTCCCGAACTCCTTGCTGGTCATGTGCGTGGCGTCCATGTACAGATAGCGTAGGCCGGCACAGAAGTGATGCAGGTAGCCCCATATCAGCACCAGTACCACCAGTTTGATGATCCAGCCCGGAAAAATCCACAGGCCGTCGCTGAATGCGGCGCTGAACTGACTGAATGAGGCCTCCGATGACACCGATTTATCGAACAGCCAGATGATGAGCGGCAGCAGCACGAATATCAGCGCGCCGCTGATGCGGTGCAGGATCGACACCCAGCCGGCCAGCGGCATCTGGTAGGTGCGTATGTCGGTAAGCAGGTTGAGATTGCGGAATTCGGGCCTGGGCTTGGCGGCTTCGCTCATGAGGATTGCTCTCGTGAAAGGGGGCTGCGCTGTTGCGAAAAGCCTAAGTCTTTTCAGCGTTCAACAGCTTCTAAATTCTATTGCAACCTGGCCCGCTCATGTCGGCATGGTTTTTTGGCGCTGTCGGCAATCGGCTTTCTCGGAACGTGTTCACGATCTCGGCGTGAGGTGTGCGGGATGCGGATTGGGATGGGCTGCAAGGCGCAATCCGCCGCCAATGGCCCGTGTCATTGGCAAGGATTGCTTGCGCCGCAGAGCGTCCTAAGCCCGCGCCCGCACGCCCGCTCGGGGATCGTGAACACGTTCTCAGGACAGGAGGGCGAGGCCGTGGCTTGCCGCGCGGCAGGTGTTTTGCGCTTGGACTGACTCTTTCCCCCATTGGGGGAAGGCGGGGATGGGGGCTTTGAGCAGCAATCAATGCTCGTGCCGCGCACTGCCCACGCACTACCCCTACCCCTGCCCTCCTCCAAAGGGGGAGGGAGAAATACCGGCCAGCCACGTTTGGTAAACACATCACTTTCAATCGCACCTTGCGCGGTAGGGTGCGATTGAAACTGATGTGTCCTAATAGAGACCTTACCGCCGAAGCAAGGAGCCCGCCATGGAAATCGACCAGATCAGCGACGAGGAGATACTGCAAGGTCTGCAAGCGCACCCGC
>JAITMV010000080.1 GCA_031277295.1 Burkholderiaceae bacterium | reverse complement strand
GACCGGCCCCGTGATCGGCGTGGATATCTCCTCGCTGGTCGATGGCGCCATCACGCTGACGGCCACCGTGGAGGACATCTCCCACAACCCGGCAAGCGACACGGCGACGTTCAGGCTTGCCTCCGACGCTGGGAATCTGCCAACGATCTCGATCAACGAACCGATTGGCGGCGCCGACAACATCGTCAATGACGCCGAAGACAACAACCTGGTCATCAGCGGCACCACCACGAACGTCGAAAACGGCCAGGTGGTGACGCTAACCTTCACCAGCACGGGTGGCGGCGCCCCGGTCACCGCCACCGCCACCGTCAGCAACAACACCTGGACGCTGCCCACCACCGGCGCCCTCATCGGCGTAGACATTCAGACCCTCAACGACGGCACCGTCACCGTACTGGCCGAAGTGAAAGACGCCGCCAGCAACCCGGCGAGCGACACCACGAGCTTCCTGCTCGACGCCACCCCCACCAACAACCTCGCCATCATCGCGGTGCATGACGACGTCGGCCTGACGCAGGGCAGTGTTGCGCAAGGCGCCGCCATAGACGACAGGCGGCCGACGATCTCGGGTGGCGGCGGCGAGCCCGGCCGACCGATCCGGGTCTACGACGGCGCCACGCTCCTGGGCACGACCACGGCCGACGCCAAGGGCAACTGGGTCTGGAAGCCAACGGCCGACCTTGGCGACGCTCGCACCTATGCAATCCATGTGGTCAGCGTCGATACGTCCGGCAACGAAACTCCGCCGTCCAACGTGCGCGGCTTCACGATTGATACCGTCAAGCCGGTAAGTACGCCCACCATCACCAGCGTCTCCGACGACGTGGCGCCGATTGGCAACGCGGGCGCACCGGCCAACGTGCCTTCGGGCGGCGGGACCAACGATCCGACGCCCACCCTGACTGGAGCCGCCGCCCCGAACAGCGTCGTGCAGATCTTCGACGACGGAGTCGCCATCGGTACGGCCACGGCGGGCAGCGGCGGCAACTGGGCCTTCACTGCGGACACGCTCACCGATGGCAGCCATTCCTTCACGGTGGCCACCTTGAGCGCCGCGGGCGTTTCAGGCGATCCGTCCGCGCCCTACGTGGTAAACGTCCTCACGGCCATTGTGACGCCGACCATCACCTCCATCACGCCGGACAACGGTCCGCCGAACGTCGTTGGCTCTGGCAGTGACCTCATCACCAATACCGCCGTCCCGGTGATCAACGGCACCGGCGTGGCCGGCGCCATCGTCAGCATCTACGATGGCCCGACCAAGATTGGCGAGGCAACGGTCCAGAGCAACGGAACCTGGTCCTTCGAGGTGCCGCCCCAGTTCGCACTGACCGACGGCGTTCACTCCTTGACCGCGACGCAACTCGACACCGTCGGCGATCTATCGCTGCCCTCAACCGTCGTCAGCGTGACTATCGACACAGTCGCGCCGACCGCCAACGTGTCGCCGGAGTTCATCGCCAATCCGGTGACGGTAGGCGATCAGACCTACGCAACCCTCGCCCGTGTGCCTGGCGGCGGGTATGTCGTGTCGTGGCACGACAGCAATCTCGGTTCGAGCTTCCAGCGCTACGACAACGCCGGCAACCGCATCGGTGATCCGGTCAGCTATATGAGGCCAATGACGTGGGGAGGCGGCACGCCCATGATCACCGTTTTGAGCAATGGGAATATCGCCCAGACCTACGTGGCTGACGACGCGAATTTCTCGGGCGTCTATTTGCGGATATATTCGCCCACCGGCGCCCTGGTAAGGGACGACACGCTCGTCAGCAGCGTCACCAGCACCTACCAGGCCGAACCGACCGTTGCGGCGTTGCCCAACGGCAATTTCGTCGTCTCCTGGGGCGACGGACGTGGCGACAGCCAGTATTCGACCTACATCAAGATCTACAGCCCGACGGGTAATGTCGTGCTGAACGACACGCTGCTCGCCGACTCGACCACAAACAATACCCATCCCGGCACGATAGCTGTCGCGGCCAATGGCAACTTCCTCGTGCCCTGGATGTTCGAATCCAGCTCCACGGGCTACAACCTGCTGGGCCAGATCTATAACTCCAGTGGCACGCCGCAAACCGCCACCTTCACCATCAACGCCACTGTGGCGGGCACTCAGGCCGTTGCGCAGGCCGTGGCGCTTCCTGATGGTACCTATGTGATCGCCTGGCAGGGGCCGGATAGTGACGGCACGGGCCTCTATTTCCGGCGATTCAGCGCCAATGGTGCCGCGCTCAGCGGTGAGACCGCGATCAACATGACGACTGCTGGCAACCAGTATTTCAACCTCGGAGTTGCGGCCGAATGGCCTTCCTCGGGAACGAAGCTCACGGCGCTGGCCAATGGCGGCTTCGCGGTAGTCTGGACTTCGGAATATCAGGACGGTTCGGGCACCGGCACGTTCATGCGCGTGTTCAGCGCAACGGGCGTCCCGACCGCGCAAGGCGAGATCCCGATCAACACGACGATCGTGGGCGATCAGTCGGTCCCCGCGATCACGACGCTGTCAGACGGCCGCCTGGTCGTGGCCTGGGAAGACGCGGGCGGGGACGGCTCGGGCCAGGGCATCATGCAGTCCATCTTCAATGTGGCGGCGGATGGGACGGTAACACCGGCAAACCCGCTCTCCAACATGCATCTGACATCGAATCAGACGATTGGCCAGGCGGAGTTGCAATTCGCGACCGGGACGACGGCCGCGCCGGAGTTCCGCGTCGGCGGCAATCTGGTCGCTTACGCCACCATCCAGGACACCTACGGCATCGCGACCACCTGGGATGCGGCGAACGACAAGCTGATCCTCACCGGCAGCGCCAACGCCGATGTCTACGACACCGTCCTGCATATGCTGACGCTCAGCGCCACCCAAACCACTGTGGAACTGAGGATCACCGATCTCGCCGGCAACCCGGCCGCCGCCCCCGTGACCGGCCTCGAGGTGACCGTGCCAGGCGCCGCCATCGCCCTGGTCACGCCCACGCAGGCCGTGACCATTACCGCGGCCACCTCCCACGATGGCGCCAACCCCGGCACGGTTGGCAACGGCGGCACCACCGACGACCTGAGCCTCGAACTCTCGGGCACCCTCTCCGCGCCCTTGAGCACCGGCCAGGCGGTCTACATCTATGACACCGTCGGCGGCGTCACGTCGCGAATCGACACAGCCATGGTAACCGGCGCGAGCTGGATTTCCCACTACCTGAGCTTCGCCGAGGGCGCGCACTCCTACACGGCGCGCGTGGTCAACCTGACCGGCGGCCAAGGGACTGCGTCGGCCGCCTACGCGGTGACCATTGCTTCGGATGTCCCGTCTATCGATCTGGTCACCGACCACCACGCGGCAGTGGTCAGCAGCATCGTCGATGGCGGCATCACCAACGACGCACGGCCAGTCGTCTCGGGCCGCGGCGCAGCCAACACCAGCGTCAACGTCTATGACAACGGCTCGCTGCTCGGCACGGCCCGAGTCGATAGCGCTGGCGACTGGTCGCTTCTGGTGCCGCTGCGCCTGATCGACGGCCCCCATGCCTTCACCGCAGCCTACTTCTTCCCGGCCAGCGGCAACAGCGGCGAAAGCACCTCCCCCTACACGGTCACGGTCGACCGGACCCCACCGGCAACCCCGGTCATCAGCGCCATCTCCACCGCGTCCGCGCCGGATGCGATGGGCATGACCGTCCCCGACGCCACCGCCACCCTGACTGGCACCGCCGAGCCTGGCACCAGCATCGTCATCCGCGACGGCGCAACGATCCTCAATCCGACCACCAACG
This sequence comes from Burkholderiaceae bacterium, assembly GCA_031277295.1. Lineage (GTDB taxonomy): Bacteria > Pseudomonadota > Gammaproteobacteria > Burkholderiales > Burkholderiaceae_C > Ottowia. The sequence continues at coordinate 18,270 of JAITMV010000080.1, read as the reverse complement.
TCATCGTCAACGGCACCGGCCAGTGGAGCTACACCACGCCGACTCTAAAGGACGGCGAGCACCACTTCACCGTCACCGCGGTAGACGCCACCGGCAACACCAGTGTGCCCTCATTCGGCGTCACGCTGGGCGTCAACTCCTCGCCGGTCGCCGTTCCAATCATCTGGTCCATCGTCGACAACGACGGCCCCGTGCAAGGCAACCTCACCAACGGTTCGGTAACCGACGACCTCACGCCCACGCTGCACGGCACCGGCGCCTTCCCCAATGGCACCGTGCGCATCTTCAACGGCGCCACCAGCCTCGGGACCGTGACGGCTGACGTCAATGGCAGTTGGACCTACACGCCCACGCTCACCAATGGCCAGACCGTGGTCTTCTCGGCGGCCAATGTGGTCAGCGGTGTGGATGGCGCGCGTTCGGGCGCCTGGACGCTGACAGCCGACAGGAACGCACCCGCGGCCCCGACGATCACCAGCCTGTTCGACAACGAAATGGGGAAATTCGGCGACGTCGCCAACGGCGGCGTCACCAACGATCCGCGGCCGGTAGCCTCTGGGGCAGGCGCCCCCCAAAACGGCCTGGTCAACATCCATGACACCTTTGGCGGCATCACCACCCTACTGGGCAGCACCATTGCCGACAGCACGGGCAACTGGGCATTCAACATCACCGGCACGCTGCCCGACGGGCAGCACAGCCTGAGCGTCACCGCGGTCAGCGTCGCGGGCATCGAGAGCACGGCGCCCTCCGCGCCGCACAACTTCCTGGTCGATACCGCCGCGCCGACCGTGCCGGTGTTCACCACCGCCGTGGACAGCGGCCTCTCCAACAGCGACGGCGTGACCAACGACGCCACCCAGACCCTGACGGGAGACCCAGGTTCGACCGAAGGCAATGCCGTCGTCACGATCCATGACGGCATCACCGTCATCGGCGAAACCACGGCCCTTGGCGATGGCAGTTGGACCTTCACGACCGCGGCGTTCGCCGAGGGCGGCCCGCACAACCTGAACGTCACGGCCACCGACGAGGCCGGCAACACCTCCGAGCGCAGCGCGGTCCACGCCATCACCGTCGACACGATGGCGCCGGGAGTAAGCATCGAAAACGCGACGGTCAACACCTGGCTTCCGAGCGACCAACTCCTGTCGCACACCGCCAAGCTCGCGGGCGGTGGCTACGTCACGATCTGGATCTCATCCTTCCAGGACCCCGGCCCCAATCCGGGTCTGGGCGTCTACATGCAGCGCTTCGACGCTCTAGGCAACCGGCTCGGCGTCGAACAGCGCGTCAACACCTACACGGCCTCCGACCAGTCCACGGCCTGGGTGGCGGGTCTCGCCGACGGCTCCTTCGTCATCACCTGGCAGTCGGCGCTGCAAACCAGCGGCACGGGGCCGCAGGACGGCGCCGGCCTCGGCGTCTACATGCAGCGCTTTGCCGCGAACGGCACGCCGCTCGGCGCCGAAACGCTGGTCAACACGGTCACCACCACCGGAGATCAGTCGATCCCGCACGTCGTGGCCTTGTCCAATGGCAACTATGCCATCGCCTGGAACAGCAGTGTCTCGGGCAGCAATGCGACCATGCTCAAAGTCTATGCGGCCAACGGGACCCTGGTGCTGGCAGACACCCAGGTCGCCGCGGGCGCTAAATTCAACAGCATGGTCGCGTTGACGGGCGGCGGCTTCGTCGTGACCGAAAGGCTGGACGCCGACCCGCGCTCGTTAAGGTTCACGATCCACAACAACACAGGCGGCATTGTGACCAACGTGAGCACGGTCGGCATGTACTATACCGGCTACGACCTCGTGGCGCTTCAAAATGGCGGCTTCGGCGTCATCTCCGACCACGGCCTCAGCAGCGCCGCGCCCTACCTCCAGCTCTACACCGCGGCCGGCGGCGTCTCGGGCGCGCCAATCGCGCTACCCGCGATCCCGACCAGCATCATTCAGTTGTCCAACAACAACATCGCCATGGCCTGGTCGGACAGCAACGTCGCCTACGTCCAGTTGGCACAGGCCAACGGCGCGCTGATCGGCGCCCCAATGGCGTTGACTCAGGATCCGACGCACGACAATGCGGCTCCAGTCATCACCGCGCTGCCTAACGGCCGCTTCATGCTGAGCTGGCAGACCAATGCGGGCGGTGAATACGACATCGTGCAGCATCAGTTCACCAACGCTGGCGTGTCCATCAACCAGGTGGCCGAACTCAGGTTCGCCGATGCCAGCGATCTCGTCAGCGTGGACGTCAATTTTGGGGCTGTCCTGGGATCCGAGCCAACGTTGCGCGACGCCGCCACGGGCACCGTCTACACCATCGCCGAGTTCAACACGGCCGCGGCCAGCGTCAACCACGGTATCCAGGCCAGTTGGGACGGCAGCATCCTACAACTCGACGGCGCCGTCAGTCCGGCGGACTACGAAGCCGTCGTCCACATGCTGATCGTCGGTACGGCCAGCAGCGTTACGGTATCCATCACCGTCACCGACCTGGCCGGCAACCAGACTGTCTTCAACAACCTCACGGTCAATCCCGCAAGCATAACGCTTAGCGGCACCGTCGGCGACGACCGCTTCGAGATCAGCGACACCGACACCCCCGTCCACGGCGGCGAGGGCTTCGACACCCTGGCGTTGCTCGGTGCCGGCCTCACCCTCGACTTCACCCTGCTGGATCAAGGCGCCGTCACTGGGATCGAACGCATCGACTTGAGCGGCAGCGGCGACAACACGCTGAAGCTCAGCCTGGAAGACTTACTCGACATCACCGACTTCACCACCGCCGAAGGCTACCCGCAATTGAACATCGAAGGCGATGCTGGCGACGTAGTGCAACTGGTACAAGCCGACGGCTTTGCGGACAGCGGCGCCGACCAAACCATCGGCGGCGTGAGCTTCGACGTATGGAACGCTGGCGCCACCCCGAACCTTGCGCTCCTGCTAATCGAACAAGGCTTGCTCGTGCAGCAGGTGGCGTGATGAAGACGATGAGGAAAAACGCCCGTGGAACATGAAACACATGCCGTAAGAGCAGACGCCCGTGCCTGCCCAAACCGGACTCCTCGCCCGTTGTCTCAACAGCCCTCCTCCCGCACACGCGGGGCCGGTCTTCCTCCCCTCCCCTCTTGAGGGAGAGGGGAACAATCCCCTTGCCCGAACGAAGCCAGGAAAAACAATTGAACCTAGATTTCCCATTTTTCCCATCGTCATTCAGCGCGCAGGCGCATGGGCGCCAACCTATGCTCCCTCATTCTCGCGAAAGCGGGAAAGTGAAGCTTCGAAGAACGGCCATCCAGGGGCGTTTGGCCCGGCGCCAGCTCTTGAATGAGCGCCCTGTGGATTCCCCGTCATTCGGCGCGAAGGCGGCAACTTCGCGGCGATGGAACGAAGGGACAGGCGGGAATGACAAAAGGGTAAGGCCGCGTCGATTTCATGCGTCGCGGGTAGCGCGTGAACGCTATGGACAACTGACGCCCGCCGAGGTCTCAGCCACCCCGCCTATAATCCTGGAAACGGCAGTTGACCGCTTGCTTTATCTTCAGGAACTCCGCATGAACGTTGACTTTCGGGCCTTCGATCATCTTCACCTTTTAGGTGAGAACGCCACGCACCTGATCAGGCCGCCCTCGGGCGCGTTCAACTACCGTTTCTAGGATGATTTTTTCACCGGTGCGGTGGGCATAAAAAGTGGAACCCCGGCACCGCTAGCTTGTTTTGAGTGGGTAAGTCTTGTAACTTGTTAATCCTTATAACGATAACTCTCCCTTACAAGGCGTAGGTCAGCGGTTCGAGACCATCGGCGCCCACCAGTTCAAGCAAAGGCGAACCCCGGTTCGCCTTTTCCGTTTTCGCTCATTTCCAAGACAGAGTCGCGTCCATGTTTGATTTCATCCGCCATCACACCAAGATCATCATGGCGGTGCTGGTCTTGCTGATATTCCCGTCGTTCGTGCTGTTCGGCATTGAAGGCTACGCCCGCTTCAACGAAGGCGCCGGCACAGTGGCAAGCGTCGATGGTCGCAAAATCACGCAGGCCGAATGGGACGAGGCGCACCGGCAGGATGTCGAGCGCATGCGCAACGCCAATCCCAACGTGGACTTGCGCTTGCTCGATTCGCCAGCAATCAAATACGCCTCCCTGGAACGCCTGGTACGCGAGCGCGTACTGGCCACTGCGGCGGCCGACGAACGCCTGATGGTGTCCGACCAGCGTTTGGCCGACGCGCTGGCGCAAGACCCCAGCATCGCGGCCCTGCGCCGGGCCGATGGTTCGCTCGACATGGATCAATACGGCCGCCTGCTGGCCAGCCAGGGCCTGACACCCGAGAGCTTCGAAGCCGGCGTGCGCGCCGACATGACCGCCAATCAGGTGCTAGGCGGCGTGGCCGCCTCCACCTTGGTCAGCGCGGTGCAAGCCGACGTCGCCATGAACGCCATGCTTGAGCGCCGCGAGGTACGCGTACAACGCTTCGCTCCCACCGACCACGCCACCAAACTGAACCCGAGCGACGCCGACCTCGACGCTTTCTACAAAGCCAACCTGGCGCGCTACCAGGCGCCCGAATCGGCCCGCATCGAATACGTCAGACTCGACCTCGACAGCGTGAAAAAAGGCATCACGGTCAGCGAAGAAGAATTGCGCACCTACTACGATCAGAACGCGGCCTCGCTGGGCGCCCCGGAGCAGCGCCGCATCAGCCACATCCTCATCAACGCACCGAAAAACGCACCCACCGCCGAGCGCGAAAAAGCCAAGACCGCCGCGACCGAACTGCTGGCGCAGTTGCGCCAAGCGCCCGACACCTTTGCCGAGGTAGCGCGCAAATCCTCACAAGACGACGCCAGCGCCGCCAGCGGCGGCGATCTCGGCGCCTTTCAGCAGGGCGACAAAGGCATGGAGCCGGCCATCCTCAAAGCTGCCTACGCGTTGGCCAAGGCAGGCGACATCAGCGACTTGGTGGAAAGTGATTTCGGCTATCACATCGTGCGGCTGACCGACCTGAAGCCAGCCGCCGTGCCGCCATTCGACAAAGTGCGCACCACGCTGGAAGACCAATATCGCACGCAGCAGGCGCAAAAGCAGTTCGGCGAATTGGCCGAAACCTTCAAAAACACCGCCTACGAACAACCCGACAGCCTAAAGCCTGTCGCCGAACAGCTCAAGCTCGCCATACAAATCGCCGACAACGTCCAACGCACACCCGCGCCCGGCGCCTCTGGCGTGCTGGCTGACGCCCGCTTCCTCGAAACCCTGTTTAGCGCCGATTCGCTGGAGAAAAAGCGCAACACCGACGCCGTTGAAATCGGCGCCAACCAACTGGTATCGGGCCGCATCGTGCAGTACGCCGCCGCACATGCCCGCCCGTTGGATGAAGTGCGCGATCAGGTGCGCGCTGACTTCATCGGTGAACGCGGCGCGGCGCTGGCGCGCGAAGAAGGCCAAGCCAAACTCAAAACCTGGACCGCCCAGCCAAACGCCGCCACCAGCCTGCCCACGGCAATCATCGTTTCACGCGACGCGCCGCAGAGCCAGCCCCCGCAACTGATCGAAGCCGTGCTGCGCGCCGACCCGGCCAAGCTGCCTGCCTTCGTCGGCGTCGATCTGGGTGCGCAAGGCTACGCCGTAGCGCGCGTCGACAAGGTATTGCCCAAAACCGATCAAATCGCCGACACCGCAACCCAAAACCGCCAGCGCTACGAACAAGCGTGGACAATAGCCGAGGCCGTCCAGTTTTACGAACTGCTCAAAGCACGCTACAAAGCCGCCATCCTCGCGCCCGACCCCATCACCACCGCTGCCGCGGCCACGACGCCAACTGACGCAGCGTCACGGTAATCCGTGTAGATTTGCCCCCTCCCCCTTTTGAGGCTGCCGCAAAAGGAGCAGGGCGGCCACAAGATCCATCCCTACGCCAATCCTCTGTCAGGAAATCGCAGGGGCAGGCCTTGTGCCGGCCCCCTTTTGCAGCGCCCTCCTATGCGCGAAGGCGGGAATGACGAGGGCGTAAGGCGGCACCGGTTTCATGTGTCACGGGCGGCGCGCCATTACTGGAGCGCCGGGACGAATTTTGCTGGGCCAACAATGAAGCAATTGCTTACAAAAAACAGCAAATTCTCTGTGTAAATGAAGGTACAGTAGGTCAGCTACCGCTTGCTGACAAGTGCTGCGGATTTCGAGGCCGACGTCAACCCCGTGCCGTGAAAGGCACACCTACACAAGGAGATCCCATATGGCAACAGACATGTTCATGCGCATTGAAGGCGTTAGCGGAGAGTCCAAGGACGCCAATCACAAGGACTGGACGGACATTGAACCTAGAAACCGCAGTTGACCGCTTGTTATCTTCAGGAAACTCGCATGAATGTTGGCTTTCGTGGCTTCGATGACCGTCACCTTTTAGGTGAGCGCGCTACGCACCCGATCAGGCCGCCCTCGGGCGCGCTGGCGGCGTTGCTCGTCCTTGCAGGCAGTAGCCTGCGGCGTCCTCGCGCCTTGCCAGCCCACCCGATGACAACCTGCTCAGGCGCGTCCAACTACGGTTTCTAGGTTGAATCGTTCTCATGGGCGGCGACGCAACCGGGAAGCATGGTCAGCGGCGGTGGTGGTGGCGTGGGCAAGGCGAGCGTTCGCGATTTGCGCGTGGTCGCGCTCATCGACAAGGCGGCGCCAGCCGTCATGAAGTACTGCATCAGCGGCAAGCACCTGAATAAGGTCGAAATCTCGGTCTGCAAGGCCGGCGGCTCGCAGATCGAGTACACCCGCGTAACGTTGGAAGAAGTGATGGTCACTTCAGTAGAGTACTTGGCTGCCCTTACGTCAGACTCAGTGACCGTGCGGTATGCCTTTCAGTCTGCCAAAGTTAAGCAGCAGTACTGGGAGCAAACCGCCAAGGGCGGCAAGGGCGCGGAGACGCAGGTGGGATGGAACATCAAGGAAAACAAGGAGGCTTGAGTGCCTACGACAACTTCCGTCCGTGGCGCTTGCGGCTCCGATGGAGACGAGCACGTTACGGATGACGGGGCTTGTTGTGATTGCCCTGCATGACGGGAATTATTTTGAGTTGCCGTGCGACTCGATAAATTGGTATATTTTAGGTTAGGAGTAATGGCGATGTTTGAATGCAAAGGATCAAATAATTCTCCTGTATGGGGATTGGTGAATTTTCTTAGATGGAAAGGCTTGCCAAATAATCTTGGAGGCGGTAGATCGTATGGTCGGAAATTTAAAGATGCATGGGTGCGTCATAACAAAACTCAAATTAAGTTGATGGCGATGACTTACCAGTTCCCTCCTGAGTTGCTGGCAGGCGTTTGCTGGATTGAGGTTGGAGGAGATCCAAATTTTTCTGATCGTTTGGGTTTTGAGGTTAGAGCATTCGGTTGGAGTGGCCCGCCAATAATAGATAAATTGACAATAACCGATCCTCCCGCTAAAACATCCTTCGGATCAGTTAGCATTCAACTTCGCACTGCCGCGCGAACACTAGGATTGAATCCGGATGATATGAGTACATCACAACTCCGGGATAAATTTGGCGGCACGCCACTTGAAGCAGCTAATTGACCATGACAAACTGGAGCAACCCCTGTCGATGGATGATATTCGAATCGTTGGAGCGCGTTATAACAGAGGAATGAGGTTGTCGCTGGAGCAGATTAAGCAAAACCTTTCTTATGGCAACTTCATTGTGGATTCTTGGCATCATTTCAGCGATCTTTTATGGTAATGGGTAATCAAATGATAAAACTACTGAAGGGGTCATACTTTATTTTAGCGCATTTATTCTATTTTTTAGGGTTTATGGTATTTGTTACAACCTCGACCAATAAATACGCCTGGATGGCGGATATTGATCCGTCAATAGAAGTACCCCCAGACCCATCAGGAAATAGAATTGCGATCTTTACAGTACTTTTGTTTTTGATGATTGCAACCCAGTTTGTTATCGTTATTGCAGCAAAAAAAATATGGATTAAAATTACCTCTGCTTTGTTTATTTTTCTTATTATTACCATTTGGATTATAAAAATATTGGCGAGGTAGGTTAGACCGAACTATGATTAAACAAGATCAAGCCATCGAAATTGCACGAAAACATGCTGCTGAAAAAAACTGGGGATTTGCTGAACCACTAAATGTATTCACCCGCTGAAACTGATCAGGCATAGTCACTTGCTTCGAGATTGAGACAAATGCAGGTAAACGTGGCGCCAAGGCATTATTTGTCATAAACGCTAAAACAGGTGAAATTATTTCTGAAGGATATATACCACGTTGAATACGATTGAAACCTACACCATGATTGAACAAGATCAAGCAAGCGTAGGGCGGGGTTCACCCCAATACCGTTCAGTTAACGACATGAACCTTTATTTCGTCATTCCCGCGAAGTTCCCGCCTTCGCGGGAATGACAGGGAATCCAGCAAGCGTAGGGCGGGGTTCACCCCGCCATTCTCCGGTTTTGTGAAGCGGTGCAATGGTGGGGTGAACCCCGCCCTACGTTTGACAGTCGGCCCTGCAAAACCTCTCTAACCCGCATGGGCGCTGGCGTTTCAGGGTCATCATGGGTGGCAAAAACTCTCAGGTTTTGATCCGATCCATATCACTCCGGGAGGTGAGCGCTGCAAGCTCGCATCGCCCCCCCCTTTCGTCATTCAGCGCGAAGGCGGGAAAGCGGAGCTTCGATAAAACGAAGTTTCGCTAAAGCGAAGCTTCGAGGAACGGCCATCCAGGGGCCTTCACTCAAGAGCCGGCTACCAAGGATACGCCCCTTGGATGCCCGCCTTCGCGAGAATGATGAGAGAGTGAGGCCGCGCCGGTTTCATGCGCCACGGGCGGCGCGCCATCGGCATGGAGCGCCGGGACGAATTTTGCAGGGCCGACCAAGTAGAGCACCCCATCATCACCAAACGTCAAATCACACCCTCGAACATCATCACCCGCACCTCATCGCCCGGCGCGACGTTGCCCTGCTCGTGGCCGAGCACGATCAGGCCATTGGCACGCACCATGGACGACAGTACGCCGGAGCCTTGGTTGCCGGTGGTGCGTACCGTCAGCCGGCCATCGATCCGTGGAGTAACAATGCCGCGCTGGTATTCAGTGCGGCCCGGCTTTTTGCGCAGGTGCTCCTCGCTGATGGCGCACACCAGCACGGGCAGCTGCGGGCGCGCACCCATCATGCGTAGCAGGGCTGGCCGCACAAAAGCCAAAAAGGTGACCATCACCGCCACTGGGTTGCCGGGCAAGCCGAACAAGATGGCGTGGCTTGTCTGGCCGCCATCGTCTCGACCGCCGCACGGCCGCGCGATGCGCCCAACCGCCATCGGACGTCCAGGCCGCATGGCAATGCGCCAGAAAACGATGTCGCCCAACTCGTGCATCATGGCTCGGGTGTGGTCAGCCTCTCCGACGCCAACGCCGCCGCTGGTAATGATGGCGTCGGCTTGCGCGGCGGCGGCGACGAAAGCGGTTTGCAGCGCGGCAGGATCGTCGCGCACGACGCCGAGGTCTATCACCTCCACGCCCAACCGCGTGAGCAAGCCGAACACGGTGTAGCGATTGCTGTCATACACCGCGCCCTCACGCGGCGGTTGCCCCAGGCTCAGAATTTCGTCGCCGGTGGAAAAATAGGCCACACGCAAACGCCGCACCACGGGCACACTGGCCAGGCCCAGGCTGGCCAACAGGCCGAGCGCGGCGGGCGTGACGATCTGGCCCCGGCGCAGCGCGGGTTGGCCGGCGCGCAAATCCTCGCCCAGCTTGCGGCAGTTGTCGCCGGGACGTACCGCATCGGCAGGCACGATCACGGTGTCACCAACGGTTTGGGTCAACTCTTGCGGCACCACGGTGTCCAGTCCGTCGGGCATGAGCGCGCCGGTCATGATCTTGACGCACTCGCCCGGCGCGAGCCGGCCGCGCCAGGCGGCGCCGGCCAGCGCCGTGCCGGCCACCCGCAAGCGCAACGGCCAGCCCGCCCCCAGATCAGCGCCGCGCAGGGCAAAACCGTCCATGGCCGAGTTATCGTGCGGCGGCACACTGATGGGCGAAAGCACATCTTCGGACAGCACGCGGCCCAGGGCGTCAAGCAAGCCGACGCCTTCGGCGCTGGCGAGCGGTTCGACCAACTGGTCAAGAAACGCGCTCACTGTCTCGGCGGGCAGCGCGTGCGGGTCGTAGCCTTGCAACTCGGCAGCGATCTGGACGGTGGTTTTCATGCGTTTGGCGTTGAGCTTTGAGTGTCGGGCATGGCCTGTTCCAGCGCCCGCAATTCATTTGGCGTGTTGGCGTTGGTAAATGCAAGCGGATCATCGCCGGGTTGATTGAATGGGACGATGGTCAATGGATGGCGAGCTGTCCAGGCGTCAATTTTGCGACCGCCTTCAGCCATGAAAGCAGCCAGGCTTTGCTTCAGCCCGACGTGAGCGCGCAACAGGCAAAACACCGGCTGAGCGCGCAAGCGGCCAGTGCGCTCGGGCGCGGCGGCCATCGCGATGTCGGCGTGCGCCGCGGACAGCGCCCGCGCCATGCGCTCGCACAGCGACAGCGGAAACAACGGCACGTCGCACGGCAGCGTCAGCAACAGCGGTGTGCGGCAGTGCTCCAGCCCGGTCAGAAAACCGGCCAGCGGCCCAGCGAAACCGGGCAGGCCGTCGGGTAGCACCGGCACGCCGAAAGCGCGGTAGTCGCCAAGATGACGATTGGCGTTGATCAGCACTTCGGCCGGCGCCAGCGTCTGCCTCGCCAGGCGTTGTAGCGCGTGCCACGCCAGCGGCGCGCCGTGAAACGGTTGCAGCCCCTTGTCCACACCACCCATGCGCGCGCCCCGACCGCCAGCCAGCAGCAAAGCGGTGATCGCAGCGGGACGTTCGGCGGCAAACATGGAAATTCAGCGTCTGGCGCGCAACGCACCATCCCCGAAAGAGATATTCACGCCGAACACCCTCTCAGCCTCCGATATAACTCATCTCCACCCGCCGCCCGCGCGCGGCGTCAGATGAATGGCTGGCGCGCAGTTCGCTGTAACGATCCGCTCGGCCCTGCCAAATGGCCACCAAAGCCGCATCGATACGTTCGTCATCCGCGCCGCCGCGCAGCAGCGCGCGCAAATCGTAGCCCTGCCCGGCAAACAGGCATAAAAACAGCTTGCCATCCATCGACAAGCGGGCGCGATTGCAGTCGCCGCAGAACGCCTGGGTCACGCTGCTGATGAAGCCAACTTCACCCAGCGCCGGGTCGTGCCGGCCATCGGCTGCGGCGTAGCCCCAGCGCTCGGCGGTTTCGCCGGGCGCGCTGGCTTGCAGCGCAACCAGGGCATATTCGGCTTGCAGGCGGCGCAGCACTTCGGCCGAAGGCAGCACCTCGTCCATGCGCCAGCCGTTAGTCGCGCCCACGTCCATGTATTCGATGAAGCGCAGCGTCACGCCGCTGCCGCGAAAGCGCCGCGCCATGGCAACGATCTGATCGTCGTTGACGCCGCGCTTGACCACCATGTTGACCTTGACCGGCGTCAGCCCGGCGGCCTGCGCAGCCTCGATGCCGGCCAGCACGTCGGCGACCGGAAAGTCCGCGTCATTCATGCGCCGGAACACCGCGTCGTCCAGCGCGTCCAGGCTGACGGTAACGCGCTCCAGCCCGGCAGCCTTCAGCGCCCGCGCCTTGCGGGCCAGCAGCGAACCGTTGGTGGTCAGGGTGATGTCCAATGGCCGGCCGGCGGGCGTGCGCAAAGCGGCCAGTTGCGCGATCAGTGCCTCCAGACCTTTGCGCAGCAGCGGCTCGCCGCCGGTCAAGCGCAGCTTGCCAACGCCGCGCGCCACGAACAGGCGCGCCAGCCGCGTGATTTCCTCAAAGTTGAGCAGCGCCGCTTGCGGCAGCCAGGCATGACGGCTGTCGAATACCTCCTTGGGCATACAGTAAGCGCAGCGGAAATTGCAGCGGTCGGTAACGCTGATGCGCAAATCCCGCAGCGGCCGTCCGCGCGCATCCCGCAGCACGCCCGAGGGCAAGGTGGCGGGCGCTTGCGGAACAGGCAACGCGGCGGTGCGGTGATCAACGAGGGGAATGACGCGCTCAGCCATGAACTTGGAATTATCGGCCCATGAGTCATGCCGCAGACGCTTCACATCCATAACATGCGCCACAACACGCGCGGCGCATCGGCCTTGCCCAGCACGGGACGGCGTTGCAGCACACCGGCGCCAAGAGCGGCAATCTTGTCAAGCGTGCGCAGGCCGCCCTGCACCACCGCGCGCAGCTCCCAGCCGGCGCGCCCCGGCAGGCGCAGCGCCAGCGGAGCGCCTTGCAGCATGGTGTGACGGACATGGCTAACCAGCGCAGCGATCAGGCTTGCCGTCTGCGCGCTGGCCCTAAGCGCGGCGAAGTCCCGCGCTGGCCGGCTGATGGCAACGCCGTGCGCCGCGCACTCGGCCAGCGGCAGGTAGTAGCGCCCGCGCGGAATGTCAACGCTCAGGTCCTGCCAAAAATTGATGCATTGCAGCGCGGTGCAAATTGCGTCGCTTTGGCGCAGCGCCTGCTCATCTTGCACGCCGTATAGACACAGCAGCAACCGCCCGATGGGGTTGGCCGAGCGGCGGCAGTAGTCAAGCAACTCCGACAAATCGACATATCCAGCGCCGTCGCGCGTTTTGATCACGTCCTGCACAAAGGCGGACAGCAAATCGTCCAACGGCTGCACCGGCAGGGCAAAGACGCGCATCTGCGCCGCCAATGGAGCAAAAACCCGTGGCCAACGCGTCGACGGCGCGCTTGCGCCCGCCACGGCGTGCAAATCGCGCCGGAAAGCGGCCAACTGTGCCAAGCGTTCATCGGCGCAAGCATTGCCTTCGTCGGCCAAATCGTCAGCGGTGCGGGCAAAATGGTAAATTGCCGCAATCGGCGCGCGCAATCGCGGCGGGCACAGCCAGGACGCCACGGGAAAATTCTCGTAGTGGCTGATGGCGGCGGGCGCTATGGACGGCATGAGAGGCCGATTGTGCCAACGCCAGCGTGCGTCGCAAAGACACGATGTAATGCACGGGTAATCAGGCAACGTTCGCTGCGCGAGCGTCGATCAACACGCACGGCGCCGCGCTTGGCAATAGCCGGCTTGCCCAGAGCACGCGCGTCCATGCCGCGACGAAGGTGCGAGGCGCGGAGGCGACCATCAAATGCGCTAAAATGCACGGCTGACCGAGGCCGCGCCCACTTGCCGCTGTCGGCCCAACGGTCGTCGCCGTCGCATACCCTCACCAAAAATACATTTGGAGATCCAAGCGTTTATGGCCGTAGTCATCAATAAACCCCTGCCCGAATTCGAAGCCAACGCCACCAGCGGCGTCAAAGTCACCAACTCTTCCCATATCGGCCAGGCGCTCATTCTGTATTTTTACCCCAAGGACAACACTCCGGGCTGCACCACCGAAGCAATGCAGTTCCGTGACAAGTACAAGGACTTCATCAAAGCCGGCGCGGTGGTATACGGCGTCAGCCGCGACAACATGAAGTCGCACGAGGACTTCAAGGCTCGGCTGGAGTTGCCGTTTGAGCTGATTGCCGACACCGAAGAAAAAATGTGCCACATGTTCGGCGTGGTCAAAAACAAGATCATGTACGGCAAAAAGGTCAAGGGCATCGAGCGCAGCACCTTCTTGGTCAGCGCCGACGGCTTGCTGGTGCAGGAATGGCGCGGACTGAAAGTACCCGGCCATGTGGAAGCCGTGCTGAAAGCCGTGAAAATGCTCAAGAAAGCCGCTTGAAATGAAGTGCCCCCAGGCTTCGCGGACTGCGTTACACAACGCCACCCCCCTTAAGGCAACGCTGAACAAGTCCCGTGCGGCGATCACATCCTCGTTTTGGGCAGTCTGCGGCGTTGCAAATGCTCGCCATACCGCCAGGTATTGCTGCGCTTTGCGCCTTGCAGCCCATCCTAAACCGAGGCGCGCTCATCCGCAGGGACTTATTCAGCAGCGTCGCCTAAAAGGGAGGCATCCACTGGCTGGGTACGCCTCGGCATGGCTTGCTCCGCAACCTTTCGGCTCTTTCGGCTTCACCACGCACCGCGGGCTGCATTCAGTGCGGTAAACCGCAACCGCACAAAATGCCCTTGCCTCCCCCGCCCGCCAAGCGCGGCGCGCAGTTGTCTTCCGAGGTGATCGACCTGGCCGCGCGTCGCGCCAAGGCTCCGGTTGTCGATTCGCCCGCGCCGCAAACACCGCCGCCAGCCGCGCCCGTCGCGCTGGCGCCCAAAGCCACTCCCGCCAAGACCTCTGTTTCCAAACGCCGCGCCAAAAGCGCTGCTCCCACGCGCTTGTTCGTGCTCGACACCAACGTCCTGCTGCACGACCCAACGGCGCTGTTTCGCTTCGAGGAACACGACATCTTCCTGCCCATGATCGTGCTGGAAGAACTGGACGCCCACAAAAAAGGCATGACCGAAGTCGCCCGCAACGGCCGCCAGACCAGCCGTATGCTGGACGCGCTGGCCGGCGTCAAGGGCGCCGACATGGCGCGCGGTCTCAAGCTCGACGCCACCGGTCACGCCGCCGCTGGCGGCAAACTGTACTTTCAGACCACGCCGTTGCAAATCCAGATGCCCGCCGCCCTGCCCGCGGGCAAGGCTGACAACCAGATCCTCGGCGTCGTCGCCGCGCTGGAAAAGTTGCACGCCCCGCGCCAGGTCGTGCTGGTGTCCAAGGACATCAACATGCGCGTCAAGGCGCGCGCCCTCGGCCTGCACGCCGAAGACTACCAAAACGACAAGACGCTCGAAGACGGCGACCTGCTTTACTCCGGCGCGCTGCAACTGCCGCTGGACTTCTGGACACGCCAAAGCAAAAGCATCGAAAGCTGGCAAAACGGCAGCCTCACTTTCTATCGCATCGGCGGCCCGGCGGTGGCCAGTCTGCACGTCAACCAGTTCGTCTATTTCGAGGCGCCGGGCGAGACCAGCCTGTACGCCCGCGTCACCGAAATCCGCGGCCAGACCGCGGTGCTCAAAACGCTGAAAGACCACACCCACCAGAAAAACGCCGTCTGGGGCATCACCGCGCGCAACCGCGAGCAGAACTTTGCCCTCAACCTGCTGATGGACCCCGACATCGACTTGGTCACGCTGGCCGGCACCGCCGGCACCGGAAAAACCCTGCTGGCACTGGCCGCCGGCCTGACGCAGGTGCTGGAAGAGCGCCGCTACACCGAAATCGTCATGACCCGCGCCACCGTCAGCATGGGCGAGGACATCGGCTTTCTGCCCGGCACCGAAGAAGAAAAAATGGGCCCCTGGATGGGCGCGCTCGATGACAATCTTGAAGTGCTCGGCAAGGTGGACGCCAGCGGCGCTGGCGAATGGGGTCGTGCGGCAACCAACGATTTGCTGCGCAGCCGCATCAAAATCAAAAGCATGAACTTCATGCGCGGGCGCACCTTCATGAACAAGTGGATCGTCATCGACGAGGCGCAGAACCTCACGCCCAAACAAATCAAAACCCTGATTACCCGCGCCGGCCCCGGCAGCAAAATCATCTGCATGGGCAACCTGGCGCAGATCGACACCCCCTACCTCACCGAAGGCTCCAGCGGCCTGACCTTTGCGGTGGACCGCTTCAAGGGCTGGCCGCACGGCGGCCACATCACCTTGGCGCGCGGCGAGCGCTCACGGCTGGCGGATTTTGCCAGCGAGGTGTTGTAAGAACCTGTTCACAGTCTTTTCGGGACCGCGCATGACGAAATGACTTTCCTGCGTCATGCGCCGCCGCCCCCTCTTTCGACTCTCCCCAAACGAAGGGGAGGACTTCTCGCCTTCCCCCGCCGGGGGAAGGTTGGGATGGGGGCTGGCGTCATTGAAGCACAGCAAAGTCATTTCATCATTCCAGTCCACAAGGCGCATTCCGATAGCACATGATTATGTGTAACACACAAATATGTGACAAAATCTCCCCCATGATTCATATCCGAGGTGTCCGTCATGGCCGAGACCGTTAATTTCACCAGCACTGTTGACCGCAACCTGCTGAAGCGTGCCAAGATTCTTGCCGCCAAGTCGGACACCTCCGTGAATGCGCTGTTCAATGCCGAACTGCGTTATCTGGTCGAGACATTCGAGGCGGCGGAAACCGCCGGCAACCAGAACTTCCGCGCCCTGCTCGACTTTTCGCTCGGCCGCACCGACGAGCGCCAGGCAATGAACGCGCTTGGCATCGACAGCGCCGAAGACCTGTTTCTGCTCATGGCCCAAGCGCGCCTGCCGATGCCCCGACTGTCGCCGTCACAAACACTCCGCATGGTGGACGAATTGAACGCGCTGCCGCTCAATGGCTGACGGCGCCACCGTCGTCCTGTATCCCGACGCGGGACCGCTGATCACGCTGGCTTATGCCGACGCGCTTGACCTGCTGCGCGCGCCCGGCTGGCCGGTCATGCTGGTTGACATGGTGCTGTACGAGGTGACGCGCAACGAGACGCCGACCAGCGCGCGCATCGCCGCATGGGCCGCCAACCGGGCCATCCCGGTGGTCGAAACCACGATCCACCGGCGTTACCTGCAATCGTCCGCCCGCAAAGCGAATCTCGGCGAGCTTGCGATACAGGAAGCGATAAGCGAACTCGGTTTTGACGCCGGGCGAACCGGCGTCTTTCTGTTCGAGGATCACAAGATCGCCCGAACGAGCTTTCTACTGCCGGACAACTGCCGCAAGGTTTCGACCCGCGCCTTTCTGTTGTTTCTTCAACAGCGCAGCTTGATCGAATCGGCAGTCGAAATTGAAAGTGCGGCGATTCGAGCCGGCAGGCATTTCTCGCAAATCCGATTTCCGCCTGAGCATTGAAAGCGGGCGGATTTTGCCAGCGAGGTGTTGTAGAGCCGGCAACGTTGGCGGCAGAAACCGGCCCAATAACAAAATGACCGCGCTCTGGGCGGCGCATGACGAAATGACTCGCATCGGTCACATGCCGCCGCATTTCAAATCATGCGCCGTCAGGCGCGTCATTGCAAGCGCAGCGAAGTCATTGCGTCATTTTTTGTCGCCGGGCCGCCCCAAGACAAAAAGTGGCCCCCTCGGGGGGCAGCGCACTACGCGAAGCGAGGGAGCGTGGGGGCCTTTTTTCCTATCGCCGGGCCGCCCCAAGACAAAAAGTGGGCCCCTCGGGGGGCAGCGCACTACGCGAAGCGAGGGAGCGTGGGGGCCTTTTTTTCCTCTCATCAGCCCACAAGTCAACTTCCGTCGGCACATGGGACGGGATCAAACCGCCACTCCCCTGGCCACCTCAGCGTATTCGTCAATCTGGTCGAAGTTCATGTAGCGATAGACGCTGGCCTTGTCCTTGTCGATGATGCCCATTTCTTTCAGGTACTCGTCTTTGGTCGGCAGTTTGCCGATGCGCGAGGCGATGGCGGCGAGTTCGGCGCTGGCCAAGTACACGTTGGCGTTTTTGCCCAGCCGGTTGGGAAAGTTGCGCGTGCTGGTGGAGACGACAGTCGCGCCCTCGCGAACCTGCGCCTGGTTACCCATGCACAGGCTGCATCCGGGGACTTCGGTGCGTGCGCCGGCTGAGCCGAAGGCGGCGTAGTGGCCTTCTTTCATCAGTTCGCTTTGGTCCATTTTGGTGGGCGGGGCAATCCACAGCTTGACCGGGATGTCGCGCTGACCGCCCAGCAGTTTGGCGGCGGCGCGGAAGTGGCCGATGTTGGTCATGCACGAGCCGATGAAGGCTTCGTCGATCTTCGCACCAGCGACTTCGGACAGAAACTTGGCGTCGTCGGGGTCGTTGGGGCAGCAGACGATGGGTTCGGTGATGCCGGCCAGGTCGATTTCGATCACGGCGGCGTATTCGGCGTCCTTGTCGGCCTCCAGCAGTTGCGGCTTGGCCAGCCAGGCTTGCACGGCCTGGATGCGGCGCTCCAGCGCGCGTTTGTCCTGGTAGCCGTCGGCGATCATGTTCTTCATCAGCACGACGTTGGAGTTGAGGTACTCGATTACCGGCTCCTTGTTCAGCTTGATGGTGCAGCCGGCGGCGCTGCGCTCGGCGGAGGCGTCGGATAGCTCGAAGGCTTGCTCCACCTTCAGATCAGGCAGCCCTTCAATCTCAAGAATGCGGCCCGAGAAGATGTTTTTCTTGCCCTGCTTGGCAACCGTGAGCAGCCCCTGTTTGATGGCGTACAGCGGGATGGCGTGGACCAGATCGCGCAGGGTCACGCCCGGCTGCATCTGGCCCTTGAAGCGCACCAGCACCGATTCGGGCATGTCCAGCGGCATCACGCCGGTGGC
>JAITMV010000073.1 GCA_031277295.1 Burkholderiaceae bacterium | reverse complement strand
GCGCTGCGGCGCAAGCAATCCTTGCCAATGACACGGGCCATTGGCTGCGGATTGCGCCTTGCAGCCCATCCCAATGCCGCATCGCCGCACACCTCACGCCGAGATCGTGAACACGTTCTCAAAAGTGAAAGCGCCTCATCCCCACGGTCTACCGTATACATCCTCAGCGCGGTACTTACTACTGCGTACCCTGTGGATTTCGCTTTCGCGGCAATGGCTGTGGGAGACAGATGTATGCACGCGGCAACCCTCGGGGCGAAGGGTTCTCCCTCTTGAAGTCACGGCATTCAGGTATTTGCTATTGCGCGGCAGCTTGCATCAGTAGCGCCAGCGCTTGGGCAATATGGTCTTCAGTCTGGCTGGCGGATAGATCGAGTTGCGGCGCCAGTTCCTTGAGTGCCGCCGCCCCTTCGTTTTGCAGACGCTTGACAGCTTGCCCGGCTTCGCGCGGTGCGTCGAAGGCGCGGCTTTGCAACAGCGTGCGGCCGGCTGCATCGGTGAGTTTGAAGTAAAAGCGCCCGTCTGCCTCGCGGTATTGCTTGAACGTTGGCAGCGCTGATTTGGCGGCGGCCTTGGGTGTCGCCACCACGCTTGGGGCCGACATGGGGCGCAGCCCGACGGCGTGGCGCAACTCGCGCATGAACGGGGTGGCGATGGCGCGCGCTTTTTGCGCGCCGGCTTGCAGCAAGCGCTCGACCTCCTCGGGATGGGCCATCAACTCGGCGTAGCGTTCGCGCATAGGGCCGATTTCGCGCTCGATGCGCTCGAACAATTGCTGCTTGGCGTCGGCCCAGGCAATGCCGTCGGCAAAAGCGCGGGTCAAGGCGGCGGCCTCATCGTCGTCGGCGAAGGCGCGATGAATCTGGTACAGCGCCGAGCCTTCGGTGTCCTTGGGCTCGCCCGGCGCGCGCGAGTCGGTGACGATGCTCATGATCTGCCGGCGCAACTGCTCGGCGGGCGCGAACAAGGCGATGGTGTTGTCGTAGCTCTTGCTCATCTTGCGTCCGTCCAGGCCGGGCAGGGTGGCCACGCTGTCGTCGATTAGCGCGGAGGGCAGCGTCAGCCGCTCGCCGTAGAGGTGGTTGAAGCTGGCCGCCATGTCGCGCGCCATCTCGATATGCTGGATCTGGTCGCGCCCGACCGGCACCTGATGGGCGCTGAACAAAAGAATGTCCGCCGCCATCAGCACCGGGTACATGAACAGACCGGCAGTCACATCGTTGTCGGCGTCTTGCCCGGCGGCGGCGTTTTTGTCCAGCATCGCCTTATAGGCGTGCGCGCGGTTGAGCAGCCCTTTGCCGGCAACGCAAGTCAGCAGCCAGGTCAGTTCGGGAATTTCGGGAATGTCGGACTGGCGGTAAAACGTCACCCGCGCCGGCTCCAGCCCTGCGGCCAGCCAACTGGCGGCAATCTCCAGCGTGCTGCGCTGAATGCGCGCCGGTTCATCGCACTTGATGAGGGCGTGGTAATCGGCCAAAAAGTAAAAGCTCTGCACACCCGGTTGGCGGCTGGCGCGCACGGCGGCACGGATCGAGCCGACGTAATTACCAAGATGGGGCGTGCCGGTGGTGGTGATGCCTGTGAGGACGCGCAGGGTCATGTGATGGGGCAAGCGGAAAATGGGGTCAGGCCAACAGCGCTTGCAGCGGCAACAACAGCGTGTTCAGCACGGCGAAGGTGACTCGCATCAGCGGCAGCATCCACAGGCGGCTGACGATGCCGGTCAGCACCAACGCCATGACGATGAAAAATCCCCAGGGTTCAAGCCGACTCAATACGATGGCGGGGCGCGGCGGCAGCAGGCCGACCAGGATGCGACCGCCATCCAGCGGAGGCAGCGGAAACAGGTTGAAGACGAACATCACCACGTTGACCAACATGCCCGCGCGACACATCTCGATGAAGAACCGCTCGGTCACGCCGACGCCAGCCAACAGAGACAGTAGCACGCCCCACAGCAGCGCCTGCGCCAGGTTGGACGCCGGGCCGGCCAGCGCTACCCAGATCATGTCGCGTTTGGGATTGCGCAGATGACCAAAACGCACCGGCACCGGCTTGGCGTAGCCGAACACAAAGCCGCCCGCCGTGACCACGTACAGAACAAGCGGCATCAAAATGGTGCCCACCGGATCAATGTGCTTGATCGGATTCAGCGTCACCCGTCCCAGCATGGCGGCGGTGTTATCACCGAAGTGGCGCGCCACGTAGCCGTGGGCCGCCTCGTGTGCGGTAATGGCAAACAGCACCGGCAGGGCGTAAAGGGCGACGGTTTGGATGATGTCGGAGATATTCACGGGACGCATTGTCTCATTGCGCCATGTTCCATATCGGTTTTCCGTAACGCTCGCGCGCCACCCGCGACGCATGAAACAAACGCAGTCTTATCTGATGACGCCGCCTTTCCTTTGCCATTCCCGCCTTCGCGCCGAATAAAACGATGGAAAAGTTGCACAGCGCACGGGGGCGCAGACCCAGTTTCACTTCAAGCCAAGCCAAGCGCCATTGGATCGCCCAGCCCACGCCGTAGCACCTGCGGCGTATCGCCGCTCAAGTCGATCACAGTGGACGGCGCGGACGGACAGGCGCCGGCGTCGATCACCCCGGCGATTTGACGCTCCAGCATCTCGCGGATGGTTTGCGGGTCGTTCAGCGGCTCGGTCTCGCCGGGCAGGATCAGCGTCGTTGCCAACAGCGGCGCGCCGTGCTCGCCGATCAGCGCCAGCAGCGCGCGGTGATCGGGCACGCGCAGGCCGATGGTCTTGCGCTGTGGGTGACTGACGCGGCGCGGCACTTCCTTGCTGGCCTCCAAAATGAAGGTAAACGGCCCCGGCGTGCCGCGTTTGAGTAACCGGTACTGGGCGTTGTCCACGTGGGCGTAGCTGGCCAGCTCGCCCAAGTCGCGGCACAGCAGCGTCAGGTGGTGTTTGTCGTCCACCTGACGGATGCGACGCAGCGTGTCGGCAGCGGCCTTGTCGCTTAACTGACAGGCTAGCGCGTGGCTGGAATCGGTAGGCACTGACAGCACACCGCCTTGCCGCAGCAATTGCGCTGCCTGCCTAAGCAGCCGCGGCTGCGGGTTATCGGGATGAACGCTGAAATACTGGGCCACGGTGAAATATCCGGGTTAAGGCAACGCTCCATCCGCTGCGCAGAGAACTGGGTGAAGCGTTGCCCTAAATGTTAAGCGAGGAAGCTTCTTTCAACCTGGAAACGGCGGTTTAACGCGCCCGAGGGCGGCCTGATCGGGCGCGTAGCACACTCACCCATGAGGTAAGGGTGATCGAAGCTGCAAAAGTCAACGTTTATGCGACTTTCCTGAAGATGACAAGCGGTCAACCGCAGCGTCCAGACTCAACGTTGGCGCTTCGCGTGCTAAACGCCAAACGCAAACCGTCGTCTCAATGTATCTTGGCCTCAAGCAGCGACCAGACCGGCGTCAGGTCGCCCGGCAGCGGCGGCAGTTGGCCTAAGTCGACGTGACTTTCGGCGGGGCCGTGGAAGTCACTGCCGCGCGAGGCCAGCAAACCGAACTCGCGCGCCATCTCGGCACAACGCCGCGTATCTTGCCCAGAGTGAGTGCCGGAGATGACCTCCACGCCCAAGCCGCCGTGCTGGCGGAACTCGCTCAGCAGCGCGTATTCTTCGGTCGGGGTCAATTTGTAGCGCGCCGGATGCGCGATCACCGCCACACCGCCGCTTTGGGTAATCCACTTCACCGCGTCGCCCAGTCGCGCCCAGCGGTGCGGCACGTAGCCGGGTTTGCCTTCGGTCAGGTATTTGCGGAATACCTCCGAAACATCGTGGCAGACTCCGGCTTCAACCAGAAAACGCGCGAAGTGTGGCCGCGCAATCAAGCGCGGGTTGCTGACGTACTTCAACGCCCCTTCGTAAGCGCCCGGAATGCCGGCCTGGGCCAGTTGCTGGCCCATTTCAACCGCGCGCGGACCGCGCCCGTCGCGCGTGTCGGCCAAACCTTGGCCCAAGCGCGTGTCGGCGGGGTCGAATCCCAGGCCGACGATATGCACTGTGGTGTCGGCGAAGGTGACGGAAATCTCTACCCCGGTCAGATAGCGTAAACCGTGCGTTCGGGCGGCGGCAATGGCATCGGCCTGACCGCCGATTTCGTCGTGGTCGGTCAGTGACCACAGATCGACCCCGCCCGCGCGCGCGCGGGCGGCCAACTCCGCGGGAGTCAGCGTGCCGTCGGAGTGAACCGAATGGCAATGGAGGTCGGCGTTGAGGCAACTCACGCTGACGATTTTACGCAAGCCGTGCAGCCTTGCCGCCGATAATTACCCCTTTTCACGGGAGTTTCATCCTCATGGCGCTGATGATCACTGCCGAGTGCATCAACTGCGACGTCTGCGAGCCTGAATGTCCGAACCAGGCCATAACGATGGGCGACGAGTTCTATCGAATCGACCCCGGCAAATGTACCGAATGCGTTGGCCATTTCGATCAGCCGCAGTGTGTGCAAGTTTGCCCGGTGGCGTGCATTCCCGTCGATCCGCGGCACCCCGAGGACCAGCAAACGCTGTGGCACAAATACCGGCGCTTGCAGGCAGTGGGTCAAGTTTGCGGCGCGGCAGCCGGCGGCTGACGCGGCGGTTTTGGGCGCGGCGGCTTGCTGGTGTGGATGGCGACAGTAGCGCGCGCCATCTCTCCAGCCGCCAGATCGTCAAAAGCTTTGACGCTGCGCTCGATGGCTTGCTCCAGCGCAATGCGCTCGTCCGGCGGCGGTGGGTGCAACACCCAGCCGAGCACTTCTGATTTGTGGCCCGGATGCCCGATTCCTAAGCGCAGTCGCCAATAATCCGCGCTGCCCAACCGCGTGTGAATATCGCGCAATCCGTTGTGACCGGCGTGGCCGCCGCCGTGTTTGAGTTTTGCCAAGCCGGCTTGCAGATCCAATTCATCGTGCGCCACTAGAATTTCCTCTGGCGCGATCCTGTAAAAGTGCGCCAGTGCCGCCACCGACTGCCCCGACAGATTCATGAAAGTCTGCGGCTTGAGCAGCCAAACGCTCTGTCCCCGCACACTCGCACGAGCCACCAAGCCATAAAAACCGCGCTCGGCCATCCATTGCGCTCCCAGCGCGTTGGCTACCGCATCGACCCACCAAAAACCGGCATTGTGGCGCGTGGCTTCGTACCGCGGCCCTGGGTTGCCCAGGCCGACGAAAAGTCTAAGCCGCATATTCCACCGTGGCCGTGTTTTTGCAGCCCGTCTTCGAGGAAAAGTTGTCCATCATGGTCAAGTCCGTTTAGCACGCGGCAAAAACACGAGAGGCACCCATCGCCGCCTCAAAGCGATGCCGGGCTGTGAACTTGCACTGCGGGATGGGACACAGGCTCACAGCATCGCCTTCAGCCAATCACGCCGAAAAAGAGTCTACCCGAATCCGTGACCTTGGAGCCTGTTCATAGTCTTTTCGGGGTCGCGTTGGGGCGCTCCTCGGGATGAGTTGGCGCGCCAAATCGCCCGATTTCGGCCCAACCCGAAGGGCAGGTGCCTTTTCGGGTGGTTCGCGACGTTACAAACGTTCACAAATTGCCATAAGCTTACTGCGCTTTGCGCCTTTGCCTTTGCATCCCAGCGCTGAAAAGACACCTGCGCGGCCTCGAAAAGACTGTAACAAAGACTGTAAACAGGTTCATAGGTTTATAATCCCATCGTTGCCCACGACGTTGGATCTGTGAATCCCTTTGCGTGTTGACGTTTTACTCGCTGAGGGGGGGGGTCCTGTGAGCTCGCGGATTCAGGTATGAATCAAGTCTGAATCCGTGACCTCAAGAAAGAAAGGTCTCACCCGCAAGGTGATGCGTTTTCCTCTGCAACTCACGGATTCAGGTCAAGGTTCAATCTTGACTCGTTGCACATCTCAGCAAACTTGATTGGAAGGGCACGAAGCGAAGGCCAGACGCCTGGTGTCATGGCACCCGCCATGGGGTCGTGGATTGACATCAGACGCGCCGTGAAGCGCCGCTTGTGGACTAAGGAGTGTGCTATGACAGCGTATAAATATCTTGCGGCCGCCCAACGCGGCAGCAAGGTTTTTGCTGGCGATGTGGCGGAAGGTTTCTTTGAAATCACCCACAACAGCTTGGCATTGGTGGGTGTGGCGGCGGTACTTGTGACAGCGGCGTTGCTGGTCCGTCCCGACCTGCGTCAGCGCGGCGAAGAGCATCTGAGCACTTGGCTCATGGCCCGTCAGTCCGCCACGGCGGAGCCGGACTTGGTGCCGGAGCCTGCCGCAGTTGAGCGCGCCACCGCCGCCGACCCCAGAGATCTGCCGCATGCCCAGGCCAACGTGGCTTCATGGATCGCTCGCAAATACCGTGTCGGGCTGGAACCGGTGGCTGCTCTGGTGGCCGAGGCCTACGAAGCCGGTCGATCCCATGGCATTGATCCGACGCTGGTGCTGGCGGTGATGGCGGTCGAATCCCGTTTCAACCCGTTTGCGCAAAGTTCAGTTGGTGCGCAAGGGTTGATGCAGGTTATGACGCACATTCATTCTGAGAAATACAAGCCATTTGGTGGCCAGTACGCCGCCTTCGACCCCAAGACCAATTTGCGCGTGGGCGTCAAAGTGCTTCAGGAATACATTGCCCGTGCCGGTTCGGTCGAAGCTGGGCTTAAGTGGTACGTGGGCGCGGCCAAGCTGCCCAACGACGGCGGCTATGTCGACAAGGTGCTGGCCGAACACGCGCGGCTGATTCAAGTTGCCAAAGGCCGCCAGGTACCCACTACTGGCAACGCTTCTGCGGTGAGCGCCAGCACGCCAACCGGCAACGGCGGCGCTTCCGTCCAGATGTCTCCCAAGCTGATGACCGCCAGCCGCGCGCCAGTTCGAAGCGCTTCCACGCAGGTCGCCAATGGCGTGCCCACTCCAAGCGCCAACAAGCCGCTTGCCAACCGTGCGTCCGCCGCGGATACCGACACGCCGGTGGCCAACCGTGCGCCCGCCGCGGATACCGACACGCCAGTGGCCAACCGTGCGCCCGCCGCGGATGCCGACACGCCAGTGGCCGAGAGCGCGCCCGCCGCGGATGCCGACACGCCGGTTGCCGAGAGCGCGCCCGCCCCAGGCGCCGACACGTCGGTCGTTGAAAGCGCGTCTGTAGTGGATGCTGAAGAAACGTCCACTGCCGAGAGCGCGCCCGCTACGGATGCCGACACGCCGGTCGCTGAAAGTGCGCCCGCGGCGGAAGCCAGTACGCCAATTGCCAGCGCGCCTGCTGCGATTCCCGGCATGCCTGTTGTCGAAAGCGCACCCGCCGTGGATTTCGGCGCGCCGGCTGCTGTCGATGTGCCTGCTGTGGATACCGGCACGCCAATCGTCGACGGCGTACTACCCGCCTTGAATGCCGACACGCCGGCCAATGGCCCGGCCAAGCTGGTCGCATTGTCCAAATAAAAGTAAGGGCGGCGCCAGCAGCCAGCGTCATCAGTGCTCTAACTCTGTCTCAGTCGGCTAAACTAGCCGCGTGCGCGACTGGTCGATAGGCGCTTGCTATGTGTGGGTGACACGAGGGGTGCTGACGTGGACTACCACGGGGAAGCGCACCGCCCGTGCTCGAAAAAGAGCGCAGGTGTTCAGCCGTTCGCCTGGGCAGCCAATCTATTTTCTGAAGGACTGCCATGTTCAACCGCGCTAACCATACCATTGCCAGCACCGACGCCGAAGTCTGGGCTGCGATCCAGGCCGAGCACCAGCGACAAGAAGACCATATCGAGCTCATCGCTAGCGAAAACTATGCCTCGCCCGCCGTGCTGGCCGCCGCCGGCACGCAACTGACCAACAAATACGCCGAGGGCTACCCCGGCCGCCGCTACTATGGCGGCTGCGAGCACGTGGACGTGGTCGAGCAATTGGCGATTGATCGCGTCAAGCAACTGTTTGGCGCCGAAGCCGCCAACGTACAGCCGCACTGCGGCGCCAGTGCCAACGAGGCGGTGTTTCTGGCCTTTCTGGAGCCAGGCGACACCATCATGGGCATGAGCCTGGCCGAGGGCGGCCATCTGACGCACGGCATGCCGTTGAACATTTCGGGCAAGTGGTTCAACGTGGTGAGCTATGGCCTGAACGCGCAAGAAGCCATCGACTATGACGCCATGGAGAAAAAGGCCCACGAAACCAAGCCGAAGCTGATTGTCGCTGGCGCCAGCGCGTACAGCCTGGAAATCGATTGGGCGCGCTTTGCCCAGGTGGCCAAGGACGTAGGCGCTGTCTTCATGGTGGACATGGCGCACTACGCTGGCCTGATTGCTGGCGGCCAGTATCCCAGCCCTGTGCCGTATGCCGACGTGGTAACCAGCACCACTCACAAAAGTCTGCGCGGCCCGCGCGCGGGCTTCATTTTGATGAAGGCCGCGCACGAAAAAGCCATCAACAGCGCCGTCTTTCCCGGTCTGCAAGGCGGGCCGCTGATGCACATCATCGCCGCCAAGGCAATTGCTTTCAAAGAAGCGCTGTCACCGCAGTTCAAACAGTATGCCGCGCAGGTGAAGACAAACGCCCAAGCCGTGGCCGAAACGCTGACCGAACGCGGCCTGCGCATCGTCAGCGGCGGCACGCAAAGCCACCTCATGCTGGTCGATCTGCGCGCCAAGGGTATTACCGGCAAGGACGCTGAGGCGGCGCTGGGTAGCGCCCACATGACCATCAACAAAAACGCCATCCCCAATGATCCCGAGAAACCGATGGTCACCAGCGGCGTGCGTATCGGCACCCCGGCCATGACCACGCGTGGCTTCCAGGAGGCTGAAGTCCGCGCTGCCGCTCACCTGGTGGCCGACGTGCTGGACAACCCCCGCGACGAAGCCAATCTCAACACCGTGCGCGCCAAGGTGGCCGAGTTGACAAAACGGTTTCCGGTGTACGGCGGCTAAGATCGGTGTGTAGTGCTGTCACCCAAGAGGTGAGGGTCGTTGAACGCTCGAAGGTCAACGCTTACGCGGGCCTTCTGAAGATAACGCGTGGTCAATCGTAAAACTGCACCAGATTCAAGCGTCAAACGCGCCGCCGCAGCACATGGATAAACACCTCGCCTTGCGCGTCTTGCGTTACCAACGTATGACCAGTCTGCCGGGTGAAGGCTTGAAAGTCGCGCACTGAACCGGGATCGGTGCATAGCACCTTCAGCAATTGGCCGGCTTGCAGTTCGGCCAGTGCTTTTTTGGCCTTGAGGATGGGTAGCGGGCAGTTCAGGCCGCGCGCATCAACTTCCTTGGCGATGTCCATGGCGAGTGACAAATGATGAATGGCAAATGACGCAATGAGGTAGCGTCGGCGTGGCGAAATGGCGTTTCCAGTCATGCGCGGCGGGCGCTTCATTGAGCCGCGCAGCGGTGACGTCGTTTGTCATTCAGCCTGGCTGACGGCGCTCGGCATTTTCTTCGGCGGTGAAATACACAGGTTCGTGTCCGCGTGAGCGCAGCCAGTCGGCCAGTGCGTGGCCGGTGCCGGCGGGCCAGCATTTCAGGTCTTGCAACTCATACAAACGCCAATCCGCTAATTCGGGCGACAGGCGCACCTCGCCCTCGGCCACGACGTGGTAGGCGATGATGACCTGGTTCATGCGCTGAAAGTCGTACACGCCAACCAAGTCGAGCGCGGTGACGTCGAGGTCGGTTTCCTCCTTGACCTCACGCCGCACGCCGTCTTGCGGCGTTTCGCCCGCTTCCATGAAGCCGGTGACAAGCGCGAACATCTTGCTCGGCCAAGCGGCGTTTCGGGCCAGCAGCACCTTGCCGCGGTATTCAACGATGGCCGCCAGCACCGGCGTGGGGTTGTTCCAGTGTGTAAAGCCGCAGGCTGGGCAGCGTAGGCGTTGTTTCGGGCCGCCGTCTTCTTCGGCGCTCAACATCTCCAACGGCGTGGCGCAGCAGGGGCAAAAATTCCAATCCGTCATTGTTATTGCCGAATCTCAGGCTGGAAATACACCAGTCGATAGATAGCGGTCGCCGCGGTCGCAGACCACGAAAACGATTGTCGCGCCTTGCACATGAGCGGCAATCTGCAACGCTACCCAGGCAGCGCCGCCGGAGGAGATGCCGGCAAAAATGCCTTCCTCGCGTGCCAGCCGACGGACCATTTCCTCGGCGTCGAACTGATCGACCAGTACCAGTTCATCGACCGCCGCAGGGTCGTGGATTTTGGGGAGATATTCCGGCGGCCACTTGCGGATGCCGGGGATGCGCGAGCCTTCGGCCGGCTGCGCTCCGATCACCCGCACACGAGGGGCTTGCTCCTTCAGAAAGCGCGACACGCCGGTGATGGTGCCAGTGGTGCCCATGGCACTTATGAAATGGGTGATACGCCCGCCGGTTTGCCGCCATAACTCGGGGCCGGTGGTTTCGTAGTGGATGCGCGGATTGTCCGGATTTGCGAATTGATCCAGCATGACGCCCTTGCCCTGTGCCACCATCTTGTCTGCCAGGTCGCGGGCGTACTCCATGCCGCCGGAGCGCGGCGTCAGGATCAACTCGGCGCCAAAGGCTTTCATGGTCTGCGCGCGCTCGACCGAGAGGTCTTCCGGCATGATCAACATCATACGGTAGCCTCGGATCGCCGCGGCCATCGCCAGTGCAATGCCGGTGTTGCCGCTGGTGGCCTCGATCAGCGTATCGCCCGGCTTGATGTCGCCGCGCTCCTCGGCGCGCCGGATCATCGACAAGGCCGGCCGGTCCTTCACCGATCCGGCCGGGTTATTGCCCTCCAGCTTGGCCAGCACCACGTTATCGCGCATCGCGTTGTCTCGCGCATCCAGCCGTTGCAACCGCACCAGCGGCGTGTTGCCTACGGCATCTTCAATCGTTGGATAGTTCATGTCGCGCACTGTGCCATAATTTTCAACTCGCTGTTCGCATGGCCCGGGTGGCGAAATTGGTAGACGCAGCAGACTCAAAATCTGCCGGTGGCAACACCATGCCGGTTCGATTCCGGCCCCGGGCACCATGATTCATTCAGGCGTTGTCTTAGCTCAGCCCGCTCACGCCTTTGGTCAGCATATAGGCCGCCAGCGCCAGTAACACCACGGCAAAGGCGCGTTTGAGTCGTTTGACTGGCAGCGCGTGCGCTGCTTTGGCGCCTAGCGGAGCCATCAGCACGCTGCAACAGGCGATCACCGCCAACGCCGGTAGCCACAGGTAGCCGAAGCTGTGCCGCGGCAGCCCGGTCAGGTTCTGCCCGGCAATCACGTAACCCGTTACGTTCGCCAGCGCAATCGGAAATCCCAATGCCGCACTGGTTGCCACCGCATTGTGGATGGTGACGTTGCACCAGGTCATGAACGGCACGCTCACAAAGCCGCCGCCCGCGCCCACCAGGCCGGACAGAAAGCCGATCACTCCGCCCGCGCCCAGTAGCCCGCCCGTGCCTGGTAGCTGGCGCGTCGGCACAGGTTTTTTGTCTAGGTACATCTGCACCGCCGAAAATGCCACGAAGACGCCAAACACGAAATATAGCGCCGTCCCCTTGAGCAGCGCAAACACTCCCAGACTGGCGAGCATCGCCCCCAGCACGATGCCGGGCGCCAGACGTCCCACGATGTCCCAGCGCACCGCGCCCTTTTTGTGGTGCGCGCGCACGCTGCTCGCTGAGGTGAAGACGATGGTTGCCATCGACGTTGCAATCGCCATCTTCAGCGCCAGTCCCGGCGCCACGCCGCGCGTGCCGAGCATGGCCGAGATGAACGGCACCATAATCATGCCGCCGCCGATACCCAGCAGCCCGGCCAGAAAGCCCGTGATCAGGCCCAATAGAGCCAACTCGGCGATCAGCAGCGGTTCGATGGGCATGGAGGGATGACTACGCCGGACGGCACATGACTTCACTGCGCTCAATGACACGCCTTTGGTGTGCGTCATGTCGGCGCAGCCGACGTTATTTCGTCACACCCTCTCAGGCGCGGTCATTTGTCATTGAAGAAGGTGTCTGCGAATGCCGCCGGACCGGCATCCTGAACGCAGGGTTCAGGTGGGCGAGGTCAGACTGGTCTTGGGTTCATCTGACGCGAGACGATCACGCCGACCAGACGATGTTCCAAGCCCCGGCTCTTATGAGCATTGGTTCAAGGAAATATAAAGCCCGGCTAAGCATCGCAGACAAGGTCATTGTAGCGGTCGCTTGACGCAACTTGGCTAATGCGACGTGCCTTCAGAGCGCGTGATCTTGTTGAACACGTTGTACTTGCCGACTGGTTTTTTCATCGGCAGACGCTTGATTTCCTTAAAGGTGGCGGCGTCATAGACGATCAGCGCGCCATCGTCCTCCCACAGGCTGGCGAGGGCGTATTTGCCGTCCTTGGTGAATTCGATGTGGGCCAGGGTCTGGTCGGGCGTGACCTGGACGCTGGCGGTGGGTTCCAGGGTGCGTTTGTCGATGATGGTCAGGGTATTCTTGGCCTTGGGACTCATCATCGAATCGGTCCAGGCGTAGGGCGTGGCCTCGTGGCTGCGCATGAAGAAGCCAGGGCCGGGAGTAGGGATGTTTTTGACCAGCTTCCAGGTCTTCATGTCGATGACGGCGATGACGCCGTCTTTCAGGTTCGGGCTGGCCAGTACGCGCGTACCCTGCCAGTCGAAGGTGATGCCTGATCCCAGGTGCGGCATACCGGCAATCGGCAGGTCGGCGATTTTGCGGCGCACGTTCAGGTTGACCACCTGGCCGCCGGGCGCGCCGTCGCTGCGCGGGCGCGTGGCGCCCAGGGCCAAGGCGTAGTCGGGGCTGAAGAAAAAGTCGTCCAGCGGCTCGTCCAGCGCGGTGCGGCGGATGCCGAGAAAGCCGTCTTTGGCCATGCCCTCTTTCATTTTGTAGTCGTGGACAAAACCGTCATAGATCGGCTCGGCCTTGGGGTTGTAGCTGATCTCCCAGATTTCGGCAATGTCTTTGAGCGCGACGACGAAGCTCTGGCGCGGCGCGGCGTCATACACGGCGGACACGCGCGAGCTTTGGCGGCCATCGAGCGAGCGCGCCGGGTAGTTGCGCACCAGCTTCAGGTCACCGTCGAACAGCGCGACGTTGTGCGGCAGGTAGTTGGCGGCCATGACCCATTTGCCGTCGTTGCTGACGGCGATGTTGCGCATGTTGATGCCGGCGCGCACTTCGGCCACCACTTGCAGGTTCCACAGGTCGTATTTGGTGATCCAGCCGTCGCGCGAGCCGAAGAACACGTAGCGCCCATCGGCGGTGAATTTGGGGCCGCCGTGCAGCGCAAAGCGGCTGGGAAAGCGGTGGATGACCTCGAAGCGGTCGCCATCGACCAGCGACACATGGTGGTCGCCGCCTTCGACGACGACGAACAGGTTCATCGGGTCGGCGCGCCATTGCGGGCGCGCGGGCCAGTCGCGCCAGCCTTCGGTTTCGACCCGGCTGGCGGCGATGTCAAAGTCATTCCAAGTGGGCGCGGGCTTGACCGGGGTGTAAATCCATTTGGCCAGAGCGTCAATTTCTTCTGCCGACAGCGTGGCGGAAAAGCCCAGCATCTGGGTGGCGGGGCGGCCTTCTTGAATGACCTTCAGCACCTCGGCGGGTTTGATGCGGGCCAGGCTTTCGGGCAGCAACGCCGGCCCCATGATGCCGAGGCGCTGAACGCCGTGGCAGATAGCGCAGTGCTGCTGGAACAGGGCAGGGGCGTCGATGGCGGGGGAGGGCGCTGACGCGGCGGGCTGGGGTTGGGCGTGGGCGGCGGTGGTCAGGGTGAGGGCGAGGGTTATCGCTTGGGCGAGGCGTTTGAAAACCGGCGCAGCGCTTTTTTGATGCACACCTTTTTGTTCTTCACGCGCCGGCTGTTGCTCCCTCCGCCTTTGGGGGAGGGCCGGGGTGGGGGCCAATGGACGTTTGTAAGTCCACGATTTGATTAAGCGTCGGCGGGCCCCCATCCCAACCTTCCCCCAGAGGGGGAAGGAGCAATACCTTTTTGCGACAGCCCCAGAGGGGGAAGGGGGAAAACCCGGATGCGCGCTGGAAAGCTCAACTGGAAAGTTCGGGATCAACATGTTTGTTCGCGCTTCACTCGGGCTAACCTTCGGGCGTCAACTCGATTACCCGCCGCCGCGCCGCGAAGTCCGTGGTCTGCACGCGCGGCGCGCCGTTGCCGCTAAAACCGATTTCCTCATCCGTTAGATAACAACCGGGGTCTTCGGCCCAGGCGTCGCCGGTGACCTGTTGCGCGCGCACGCGCGTGTTGCCGTTGCAGATCGCCAGATGGGCGCAGGCCGCGCAGCGGCCCGTGACCGGGCGCGGGCGCATTTTCAGGCCGGCCATCAGTGGGTCCGAGGTGTCTTGCCAGATGTGCGAAAAAGGCCGCGACTTGACGTTGCCCAGGGTGTAATGCCACCACATGGTGTCGGGGTGTACGTCGCCCAGGTTGTCGATGTTGGCCACGTTCACGCCCGAGCTGTTGCCGCCCCAGGCCGTCAGCTGTTCACGTACCGCGTCGTGCCAATGTGGCAGGCGCTGGCGCAGCCATTGCAGCAGATAGACGCCGTCGGCGTCGTTGTTGCCGGTGACGAATTCGTGGCTGTTGCCGGCCTGGGCGTCGGCCCAGGCGGTGTCGAACAGCAAATCCAGCGCCTCGCGGGTGGCGAGGTGGCGCGCGTCCTTGCCGCGATGCACGTTGCCGCGGCCGGCGTAGTTGAGGTGGCTGAAG
>JAITMV010000024.1 GCA_031277295.1 Burkholderiaceae bacterium | reverse complement strand
GTATTCGGGCGGTCTGCGTCGTTGCAAATGCTCGCAATACCACGAGGTATTGCTGCGCTTTGCGCCTCGCATCCCATCCCGAATCCGGGCGCGCCCGCTCGCGCAGATTTGTTCAGAGGTTCCTTAGCTGTCATCGGGTAGGCTGGCAAGGGCGACCAAGGCCGCGCACTCGTGTGCGCGGGCGAGGAGCTTTCGCCGCCAGCGCGCCAGAATGCCCCAAGTTTTGGCGGCCTGATCGGGCGCGTGGCGCGCTCACCCAAAAGGTGGGTGTGAGCTAAGGCCCGAAAGTCAATGTTCATGCGAGCTTCCTGAAGATAACAAGCGACGGGCTGCCGTTTCTAGTGTAGTACTGCGCGCTTGAGCGGTGCTTATGGGCCAGCGGATTTGGCTGCTCTGGCAAGGCGCAAACCGCAGCAATACCGAGTTGTATTGCGAGAATTTGCTTTCGCCGCCAGAGAGTCAAAGGCGCGGCGCCATAAGTACCGGTTTAAGACGAGGCCTTGTATCACGTGAACAGGCCCTGAAGCCAGGCCGAACAGAACCTGGCCGCAACCGGCGTCATCCGGCATCCGGCATTCGGCATTCGGCATTCGGCATTCGGCGCCCAGACAACACAATACCGAGCAGCCGGTCTTAAATTTCTTAATTTCAGTCAAAAATTTTCGCGAAACTTGAGCAAGTCTATGAAGCCGGCCTCGCGATCCTTGCTTTCCCATGGCGTGCCGGATAGAGTGACACTTCGATGCTCACGCGACGGTTTCATTCGGTCGCTGTTCGAGTGGTTTTGTCGTGGGCAGAGCAGATGCCAGGCAGCGTCGCTGGCGGATCGCATGTTTGACCACAGGAGCGGGAAATGATACGGGGAAAGCGGGAAAAATCGATGAAATCCAGCCTGCTGGTATTGGTGGCGGGGCTGGTTGCCGCAGGCGCGAGCTGGAGCGCGGAATCCTTGCAAGACGTCATGAAGCGCAGAAACCTGTCGCAGCAGGATGTGCTGGCGGCGGCGAAGACCTACGTGCCGACCGGCAAGCGCGATGAGTTCATCGCCTTCAGCTCCGGCGGTCAATCAGGCCAGGTCATCATCTACGGCATTCCGTCGATGCGCATTCTGAAGTACCTCGCGGTGTTCACGCCCGAACCCTGGCAGGGCTACGGCTACGACGAGGAATCGAAGGCGGTGCTGGCCGGCGGCAGGATCGACGGCAAGGACATTACCTGGGGCGATACGCACCACCCGGCGATCTCCGAGACCAATGGCCAGTATGACGGCCAGTTTCTGTTCATCAACGACAAGGCCAATCCGCGCCTGGCGGTGATCGACCTGCGCGACTTCGAGACCAAGCAGATTGTCGCCAACCCGATTTTCAAGTCGGAGCACGGCGGCGCTTTCGTCAGCCCGAACACCGACTACGTGATCGAGGCCGCGCAGTACGCCACGCCGCTGGAGAACAAGAAGTTCCATCCGCTGGAGGAGTTCAACGAGCGCTACCGCGGCGGCGTGACGTACTGGAAGTTCGACCGCAAGGCCGGCCGCATCGACCCGAAGCAGTCGTTCTCGATAGAGTTGCCGCCGTACTCGCAAGACCTGTCCGACTTCGGCAAGGGGCCTTCTGACGGCTGGTCGTTCACCAACTCGTTTTGCGCCGAGCGTTACGTCGGCGGCATCGAGAAAGGCCGTCCGCCGTATGAGGCCGGCTGCTCGGCCAAGGACACCGATTACCTGCACGTCATCAACTGGAAGAAGGCCGCCGAACTGTTTGCCCAAGGCAAGACCAGGAAGATCAACGGCCACGACGTCATCATGATGGACACGGCCATCAAGGAAGGCATTCTGTTTCTGGTGCCCGAGCCGAAGTCGCCGCACGGCGTTGACGTGACGCCGGACGGCAAGTTCATGGTCGTCTCCGGCAAGCTCGACACCCACGTGTCGGTCTACAGCTTCGACAAGATCATGGCGGCCATCAAGGCCGGCAAGTTCGAGTCCAAGGACCCGTATGGCATTCCGGTCATCGGTATGCAGGACGCCCTGCACGTGCAGGTGCCGCTGGGTCTGGGGCCGCTGCACACGCAGTACGACTCCAAGGCCTGCGTCGCCTACACCTCGCTGTACGTCGATTCGCAGGTCGCCAAGTGGAATTTCTGTGAAGGCAAGGTGCTCGACAAGATCAGCGTGCACTACAACATCGGCCACCTGATGACGATGGAGGGCGATTCCGTCAACCCAGCCGGCAAGTATCTGGTCGCGCTCAACAAGCTGGCCATCGACCGCTTCAATCCGGTCGGCCCGCTGCATCCGCAGAACCACCAGCTCATCGACATCAGCAACGACAAGATGCAGTTGCTCTACGACATGCCGCTGCCGCTGGGCGAGCCGCACTACGTGGTGGCGGTTGCCGCCGACAAGCTCAAGCCGGGCGTGCGCTACAAGGTCGGCACCAACAGCCGCACCGACCAGCCTTCGCCAGGCGCGGTGCGCGCGGGCGAGGAAAAAACGGTGCGCGAAGGCAACAAGGTCACGGTCTACGGCACCCTGATCCGCTCGCACATCACGCCCGAGACGATTGAGGCGGAAGTGGGCGACGAAATCACCATCCACCTGACCAACCTCGAACGCGCCGAGGACGAGACCCACGGCTTCACGGTATCGACCTACAACGTCCATGCCTCGGCCGAGCCGGGCAAGACCGTGACGGTGAAGTTCAAGGCCGACAAGGAAGGCGTCTATCCGTACTATTGCACCGAGTTCTGCTCGGCGCTGCACCTGGAAATGCAGGGCTACCTGCTGGTCAAGCCCAAGGGCTGGAAGCCGACCAAGACCGCGCTGGCCGCGGCGACCTACACCGAGGACGACTACAAGAAACAGCTCAAGAAGATCGCCGACACCCAGGCGGTGATCGACTCCGTGGTCGGCTACATCACCTCGGTGAACTACAAGGACTTCCCGGACGTGGTGGCGATGGTCGAGGACGCCACCGATCAACTGGGCAAGATGCCCGATGCCAAGGCCAAGCACGAGGCCGCCGCCGCCAAGCAGGACTGGGAGCAGGCCAACCTCTGGGCCGAGCAGGTCTGGCAGTACCAGGTGAAGGCGGCCGACCTCGGTTTGCGCGCCAAGACTTATCTTGAGCAGAACGGCGCCAAAAAAGCCAACTGATTACACATCATCGGTCGTTGTGGCGGGCGGCTTTGCGGTCGCCCGCTGCCGCTTCAGTCCAGGAGAAGATATGAAATCCCTGCTACCCGTGTTCGCGGCGCTCGCCGCGCTCGCCGCCGCTGCTCCGGCCTTCGCCCAGGAAGACGGCGCCAAGCTCTATCAGGAAAAAACCTGCTGGTCGTGTCATGGCAAGGATGCCAAGACGCCGCTTTTGCCCGAGTATCCGAAGATCGCCGGCCAGAATGCCCAGTACGCCGAGCGGCAGATGCTTGACATCAAGAGCGGCGCCCGCGCCAACGGCAACAGCGCCGCCATGAACGGAATCATGGTTTTAGTCAACGAAAAAGAAATCAAGGCCATTGCCGAATACGTTTCCAAGCTGAAGCCTTGATAAAACGCTTGTTGTTACCCTATCACCTTGAAAGGACGCAAAAGACATGAAATCACTCGCACTACTGACCGTCGCCTTGTTTGGCACTTCATTGGCGCTGGCCCAGCCGGCCCCGCAAAAAGCCGGGATCGAAGCGCAAGGCTACCAATGGAACGCCCAGGAAGGTGAAAAAATCGAAGCCCTGAACAAGAAGGGCGACATCAAAAACGGCGAGGAGGCCTATGAAATCTGCGGCGCCTGCCACCTGCCTTCCGGCGCTGGACGGCCCGATGGCACCTTCCCGCAGTTGGCCGGCCAGCACAGCACGGTGCTGATCAAGCAGATGGCCGACATCCGCGAAGGGCTGCGCGACAACCCGACCATGTACCCGTTTGCCAAGTCGCTGGTTGACCCGCAGGAGCTGGCCGATGTCTCGGCCTACATCCAGAGTCTGTGCATCCCGACCGATCACGGCAAATACGAAGGCAGTGACGCCGCCGTGCAAGTCGCCACCGGCAAGCAGTTGTATGAAAAAGAATGCAAGGAATGCCACGGTGCCAATGGCGAGGGCGACAAGGCGAAGTTCTATCCGGTGATCGCTGGCCAGCATTACAAGTACCTGCTGCGCCAGATGACCGAGATTCGCGACGGCAAGCGCCGCAACGCCAACCCGGACATGGTCAAGATCATCAAGAAGTACGACGACAACCAGTTGGTGGCCATTTCCGCTTTCCAGTCCAGCCTGTCGATGCCCGGCGCCATGTGCAAGGCCGGCGCCAAGAAATAGTGACAGCATGGCGGCGGCGCGCGAGGGCCGCCATCTTCCCGACGCGGAGCGTGTCTTATGGTGGCTAAGAAGAACCCCAATGCCTTGATCGGCGGTCTGACGCTGGCGGCGCTGCTGATGATGATCGCGGCCTACTTCGCGCCGATCTGGTGGGTTTCTTTGACCGCGCCAAATTACCCCAAGGACGCTTTCCCGGATGGCATCCGCATTCATTTCCATTTCAACGGCGTCTTCAACGGCTGCAAGGCCGCTGGCGCCGGCACGCGCATGGGCGAGGAGATCATCCAGAAGGATCTGGGTGCCGACGACGAGCGCTACAACCCGATCACCGACGCCAAAAAGGACCTGAACAAAGGCGAAGGCGCGCTCGATTGCGTCCACGAAATGAACACCATCAATCATTACGTGGGCATGTTTCCAATCGCCACCGGAGCGCCGGTCGAAAAGCCGCTGGCCAAATTCTTCTTTGGCTTTTTCGGCGTCATGCTGCTGGCTTTTACCGTGACGCGGCAGAAATTGCGCTTGGCGATCCTCGGCATCGGCTTTACCGCCGTCGCCGTCTGGATGGTGGCGGACCAATACGTGCTTGGCGCTCTGGTCAGCCATGTGGCCGAATACGTTCGCGAAACCGGCGCCTTCTTCAAGGAACCCGAAAAGATCCAGGTCTGGGGCGACAACGTGATGCTCATCACCCACGTCGTCATCGGGGTGTTGATTGCCGCGATGGTGGTGGTTTTTGTGGGCGTCTGGAAGGTCCGGCGCTTCGAGCTGCTGCTGGCGGCGGTGCCGGCGCTGTTGCCGGTGTTTTTCCTGGTGGAATATGCCGCCTGGCTCTGGTTCTTTGGCCACACCTTGCATCCCTGGGGGGCGTTCACCGTCAAGCCTTTCATGCCGACCGTGTTCGGCGAAGGCAAGGTGGCGCAGTTTTCCACTTATTCCTATCCCTACTGGGGCTACGCCTTGCTGGTGCTGGTTTTCGTCTGCCTGGCGCTGGCGCTGTTGCTGCGGCGGCAGCAGTTGCGTCAAGGGGCAGATTGATTCTGAATATTTCGCCGTGGCCGTGCGTTTTTTT
>JAITMV010000008.1 GCA_031277295.1 Burkholderiaceae bacterium | reverse complement strand
TTCACCGGATCGAGCACGATCACGGCGTCACCGTTCATGCGCAGGGTGCTGGCGGCGTCGATCCAGTGGCCTTTCCAGCCGGCGGCGCGCAGCTTGGGGAACACCTCGCTGGTGTAGTCGCCGCCCTGGCAGGTGAGGACGATGTCGCACTTTTTGAGCGCCTCGATGTCGTGCGCGTCCTTGAGTTTTTTCTCGTTCTTCGCCGCCACTGGCGCGTCGCCGCCAGCGTTGCTGGTGGAAAAGAAGACGGGTTCGATCAGGTCGAAGTCGCTTTCAGCCTGCATCCGGTCCATCAGGACCGAACCGACCATGCCGCGCCAACCGACGAGGCCCACGAGATTGCCGATTTTCATTTTGCGTTGCGCCTTTCAAACAAAGAATTTTGTCTGACTTCAGGCCCGGATCGTCTGGCTCCGGGGGGCGCGCACGACGAACCAGGGCTGAAGTCAGCCTTTTTTGGTGGTCGTGGTAATGGGAAATGCCATGAGCGCGGCCACGGCGTGTATGACAGCCGGGCGGTGAGGATCGCTGAAAGATCGCGCGTTCATGGTGCGCGAATTGTAGCGGGAAAGTGTGCTACTTTAGCGATGAACCTTCACGGATATGGGATAAATGCCGCAGCGCGGCTTGCCGGATACCGGACGCGCCCAGTAGCGCCAGTGCCAGCAGGATCAGGGTGATGCCAATGCTTTCGGCGAAGCCGGGTCTTTCGCCCAGCAGCCATACGGCCCAAAGCACGCTCAGCACCGGAGTCGCCAGGGTTGAAAGTCCCGCCACACCGGCCGGCAAACTGCGCATCACGAACAGCCACAAGCCCCAGCCCAGCGCCGTGCCCAGCACCGCGTTGTAGGCCAGCGCCCCCAGCATGGGCAGTGACCAGACGATGGGTTGCTCGTGGGTCGCTAACGCCAGCGTCGCCAACACGGTGGCGCCGACCACCATTTGCCAGGTCGTCAGTTGCAGCAGGTCGATGGCCTGATGGCGGAAAGCCCGCTTCGCCGCTACCGACCCCGCTGCCCACGCCGCGCCCGAACCGACCGCGAGCATCGAACTGAGCCAACTGCCTTGCCATTGCCATGGCCGCAGAACGAACAGCAAACCCGCCGCGGCGATTCCCGCGGCCACGATTTGGAGTGGACGCGGTTTTTCGTTCAGCAGCCAGGCGGCCAGCGCCAGCATCCAGAACGGCATCGTATAAACCAGCACCGCGGTTTTTCCCGCGCCGCCCGATACCAGCGCCAGTTGCGACAGTCCGGCCATGCCGGCGACTTGCCACAAGCCGATCCACAGCACCGGCCGCCACGGCGGCGGCTTCAGGCTGCGGCCCGACAGGGGCAGCATGACCAGCAGCAGCGCGGCACCGAACACGGCGCGCAAAGCGGCGAAATCAATGGCGCCGACGTATTGCAGCACCCATTTCATCACCACCCAGTTATAGCTCCAGATCAGCGCCAGCACGATGAGCGCCAGCACGGCCAGGCGGGGTGTTTGGGAGTTGTGGGACGACGATTCGGTCACACAGGTTCAGCCCAAAGCCTTGAGCACCGCGTCGCCCATCTCGCGTGTGCCCACTTTGGTCGTGCCCGCGCTGTAAATATCAGGCGTGCGCAGTCCCTGCGCCAGCACTTTCTTGACCGCGCTTTCGATGCGGTCGGCGGCCTTGGGTTGAGCGAGCGAAAAGCGCAGCATCATGGCCGCGCTCAAGATGGTCGCCAGCGGATTGGCGATGCCCTTGCCCGCGATGTCGGGCGCGCTGCCGTGGCTGGGTTCGTATAGCCCTTGTTTTTTGTCGTTCAGGCTGGCCGAGGGCAACATGCCGATGGAGCCGGTGAGCATGGCCGCCTCGTCCGACAGGATGTCACCAAACATATTGCCGGTGACCAGCACGTCGAATTTTTTCGGCTCCTTGACCAATTGCATGGCGGCGTTGTCGACATACATGTGATCGAGCTGCACGTCGGGGTAGTCCTGGTGTACCTCGGTCACCACGTCTTTCCAGAACTGAAAGGTTTCGAGCACGTTGGCCTTGTCCACGCTGGTGACGCGCTTGCCGCGCTGGCGCGCGGCTTCGAAGGCGACGCGGGCGATGCGCTCGACCTCTGGGCGCGTGTAGCGCATGGTGTCGAAGGCTTCGGGCTGGCCGGCGAAGGCGCCGTCGGGCGCGTCGCGTCGGCCGCGCGGTTGGCCGAAGTAAATGTCGCCGGTCAGCTCGCGGATGATGAGGATGTCCAGCCCCGCCACCAATTCGGGCTTCAGACTGCTGGCGTGCGTCAACTGCTCGTAGCAGATCGCGGGGCGGAAATTGGCGAACAGACCCAGGTGTTTGCGCAGGCCGAGGATGGCTTGCTCGGGGCGGAACTGGCGCTCCAGCTTGTCGTACTTCCAGTCGCCGACGGCGCCAAACAGCACCGCGTCGGCCTGCTGCGCCAGCTTGAGTGTGGCCTCGGGCAGCGGGTGGCCGTGCCGGTCGTAAGCCGTGCCGCCGACGTCGGCCTGTTCCATTTCAAATTTGAGGTCGAGCGCCTTCAGCACCTTGACCGCTTCGGCGACGATTTCGGCGCCGATGCCGTCGCCGGGGAGGATTGCGATTTTCATGGGGAGAGTCTTTTCTGTTTGGATGATGAGGTTTCAAGCGGCGGCCAAACTACTCGCATTGAACGGACGTTTGGTTATCTATTCCTCAAAATAATCAGAGTCAATCTTCTTGACTTCGTATGTTTGGCTTGGCGTAACGCCGACGTTGTGGTCAATCATGAACTGTGCAAGCTGGGGACCATCAATAAGCGCGACGCGCGGGTCAATGGTCTTGACGTAATTTGCGGCCTCGGATGAAAAGACGCCTGTGGTGATAAAGACCCCTTTTTTGGCTCGCCGTCCGTGAAGGGCACCAACAAATTTTTGAACCTCTGGTCGCCCAACCGTTCCTTCCCAGCGTTTGGCTTGCAGATATACCATCTCAAGGCCGAGCCTGTCTTCGGCAATGACGCCGTCTATGCCTTCATCCCCTGACTTGCCGATAGCTTCTCCGGTGCCGCCCGAGCGACCGTAGCCCATCTTCAGCAGAAGCTCAACGACCAAAAGTTCAAAAAATCGCGGAGAGGCTGACTTCACTCGTTCAAGCAGTTCGGAGGCGAGTCCGGCGCGAATGCCTTGATATGCCGCTTCCAAGGCTTCTTCTGGCGTAGCCAGTTCTACGCCCGAAGCTGGTGTGGGGACCGATTCTTGGGGCTTGGCGCGGAACACTCGGAACTCTGGATAACGCTCCAAGTATTTGATGTCCAGAATTTCCGGTGGGTTGACCAAGATTTCCCGGCCTCGTGGCGTGATTTGGAATTGGCCGCGACCGGGAGACGCAAGTACGCCCGCGCGCTCTAAATAGACTTTTGCCCAAGCGACGCGGTTGGCGAATCGGCCCTGTCTGCCGCTGGGCAGAAGCTCTGATTCTTCGGCGTCTGTCAGTTTGAAGTGATCCGCAAGTGCCTTTCGCGCTATCGACAACGACCGGACTTGGCCATCAGATGCGAGGGACAGTAACGGCAGCGTGATTTCTTGAAACGTCGGAATTGCCATGGATTTCCGTGAATGGCTGACGGTTGAACCTCACAAGGTGAACATCAGGCGCTCATCGTCGCATGCGCCAGCCACGGCTTGCGCGCCAGACGTTCGGCCTCGAAAGCCTGGATTTCGCTGCGGTGCTGCAAGGTCAGACCGATGTCGTCCAGACCGCCGAGCAGGCAATGCTTGCGGAAGGGCTGCACCTCGAACGGCAACTCGGCGCCGTCGGGTTTGACGATCACTTGCCGTTCCAGATCAATGGTCAACCGGTAGCCGGGGAAGGCCGCCACCTCGTCGAACAGCTTGGCGACCACGGCTTCGGGCTGCACGATGGGCAGCAGGCCGTTCTTGAAGCAGTTGTTGAAAAAGATGTCGGCGAAGCTGGGCGCGATCAGCGCCCGGAAGCCGTATTGCTGCAAAGCCCAGGGCGCGTGCTCGCGGCTGGAACCGCAGCCAAAGTTCTCGCGCGCCAGCAGAATCGACGCGCCCTGGTAGCGCGGCTGATTCAGCACGAAGTCGGGGTTTGGCTTGCGGCTGGCCGGGTCCATGCCCATGCCCGGTTCGCCCTTGTCCAGCCAGCGCCATTCGTCGAACAGGTTGGGGCCGAAGCCGGTTTTCTTGATCGACTTGAGGAACTGCTTGGGAATGATCGCGTCGGTATCGACGTTGGCGCGATCCATCGGGGCAACCAGGCCCTGGTGTACGGTGAATTTGTCCATGTTCTGTTTCGAAATAAGCCGCTGCGCGGGTGCGGGCCGCTCCAGGCCGCATCACGAATGGGTTGCGTTGCTTACTCGCCGGCGCGCTTGACTTTCTCGCCAGCGGAGTTCAGGCCGTCGCCGGCCTTGTCCAAGCCGGTGCCGACCGCATTGGTGACAGTGCTGCCGGCGCTTTTGGCGTCTTGCTTGACACCTTGCCAAGTGTTGCTGCAACCGGCCAGGGCAGCGGCGGCGATGAGCAGCAGAGCGAGATGGCGTGGCATGTGGGGACTCCTTGCGGTCAGTGAAAGCGAAGGTGGTGAATGGGGGGCAGTTTAGGCCAGCATGGTTGATGGTGTAAATCCACTCATTTACGGGTGCTCAGGCAAACCGCCGCACGTCCACGAAGTGTCCATGCACGGCGGCGGCGGCGGCCATGGCGGGGCTGACCAAGTGGGTGCGCCCGCCAGCGCCTTGCCGTCCCTCGAAATTGCGGTTGCTGGTGGAGGCGCAGCGCTCGCCCGGCTCCAGCCGGTCGGCGTTCATCGCCAAGCACATCGAGCAGCCTGGCTCGCGCCACTCGAAGCCGGCGGCAGTAAAGATTTTGTCCAGCCCCTCGGCCTCGGCCTGCGCCTTGACCAGGCCCGAGCCGGGCACGACCAGCGCTTGTCTGACGTTCGGCGCGACCTTGCGGCCCAGGTTTTTGATGACGGCCGCCGCCGCGCGCAAGTCCTCGATGCGGCTGTTGGTGCAGGAGCCGATGAACATCTTGTCGATCACGATGTCGGTCATTGCCTTGTTCGGCTCCAGTCCCATGTAGGCCAGCGCGCGCTCGATGGCGTCGCGCTTGACGGGGTCTTTTTCCTTGTCCGGATCGGGCACACGGCCATCGACGCCCAGCACCATCTCCGGGCTGGTGCCCCAGGTCACCTGCGGCACGATCCGGGCCGCGTCCAGTTCGACCACGGTGTCGAAGTGCGCGCCGGGGTCGGAGTGCAGCGTTTTCCAGTAGGCCACGGCATGATCCCACTCGGCGCCGCCGGTGAACTGGCCGCTGGCCGCGTCGGTGCCTGGCGCGAGCAGGCGACCCTTTACGTAGTCGATGGTCTTGTCGTCCACCGCCACCATGCCGGCGCGCGCGCCAGCTTCAATGGCCATGTTGCACAGCGTCATGCGGCCTTCCATGCTGAGCGCGCGAACGCCTGAGCCCGCGAACTCAATCGCGCAACCGGTGCCGCCAGCGGTGCCGATGCGGCCAATGATCGCTAGCGCAATGTCCTTGGCCGTCACGCCCTGGGGCAACTGGCCATCGACTTGCACCCGCATGTTCTTGCTCTTTTTTTGCAGCAAGGTCTGCGTGGCCAGCACGTGCTCGACCTCGCTGGTACCGATGCCGTGCGCCAATGCGCCGAAAGCGCCATGCGTGCTGGTGTGTGAATCGCCGCACACCACCGTCATGCCTGGCAGCGTGGCGCCGTTTTCCGGCCCGATCACGTGCACGATGCCCTGCCGCTTGGACAAAAACGGAAAGTACGCTGCCGCGCCAAATGCCGCGATGTTCTTGTCCAGCGTGGTGATCTGCTCCTTGCTGATCGGGTCGGCAATGCCGTCGTAGCCGCGCTCCCAGCCGGTGGTGGGCGTGTTGTGGTCGGCGGTCGCCACCACCGAACTGACGCGCCAGACCTTGCGCCCCGCCTCGCGTAGCCCTTCGTAGGCTTGCGGACTGGTGACTTCATGCACCAGATGGCGGTCGATGTAGAGCAGGGCGGTGCCGTCTTCTTCGGTGCGGACGACGTGTTCGTCCCAGAGTTTGTCGTAGAGCGTGCGTGCGGTCATGGCGGGTGGCAAATTCAAGGCTGTTGATTTTAGTGTTGCGCCGTCACTTTCGACTGGGGCTAACCATCGTCATACAGCCATTCCCGGTTCAGAGCGTTGACCAGAACTCAATCATCCGCTTGCGCAACGCCGCATCCGGCAGGCGACCACGGCCGGCGGCCAGGTTGTCGAGCATATATTCGGGTTTATCGGTGCCCGGTATGACCGCCGTGACCGCCGGGTGCGAGAGGAGGAATTTCAAAAATACCTGCGCCCAGCTTTTGGCGTCGATTTCGGCGGCCCAATCG
This sequence comes from Burkholderiaceae bacterium, assembly GCA_031277295.1. GTDB lineage: Bacteria > Pseudomonadota > Gammaproteobacteria > Burkholderiales > Burkholderiaceae_C > Ottowia. Next base: position 3,443 of record JAITMV010000008.1, on the reverse strand, counting down.
GGCAGGGGTTTGCCGCGCACCTTGGCGAACATCGAATTGCGGCCAAACGGCAAGTTGGTCAGCACTGCCGCGCCCACGTCCTGCGCTGCCGGCAGCAGGCGTTCTTCGGCGTCGCGGTGGCCGAGTGAGTAGTTGATTTGGAAAAACTCGGGCTTTTCGCGCTTGATGACCTGTTCAAGCGCTGGATAGGCAGAGTCGAACGACGAGGTGATGCCCCAGTAGCGGCATTTGCCTTGCGCCTTCCAGTCGCGCAACTGGGCCAGCTCCAGGTTGGGGTCGGACACGTTCCAGGCTTGCATCAGGTCGATTTGCTTGGTTTTCAGGCGTTGCAGCGAACCGGCCAGCGAGGTTTCTTTCTCATCGCGCGGCGCTTGCGCCGACACTTTGGTGGCGAGGAACAGTTTGTCGCGGATGCCGAGGTCGGCCACCAGGTCGCCCACCCTGGGTTCGGCGTTGCCGTAGGCCGGCGCGGTGTCGATCAGCTTGCCGCCGCCAGCGGCCAGTTCTTGCAGCACTTGGCGGCGCTCGGCGTACTTGGCGGGGTCGTCCTGGAAGTCGAACACGACCGAGGTGCCGATGCCGATCACGGGCAGCGGCTCGCCCGAACGCGGGATCGGGCGTGTGAGCAGCGCGCCGTTGTCCGCTGCCGCGACGGGCAAGGCGGGCAGGGCAGTGGCGGCGAGGCCAGCCAGCATCTGGCGGCGGGAAAGGGGCAGGGTGTTCATATGGGGTCTCCTTTTTCAGCAGAGGAATGAGCGGCGGCTTGGCGATTCTCGGCGCGGCCCAGCGCCAGCGACAGGCCGAACCATAACGCCATTGCAGGCGCGGCGATCAGCGAGATGGCAGCCAGCCCAAGGCCGGCGCCCGCGTGCAGCAGGTTGAACAGCCAGACGGCGGCCACGTCGGAGCCGCGAAAGACGGCATTGTCAATGACGTTTTTGGCCTTGTACTTTTCCTCGCGCCCGACCACCGTGAACAAAGTCTCTCGCGCCGGGTTGGAGATGGCGAACTGCCCGGTGCGCTGGGCGATCATGAAGGCGATCAGCACGCTCAGCATTGGCGCGGTCGACATGGCGACGAAGCCGAGGGTGAACACGGCGGCGATCACGCCCAGGGCTAGCCCGACGCCCGCGCGTTGCAGCACCCAGCGCGCCAGCGTTAGTTGCAGCAGCGGATTGAGGATGTTGGTGGCCAGATCGACGGCGCCGAAAATCTGCGTGCGCGTGGCGGAATCGAGCTGGGCGCGGCTCAGGATGTCGGCCTGCATGTTGTAGGCGAAGGTGCCGCCCAGCGACAGCAAAAACACCCACAGCGCGATGCCCGACAGGTAGCGCGAGCGCGCCAGCAGCGTCAGCCCGGCCAGAAAATCGCCGCCCATGCGTTCTGGGTCGGGCGCTGCGTGTTGCGCTGGCTCCGGCGTCTTGGGCGCGCTCTGATCCAGCCACATGGCGCAGGCCAACGCCAGCATCAGCAGCGCGGCGGCGACCAGCAGCAGATGGGCCGGCCCGATCACGCGCGCCAGCCCGGTTACCGTGGCCGATCCGGTAAAGCCGCCCAGCGAGCCGCCAGCGGCAATGGTCGGATACAGCCGCTTGGCCTGTTCGCTGGAAAACACGTCGGCCATGAATGACCAGAACACCGACACCGCGAACACGTTGAACACCGACAGCCAGACGAAGAACACCATCGCCGTCTGCTCAGCGGCGATGCCCCCCGTCAGCATGGCCCAGAAGGCCACCATGTTCAGCGCCAGAAAGCCATAGACCAGCGGGATGAACGTTTTGCGCCGCCAGCGCGCCACCACCGCCGCGTAGAGGGGCGCAATCGCCAGGCTGACCAGGAAAGTGGCGGTGAACAGCCAGGGCAGGTTCTTGACGCCGCCGCGCACGCCCATCTCGTCGCGCACCGGACGCAGCACGTAATAGCAGGCCAGCACGAAAAAGAAGTAGCCAAACGAGAGCAGCAGCGCGCGCAATTCGCCCGGCTGTACCTGTATTTTCTTTTGAGTTGAAGAGAGCAGGCCGTGTTTGGCAGCCACCGGTTCGGACATGTAAAACGTCTCCTCTTGTATGGGACCAAGGCTCATGCGGCAGCGCAAGCCGCATGATACGAGGGTCGGCGCCCGGATGACTGCATGCCTGCATACAATTCTGAAGGCTGCGTTGCCATGTCTTGCAATTCCTGAACGGAAACAACAGTATGTCTGTAAGTCACCTCATTTGCGCCAAACTCCAGCGAACCGCGGCACCAGGAGCGTGGTCATGAGCGCGGTGGCGCATCCGCTGGCGGGCGTGTGTAGCCTGCTATTCGTACCTGGCCATCGATTGGATCGGCTGCCCAAGGCGCTGGCCAGCGGCGCTGGCGCGGTGATCGTTGATTGGGAGGATGCCGTCGGTCCTGCCGACAAGGACGCGGCGCGTGCGCAGTTCGGAGCCGCGCTCTCTGCTTGCACGCTGGAACAACGGGCTCGTTTGCTGGTGCGTGTCAACGCCGCGGGCACACAGTGGCACGGTGCGGACGTGGCGGCACTGACGGCACTGGCTGCGCAGGGCTTACGTGCTGCCGTGCTACCCAAGGCTGAGCGCGCCGCCGATTTGACCGCGCTGGCCGCAGCGTTGGGCGCGGACGGCGTGCTGCTGCCGCTGATCGAATCGGCAGCCGGGCTGGACGGCGTGCGCGCTATCGCCGCGGCGCCGCGGGTGCTGCGCCTGTTGTTCGGCCACATTGATTTGCAGGCCGATCTGGGATTGGCGTGCGGCCCGGACGAGTCGGAGCTGATTCCTGCCCGCCTGCAAATGGTGCTGGCCTCGCGTCTGGCTGGTTTGGCCGCGCCGGTGGACGGTGTGACTACGGACACGCAGGATGTGGCGCTGGTGCAGGCGCACGCCGAGCGTGCGTTGCGTGGCGGCTTCGGCGGCAAGATGTGCATTCACCCGGCGCAGATCGCGCCGGTACACGCAGCCTTTACGCCGACCAGCGCCCAAACCGAATGGGCACGCCGCGTGTTGCAGGGCTTTGAGGTTGCCCAGGGCGGCGTGTTCAGTTTGGATGGCCGCATGATCGATGCGCCCGTGGTAGCTCTGGCGCGGCAAACATTGCGGCGAGCGGCGGTATTGAGGCCGGGATAAGTTTTTGTGCTGACGCTAAGGCGACGCTTCACCTGGTTCAATGCGGGGGGCAAGCATCTTCGGTTTTGAACAGTTCGTCTCGAAAACCTTCGTGTCACCCTACGCAAAGTCAGCCAAGGCCATCCCAAACCGAGGCGCTCGGGGATTGCATGAGGCGTTGCGCTTAAGCGCAGCCTTAGGGCGAATGGCACTTACTTTAGAACTTATCCGTAATTAGATAAACTCTGCTTTCGAGTCGCAGAATGCGCGACGTCGGAGCAAATATCGTGGTCAAGCGAGTTCAATCATGGGTCGTGACGGACGAGTTCTGGAGCC
>JAITMV010000271.1 GCA_031277295.1 Burkholderiaceae bacterium | reverse complement strand
CGTTCCACCAAAACATTGACATGAAATCGCGTCTTTGTCCGTCATGCTGCGTTGCAAATCCTCGCAATACCACTCGGTATTGCTCCGGTTTGCGCCTTGCCTGACGAACAAATCCATCGTTTCATTTGTAAAGGTTTTGATGGAACGGAGCACTAGAGGCCAACTTCTGTCATAAATAAACATTTTCTGCGTCATGAAAGTTTTCGCCTTCGTTTTTCCTGGTCAAGGTTCGCAATCAGTCGGCATGTTGGACGCATGGGGCGACCATCCGGCGGTGCGTCAGACGTTGGCCGAAGCCAGCGCCGCCTTGGGCGAGGACATTGGCGCGCTGATTGCCCAGGGCACCAAAGAGGCGCTGGCCCTGACCACCAATACCCAGCCTGCCATGCTGGTGGCGGGCGTGGCTTGCTGGCGCGTCTGGCGGGCTGAGGGCGGTGCGCTGCCGGCCGCGGTTGCCGGCCATTCGCTGGGCGAGTATTCCGCCTTGGTCGCCGCCGAGGCGCTGACGCTGGCCGACGCTGTGCCTTTGGTACGCCTGCGCGCCGCCGCTATGCAGGACGCGGTGCCTGTCGGTGTGGGCGCGATGGCCGCTATCGTGGGGCTGGATGCCGATAAGGTGATCGCCGGCTGCGCCCAAGTAACAGCGGACGCGCAAGTGGTGGAGGCGGTCAATTTCAACGACCCGGCGCAGACGGTGATTGCCGGCGATAAAGCAGCGGTCGAAAAAGCCTGCGCCGTGCTTAAGGACATGGGTGCCAAGCGCGCGCTACCACTGCCGGTGTCGGCGCCGTTTCATTGCAGCCTGATGCGGCCTGCCGCCGAACGGCTGAAAACGGCTTTGCAGTCGGTTCAAATCAGCGCGCCGAAAATGGCGGTGGTCAATAACATTGATGTGGCCGTGGAGTCCGACCCCGCGCGCATCCGCGACGCGCTGTACCGCCAGGCATTCGGCCCGGTGCGCTGGGTCGAATGCGTGCGCAAAATCAAGGGCATGGGCGTCGATGTCGTGGTCGAATGCGGCCCCGGCAAGGCGTTGACGGGCATGACCAAGCGCATCGATTCCGCGCTGGCCGGTGCGACGTTGTACGATCCGGCGACGCTGGCTGAGGTGAAAGCCTTATTGAGTTGAGGAATGAAATGGCTGAAACGGTTTACGCAGGACAAACGGCTCTGGTCACCGGCGCGACGCGTGGCATCGGCGCGGCGGTTGCCCTGGAACTGGCGCGGTGCGGCGTCAAGGTGGTGGGCACGGCCACCAGCGACGAGGGTGCCGCGCGTATCAGTGCGGCGCTGGCGGAGTACCCTGGTTGTCGAGGCGCACGGCTGGACGTCAACGCCGCCGCCGCCGCAGAGTCGCTGGTCGAGGCCATCGTCAAGGAACACGGCGCGCTGCACATTTTGGTCAACAACGCCGGCATTACGCGCGACCAGTTGGCCATGCGCATGAAGGATGACGATTGGGACGCCGTACTCGACACCAATCTGAAGGCGGTGTTTCGCCTCTGTCGCACGGTCATGCGACCAATGATGAAGCAGCGTTACGGGCGCATCATCAACGTCACCAGCGTGGTCGGTGCGTCGGGTAATCCGGGTCAGGCCAACTACGCCGCCGCCAAAGCCGGTGTTGCCGGCATGACGCGCGCGCTGGCGCGCGAACTCGGCGGCCGTGGCATTACCGTCAACTGCGTGGCGCCCGGTTTCATCGCCACCGATATGACCGCCGCCCTAGGCGAGGAGCAACAAAAGGCATTGACCGGGCAAATTCCGCTCGGACGCCTAGGTCAACCGGCGGACATTGCACATGCCGTAGTTTATTTGGCTAGTCCGCAAGCGGGCTATGTGACGGGCGAGCAACTGCACGTCAATGGTGGCATGTACATGCATTAGAGCCTGTTCATAGTCTTTTCGCGACCCCGAAAAGACTGTGAACGTTCTTAAGAGCACCACGCCCCAGATCGGGCGCGTTTTGGCGACTTGGCCCGCCGGGCGTTGAATCGCGCTGGTGTTTCCGGCGCGGCGAGTGCGCTCATTGGGCACATCGACAGCCGGGCAGGAATTCCATGTCGATCAGGGCGAACCGGAGCGCTGATACACCAGTAGGGTTTCGTTTTTGTCGGTTTGCCGGGGCACTTGGACGGTAAGGCGCCACTGGCGCAGATCAACGGTCTTGCTCAGCGTGGGCAGGTTTTGAGCGTCTACCAGTAACCATGGGCACTGCTGCATTGGCTCATTAGCCGGCTCAGGCGCCCAGCCGCCGTGAAAACGCAGCGCGGCTACTTGTGGCGTGCCCAGGCCGTGCACCTGTACGCAGGGCGCGTCGCCGATCAGTCGGCGCAGGCGGCTCATTTGCGGAGCGTAGCCGCGGCCATAGTCCAACGCGGGCAGCCACAAGGTCATCGCCAGCAACCAGCACAAGGTAGCGCCAGCGGCAGGCAGCACCAGGCTTTTCCACAACGCCGGGCGGTGCCGCCCGATGCGCCAGCGCGCCAATGCGATCCAAGCCAGTGTGCCTAGCAGCGCGGCGGCCAAGGCTGGCCACTGAAAAACCGATTCGAAATCGGGTGCCAGCCGTGCGACGTTGGCCGCAAGCTTGGCCGGCACGCCGGTTTGCATGGCGATCCAGTACACCCAGATGAAGATGGCCAAGCCGGTAAAAAACAATACCGTAAACCAGTCCATCAACGCCGCTGCGCTGCGCTTGAAGGTCGGCAGTGCAAATGCCGCCAGCGCTGCCAGCGCGGGCAGCGCCAACAACAAAGCGCGGTCACCGGCGCGGGTAAGGATTACGCTGACCAGCGGCACGCTGGCGATCATCAACGGCAGGCCGAGATAACGATGCAGGCGCAGGCCGGCAAGCTGTTGCCGCCAGCGCCACAGCGTCCATAGCGCCAGCGGCCATACCGGCCAAGTGAACCAAACAAACAACTGGCTCACGGATCGCCAGTCGTTCCAGTGTGTGCGCCAAGGTGCAATTTGCCAGCGAAACAGGTTCAAGGCCCAGGCCAGCGCCAAGCTGATCGCCACGGCGGCGCCTAGGCTCCATAACGCGCGCTTACGCACTGGCGTATCGTGCGGTGGTTGGCCCGGAGCCAGCAGTGCCGCCAAGCTCCAGCCGCCATAGATCAACGCCGTGGCCGGCGCGCCCGATAGCGCCAGCCCTGGCAGTCCGGCCAGCAAGCTCAGGGGCGCGCCCAGCGGCCGGTAGGGTAGGGCGGCTAAACCGTGGAATACCAGCGCGCCGCAAAACAATTGCGTCAGCGCGGGCGTGGTCTCATGCGAGAACTGCATCAACCCCAGGGTGGCGATCAACGCCAGCAGAGCGCCATCAGCCAGGGCGCGGGCGTAGTCGACGGGACTGGCTTCGCCGCCGAACGCGAATGCCACCGGCTGCGCCGCGGGATGCCGCGCCAGGCTGTACACCGCATACCAGGTCGCGGCCAGCGTGCCGGCCAGCATCAACGCAAACGGAATGCGCACCGCAAAATCTGGCGCCATCCAGGATGGCGCCAGCCGCATTGCCCAGGCGCCCAGCCAATATGGCAGCAGCGCGCCGCTGTCGGTCGGCACGCCCATCAGGGTAGGGGCGAACCAATCGTCTGCGCGGCCCGCGGCTAGCTCCAGCATATAGCCGAAGGAAGCGATGTCGGCGTTTCGCCACGGCGCACGGCCTACGTAGCCGGCAATCACGTAGACCAGACACAACAGCAGCAGCGCCGGGCGCGGCAGGCGGCGCACGGCGTCCTGCGCGACGATGGCTGGGCTGGGTTGGGCGCTCATGCTGGTGCAGCCGGCCTCATTTCGTCATTTTCCGGCACACAAAAAAAGGCAGCGCGGTCGCCCGTGCTGCCCACTTGCGCAAGCGCCGCGATCAGCGGGCGACCTTGGCGTAGCGATTACGGAATTTTTCGACCCGTCCGCCCATGCTGTCCACCGACTTTTGTGTGCCGGTGTAAAACGGGTGCGACTCGCTCGACGTGTCGAGCTTGAACAGCGGCAACTCGCGACCATCATCCATCTTGACCGTTTCCTTGGTGTTGACGCACGAGCGGGTGACGAACTTGAAGCCGTTGGACAGATCCACGAAGCATACTTCGCGGTAATCGGGGTGGATGCCTTCACGCATGATATGAAAAATCCTTGGTTTCTGTTGCGGCAGCCGCGCCGGCCCATCCAGCGTACTTTCCACGAAACCAGTTATTTTAGCTCGTTGGAGGATGTTTTGCCGCGGAGTGCGGCTGGCGGGTGGAGCGGGAAAGTAATAGCCGCCCATCACTCCAGCCGTGGCTCCAGACCTGCGGAGGTGTCAGGTATATCTTGCGCCTTCGGCCATTAGCTATTACGTGCCGGTTTGCTCGATTTTGGCCTTGGCTCGCAATTCTTCCTGGAATTTGTTCAGTTTTTGCTGCTCTAACTGCCGCACGATCTGAGGTTTGACATCTTCGAACTTGGGCGCCTCGGGCGGCTTGGCGTCACGAACGTCGTCAACGCGGATGATGTGCCAGCCAAATTTTGACTTGACCGGTTCGTCGGTGGTCTGGCCCTTATTCAGTTTTTGTACTGCCTGGGCGAACTCGGGCACATAGCCTGACGGATTGGCCCAGCCCAGATCGCCGCCCTGGGCGCCGGAACCGGAATCCTTGGATTGCTTCTTGGCGATGTCGGCAAAGTTGGCACCCTTTTTGAGTTCGGCAATGATGGCTTTGGCGTCGCTTTCTTTCTCGACGAGGATGTGGCTGGCCTTGTATTCCTTGGCGCCGGCCGGCGGCGTTTGGTTGCTGATCACGCGGTCGTACTCGGCTTTGGCTTCCGCGTCGGTGACTTGGTTGTTTTTCAGATAGTCGGCAAACAACTCGCCGATCAGCACGCCTTGGCGCGCCGTTTCCATCTTGGCTTTGAAATCCGCCGAGTTTTGCAGGCCGCGCTTTTCGGCTTCCTGCATGAAGACTTCGCGCGCGATGACTTCGTCTTTCAATTGCTTATCCAGATCGGGTGGCAGCGGCCGACCGGCGCGCTCGGACTGTTGCTTGATCTGCGCTTGCAAGTCGTCCACACGTGATTTGGGCACGGGTTTGCCGTTGACGACGGCTACGTTTTGTGCCACGGCAGGCAAAGCCAGCGCAGCGACGAGCAGGGCGGCGGCCGTGGAGGCCAGAGTTTTTTGCTTCATGGGTATTACGGATGAAAGAATGAAACCGGACTAGTACGCCGGCACGGCTACTCAACCAGTCTCGATGGCGATGGCATGCACGCCCTGGTCGATGAAAGTTTGCAGTGCATCATACACAAGCCGGTGCCGCGCTACCCGGCTTTGGCCGGTGAACAGTGGCGAGGCGATGCGCACGCGAAAGTGAGTACCGCTGCCGCTGCCGTTGGCACCAGCATGGCCGGCGTGCAACCGGCTTTCGTCGGTAACTTCAAGATCGGTCGGTTGCAGGCGCTGGCGCAAGGCTGCCGCCATCTGGTCGGCCACAGTCACGCCGAACCTCCTGGGGGTTGCGAGCTGGGAGAGTCTTGCAGGTAGCGTGCCACGTAAAACCCCTGACCGATGATGAAGACCACCGGAAAGGCAAACCCCCATAGCTTGAAGGCGGCCCAAGCGTCGGTGGACCAAAAGGCGGCTACATATCCATTGAGCGCGGCCATGGCCAGGCAGTAAACGACCCAGGCGACAGTCAGGCGGTGCCATACCGGATCAGGCAATGGCAACTGGCTACCCAGCATGATGCGTAGAAAATTTTTGCGCCACAGCCATAGCGCTGCACCCAGTACCAGCGCCATCGCGGTGTAAAGCACGGTCGGCTTCCATTTGATGAATCGCTCGTCATGCAAAACCAGTGTCAGCGCGCCAAAGATCAAAATCAGCGCTAGCGTGACTTTGTGCATGGCGGTCAGCTTTTTATCGATGGCGTACATGATGGCCATCTGCACACAGGTGGCTGCCATCAGCACCGCCGTGGCGACGTAGATGCCGTACAGCTTGTAGACGACGAAAAACAGCAGCAGGGGCGCAAAGTCGAGCAGCAGTTTCATGGGCCTGGCAGTTTGTCGTTCGCGAATTCAAATTCGAGCGCCGCGGAGTTCATGCAGTAACGCAGGCCCGTGGGTTCGGGGCCGTCCGGGAATACGTGGCCTAGGTGTGCGCCGCAGCTCGCGCAGACGCTTTCGACACGCTCCATGTCGTGGCCAAAGTCGAGCCGATCCTCGATAGCGTCCGGTTCGGCGCGGAAAAAACTGGGCCAGCCGCAACCGGCGTCGAACTTGGCGTCAGACTCGAACAATTTCGCGCCGCAACAAATGCAGCGATAGATACCGCCAGCCCAATGCTGGTCGTACTTGCCGGTAAAGGGGCGTTCGGTGGCGGCGTGGCGCGTGACTTGCCAGGCTGTCGGTTCCGCGCCCTTTTGGGTCAGCAGTTCACGCCATTGGGCGTCGGTTTTTTGAATTGGGTAGGTCATGGAAGGCTCCGCGTCTATAGTGTGCGGCACTGATCGAATCCGGCACACCGCCACGCCACAGCTCACGCCGGAGGCTCTGAACGGTGGGACGCGCTCAACGCAAAGTCTTATTATTATTCACGCACCACCGCCGCAAACAACGAGGAGAACGCCATGCTGGGCCTGATGCAAAACCATCCGTTGCTGATTTCAACGCTAATCGATTTTGCGGCGCGCTATCACGGCGATACACAGGTGGTTTCGCGCCGCGTGGAGGGCGACATTCACCGCTATACCTGGGCCGACGTGCAGCGTCGCGCCAAACAGGTTGCCGCGGGCCTGGATGCGCTCGGCCTGCAAGCCGGCGAGCGCGTCGGCACCCTGGCGTGGAACGGCTATCGCCACCTGGAACTTTATTACGGCGTCAGCGGCTCCGAGCGGGTGCTGCACACCATCAATCCGCGTTTGCTGCCCGAGCAGATAGCGTGGATCGTGAATCACGCCGAAGATCAGGCGTTGTACTTCGATCTGAGCTTTTTGCCAATCGTGCAGGGCGTGCATGCGCAGTGCAAGACCGTGAAACACTGGGTCGCCTTGTGTGATGAGCAGCGGCTGCCCAAAGACAGCGGCATCCCAGGCCTGATGAGCTACGAGACGTGGCTGGCGCGCCAGTCCACTGATTACGAATGGCCGGTGTTTGACGAAAACACCGCCTCCGGCATGTGCTACACCAGCGGCACCACGGGCAACCCGCGCGGCGCGCTGTACAGCCACCGCTCTACCGTGCTGCACGCCTACGGCACCGCGTTGCCCGACGTGATGAACCTGTCGGCGCGCGATGCTGCGCTGCCGGTGGTGCCGATGTTCCACGTCAACGCTTGGGGCATGCCGTATTCGATGGCGCTGGTCGGCTGCAAGGTGGTTTTTCCGGGGCCGGCGCTGGATGGCAAATCGGTTTACGAACTGATGGAGTCCGAAGGCGTGACCTTCGCCGCTGGCGTGCCCACGGTGTGGCAGATGCTGCTGGGCCACATGGGGCCGAACAAGCTGCGTTTTTCCACCCTCAAGCGCACCGTGATCGGCGGTTCGGCGGCGCCGCCGGCCATGATCAATACCTTCCGCGACGACTACGGCGTCGAGGTGCTGCACGCCTGGGGCATGACCGAGATGAGTCCGCTGGGTACGCTGTGCACGCTAAAGCAAAAGCACCTGGCGCTGTCCGAGGCCGAGCAACTCAGGCTGCGCGTCAAGCAGGGACGGGCCATCTACGGCATCGACATGAAAATCGTCGATGCGGACGGCGACGAACTGCCCTGGGGCACCGGCGTGTCGGGCGATTTGTACGTGCGTGGCCCCTGGGTGCTGGCCAAATACTACAAAGGCGAGGGGGGTGACCCGCTACGCGGCGGCTGGTTTCCGACCGGCGACGTGGCCATCATCGACGCCGACGGCTTCATGCAGATCACCGACCGCAGCAAGGATGTCATCAAGTCGGGCGGCGAATGGATCAGCTCTATCGACATTGAGAACATCGCCATGGCGCACCCGGCGGTGGCGATGGCCGCCTGTATCGGCGTGTTTCATCCCAAGTGGGACGAGCGTCCGGTGGTGGTGGTGGTCAAGAAACCCGGCCAGGAGGTGACGCGCGAGGAGTTGCTGGCTTTTTACGAAGGCAAGGTCGCCAAATGGCAAACACCCGATGACGTGATCTTTGTCGATTCGATCCCGCTCGGCGGTACCGGCAAGATGCTCAAGACCAGACTGCGCGAGCAGCTCAAGGACTACAAGCTGCCGGGGTAAACGCCAAGCGTGCAATACCGGTGTTTTGTCTCCGTGGCGACAAATTCGGTTTGCAGCCGTGCCGGGCATCTTTGACAATGCGCCGGTTTATTTTTGTTGCCAGACTAAAAAGGAATCAAGCCTCATGACCGCTGAATACAAAGTCCAAGACGATGTTGCCGTCATCACACTGAACAACCCGCCCGTCAACGGCCTTGGCCACAGTACGCGGCTGGGCATTACCAACGCGCTGGAAAAGGCCAACGGCGATGCGGCAATCAAGGCCATCGTGCTGACCGGCGCTGGCAAGGCGTTTTCGGGCGGCGCGGATATTCGCGAGTTCAATTCCGCCAGGGCGACGCTTGAGCCGACCTTGGGGTCGGTGATTCTGGCGCTGGAGCATTCGCCCAAGCCCGTGGTTGCCGCCATTCATTCAGTGGCGATGGGCGGTGGGCTGGAGTTGGCGCTGGGTTGTCACTACCGCATTGCCGCACCGGGCGCCAAGATCGCGTTGCCGGAGGTCAAGTTGGGTATTTTGCCCGGTGCCGGCGGCACGGTGCGCCTGCCGCGTGTGCTGGGGGTGGAAACGGCGCTGAGCATGATTGGTGGCGGCGAGGCCGTCAACAGTGAAGCATTGGCCGCATTGCCGGGGCAAAAACTGTTTGACAAGCTGGCTGCGTCGCCAGAGCAACTGTTGAGCGAGGCCGTGGCTTTTGCCAAGGAAGTCGCCGCTAAACATGCCGATGGTTCAGCCTTGCCGCTGGTGCGCAACCTGCCGTGCACGCACCCGAACGGCGAAGCCTACTTTCAGTTCGCGCGCAATATGGTCAAGGGCACGGTGAAGCATCTGCCGGCGCCGCTCAAATGCCTGGAAGCGGTGGAAAACGCAACCAGGTTCAGCTTCGAGGATGCCCTGGCCAAGGAACGTTCACTGTTTTTGGGCCTGATGTTGACGCCTGAGAGCAGGGCGCTGCGCCATATCTTCATGGCCGAGCGGGCGGCGGCAAAAATTCCCGACGTCGGGCCGGAGATCACGCCGCGCGAAGTCAAGACTGTTGCGGTGATCGGCGCCGGCACCATGGGTGGCGGCATTTCGATGAACTTTCTGAACGCCGGCATCCCCGTCACCATCGTTGAGACCAAGCAAGAGGCGCTGGATCGCGGCTTGGCAACGGTACGCAAAAACTACGAGGCCCAGATCAAGAAGGGCAAGCTCAAGCAAGAGGTCTACGAGCAGCGCATGGCTTTGCTCACGCCAACGTTGAACATGGACGACATCAAGGATGCCGATCTGGTAATCGAGGCGGTATTTGAGGAAATGGGTGTCAAGGAAACGGTCTTCAAAAAACTTGACGCCATCGCCAAACCGGGCGCGATTTTGGCGTCCAACACCTCCACGCTGGACGTGGACAAGATCGCCGCTTTCACCCATCGTCCCCAGGACGTGGTCGGTATGCACTTTTTCAGCCCCGCCAACGTGATGCGGTTGCTGGAAGTGGTACGCGGCGCCAAGACCGCCAAGGACGTGCTGGCTACCGTGATGGCAATTGCCAAAAAGATCAAGAAAACCGCCGTGGTGTCCGGCGTGTGTGACGGCTTCATCGGCAACCGCATGATCGAGCAGTACAGCCGCCAAGCCGGTTTCTTGCTTGAGGAAGGCGCGACGCCGCAGCAGGTGGACAAGGCGATAGAGAAATTTGGCTTTGCGATGGGGCCGTTTCGCATGGCTGATCTGGCTGGCAACGACATCGGCTGGGCGATCCGCAAGCGCCGCTCGGTTGAAAAGCCGGACATCAAATACAGCAAAACCGCCGACCTGCTGTGCGAGTTGGGTCGCTTCGGCCAGAAGACTGGCGCCGGCTGGTACGACTACGCGCCCGGCAAGCGCGACGCCATTCCAAGCAAGCTGGTGGAAGACATGATCGAGCAGCACCGCAAGACGCTTGGCATTACCCCGCGCAAGATCGGCGAGCAGGAGATCGTTGAGCGCCTGGTCTACGCTCTGGTCAACGAAGGTGCGCGCATTCTGCAAGGCGGCATCGCCAGCAAGGCCAGCGACATCGACGTGGTGTATCTGACCGGTTACGGCTTTCCGTTTTGGCGTGGCGGCCCGATGCTGTGCGCCGACCAGGTCGGCCTGTTCAACGTCGCCGCGACGATGAAGCGCTTTGCCCGCAATCCGCATGACGACGCCAGGTTTTGGGAGCCTGCGCCGCTGATTCAGAAACTGGTCGCCGAAGGCAGGACCTTCAATGGTTAGGCGCCCACCCGCCGTCTGGCGTGTGACGCGAATGCCTCTTTTTAGCGTCGGGGGTGGTAGCGCGCTGCTAGCGCTCCACGCCAAACATCCAACGCCAAACGACCAAAGCACAACCTAAAGATCACAGGAGAATTCCAAATGACCCAGGCCATTATCGTTTCCACCGCCCGCACGCCACTTACGAAAAGTTGGAAGGGCGCATTCAACATGACTCACGGCGCCACGCTAGGCGGCCATGTGGCGCGCCACGCCATTGAGCGCGCGGGCATTGATGCCGCCGAGGTGTACGACGTTATCATGGGCTGCGCTACCCCCGAAGGCGCCACCGGCGCCAACATCGCGCGTCAGATCGCGTTGATGGCTGATTGTCCGGTCACCACTTCGGGCATGACTGTCAACCGCTTTTGTTCTTCGGGCCTGCAAGCCATTGCTCTGGCGGCGCAACGCATCATTGGCGGCGAGGCGGACGTGTTCGTCGCCGGTGGGGTGGAAAGCATTTCCTGTGTGCAGCAGGAGATGAACCGGCACATGATTCACGACGTGCTGTTGATGCAAAAGAAGCCGGAGATTTACTGGAGCATGCTGCAAACCGCCGAGCAGGTCGCCAAGCGCTACAACATTGGCCGCGACGCAATGGACGAATACGGCGCCGCCAGCCAGCAAAAAGCCGCCGCCGCCCGCGCGGCGGGTCTGCTGGACGCCGAGATTGCGCCTATTACCGTCACCGCCGGTGTCGTGGACAAGGCGCGTGGCATCATTACCCAGCAAGTCACTGTCAGTCAGGATGAGGGCATCCGCGAAGGTACCACCAAGGAGGGTATCAGCGGCATTCGCCCGGCGCTGCCGGGCGGTTTGATCGCGGCGGGCAATGCCAGCCAGTTCAGCGATGGCGCTGGCGCCTGCGTGCTGACCAGCGAAAGCTACGCCAGCAAGAAGGGGCTCAAGCCGTTGGGCCGCTTCCTCGGTTTTGCCGTTGCCGGCTGCGAGCCCGATGAAATGGGCATTGGCCCCGTTTTTGCCGTGCCCAAGGTACTAGACAAGCTTGGCCTCAAAGTCAGTGACATCGATTTGTGGGAGCTGAACGAGGCGTTTGCCGTGCAGGTGATCTATTGCCGCGACAAACTGGGCATTCCCGCCGACAAGCTCAACGTCAGTGGTGGCGCCATCGCTGTGGGCCATCCCTATGGCGTCAGCGGCCAGCGACTAACCGGCCACGCACTGATCGAAGGCAAGCGCCGCGGCGCCAAGCGTGTGTGCGTCACCATGTGTATCGGTGGCGGCATGGGAGCGGCGGGGGTGTTTGAAGTGCTGTGACATGACCGCTGACGACATCGACGCGACCTCGCCCGAGGCCGTGTTTTCCCGCGGCCGCGATGTGCTGGCACGGCAGCCATTCAGTGTCTTGATCGGCGCTGAACTGGCCGCGTTGACGCCAGGGCAGTGTGAGTTGCACGTGCCCATTACCGACCAGATACGGCAGCAGCACGGTTTTGTGCATGGCGGCGTGGTGAGCTACGCTGCCGACAACGCGCTGACTTACGCTGGCGGCACGGCGCTGGGCCGGCCGGTGATCACGTCGGAGTTCAAGATCAACTACGTCCGGCCCGCCGTCGGCAGCCGCTTGATCGCGCGGGCACGCGCCGAGTACGTTGGTCGCACCCAGGCCGTGTGCCGTTGTGAGGTGTTCGTGCGTGACGATGCCGGGGGCGAGAAATTGTGCGCGCTGGCTCAAGGCACGATTGCGCTGCTGCCGCAGCGCTCGTCGAAGCGATGAAATCCATTCTAGACATTGTTCGCGCCTTAGGCGATGCCGACGTGGAGTTCGTGCTCGTGGGAGGCGTCGCGGTTCAACTGCATGGATTCGTTAGGGCCACCATCGATCTCGATGTGGCGTTGGCGATGGATGACGACAATCTGGCACGGTTCATTGCCGTGGCGCGCCGATTCGGTCTCGAACCCGTGCTTCCCGTACTGCTCGACGCGCTCGCCAACAGCGCGCAGATCGAACAATGGCGCCGCGAGAAGGGGATGATTGCCTTCGCATTGCGTGAGCCTCAAGCTGGAGGCAGAGTGGTCGATGTGATCGTTCGGCCCGAGGTTCCTTTCGGGTTCCTTTCGATGAGCTTCTGGCGCGGGGCGTTGAAGTTGATCTGTTTGATCGAAAGATCAAAATCGCGGCTATCGACGATTTACTGACCATGAAGCGCGTTGCCAATCGCCCCAAGGATCGCATCGACATTGAGGCGCTAGAAAAAATCCGGCGCGGTGAGGATCCTTATGTGTGAATCTGCGCAAATCTATTCAATCCCTCCCGAACTGGTGTTAGCGCGACTGCAACAGGCGCAGGCGTTGACGGATTTCTGGGTGACGGTCTGGTCCGCCAACCCACGGCTGGCCTGTCAGGCGGGCCGGAGGGTGGAGGAATTCATGTTGTCGAGGCATGAAGTCCAGCGGCGTCACGCCCACGATCTGGAAAATGGTGGCTGAACCTGGGTTCCACCATCGGTTTTCTTTGTCAGGAAATTACTCAAACTGATTGGTTATTCCCATGGGTGCTAATTACCGCTCCAAACTCGACTTCCTCCTCTACGACTGGCTGAACGCCGAATCGCTCACGCAGCGCCCGCGCTTCGCCGAGCATTCGCGCCAGACCTTCGATGCCGTGCTCGACACCTGCGAGCGTATCGCGCGCGAGAAATACGCCCCCTTCAACCGCCTGATCGATACCGAGGAGCCGCGCTTTGACGGCGAGCGGGTGATCTTGCCGCAAGCCACTCATGATGCGCATCGGGCCTTCGTTGAATCCGGCATGTTGAGCGCCGCACAGGACTACGAGATCGGCGGAATGCAACTGCCTTACACCGTGCAGGCGGCGGCCAACAGCTTCTTCGCAATGGCTTCGGTCAGCATTGGTTCTAATATGCTCACCAGCGGTAACGCCAATCTACTGATGGTGCATGGCACCGAGATGCAGAAAAAGGTGTTCGCGCTCAATGAATTCGCGGGTCGTTGGGCCGGCACCATGTGCCTGTCAGAGCCGCAGGCGGGCTCCAGCATTAGCGACATCGCTACACGCGCGCTGCCCGACGGCGACGGTTTTGAAAAAGACCCCCTTGGCCCCCGCTACCGGCTGACGGGTAACAAGATGTGGATTTCCTCGGGCGACCATGAACTGACCGAAAACATCGTCCACATCGTGCTGGCCAAGATTGCTGACGAAAACGGCAAGCTGATTTCCGGCACGCGCGGCATCTCGCTGTTCATCGTGCCCAAGCGCATGGTCGATACCGAGGGAAGGCTCACCGGCGAGCGTAACGACGTGGCGTTGGCGGGCCTCAATCACAAGCTCGGCTGGCGCGGCACCACCAACACGCTGCTCAATTTTGGCGAAGGCAGATATCCGGTGGACGGCAAGGCAGGTGCGGTGGGCTATCTGGTCGGGCAGCCGGGCAAGGGTCTGCACTGCATGTTCCACATGATGAACGAGGCGCGCATCGGCGTCGGCACTTCGGCGGTGATGCTTGGCATGGCCGGCTACCAGGCGTCACTGGAATACGCCAGGACCCGCGCGCAAGGGCGCCCCGCGGGGCCGGCTGGCAAGGATGCCTCTCAGCCGCCGGTGCGCATCATTGAGCACGCCGACGTGCGCCGCATGCTGCTGGCGCAAAAGGCATATTGCGAAGGCGCGTTGGCGCTGGAGTTGTACTGCGCCCGCTTGGTCGATGAGCAGAAAACCGGCCCTGCCGAAGCCGCCGACGATGCCCGTCTGCTGTTGGAGGTGCTGACGCCGATTGCCAAAAGCTGGCCCAGCGAATGGTGTCTCGAAGCCAATTCGCTGGCGATCCAGATTCACGGCGGCTATGGCTACACGCGCGATTTCCCCGTTGAACAGTACTGGCGCGATAACCGCCTGAACATGATTCATGAGGGCACGCACGGCATCCAGGCCATGGACCTGCTGGGCCGCAAAGTGCGGATGGAAGACGGACGCGGCCTGCAACTGCTGGCCGCGCGCATTCAGACCACCATTGACCAAGCTCTGCTGCAACCCTCATTAGCCGCGCACGCGGGCGCGCTGGGACGGGCGCTGGCGCGCGTGCGCGCGGCCACCCAAGCCGCCTGGGCCAGCGGTAACCCGACTGAGGCACTGGCCAACGCCGTGCCCTACATGCAGGCGTTCGGCCACATGGTCATTGCCTGGATATGGCTCAATCTGGCAAATGGCGCGGCGGCTTGCCGATCAGACGCCATCCGCGCGGGAGTGGCAAGTGCCGCGACTTATTTCTATCATTACGAGTTGCCCAAGATCGTGGCATGGCTGCGGGTGGCGCAAAGCTGCGACATGACTTGCGTGGAGATACCTGAAGAAGCGTTTTGAAATGAGGCCGAATATGCGTGCCTTCCTCATTTTTGGGAAGGATGAAAACGGTGCAGGCAGTGCGTCCGCAAGAGATCGATTTTCAAGAAAATGAACCCATGACCCGTACCGTTCAACAACTGTTCAACCTTAAAGGACAGACTGCCCTCATCACTGGCGGCTCGCGCGGGCTGGGCCTGCAAATCGCCCATGCGCTGGGCGAGGCCGGTGCGCGCATCATGCTGTCCGCTCGCAAGGCCGATGAACTGGAGCAGGCCACGGCGACACTGCAAGACGCTGGCATCGACGCCCGCTGGATAGCCGCCGACGCCGCGCAAGAGGCCGACATCGACCGACTGACCGACGAAACGTTGGCACGCATGGGCGAGGTGGACATCCTGGTCAACAACGCTGGTGCAACCTGGGGCGCGCCGGCTGAAGACCATCCGCTGGCGGCCTGGGACAAGGTGATGAACCTGAACGTGCGCGGCTATTTCCTGCTGAGTCAGCACGTGGCCAAAAAAAGCATGATCGCGCGCCGTCGGGGGCGTATCATCAATGTCGCCAGCATCGCCGGCTTGGGCGGCAACCCGCCTGAGCGCGCCACCATCGCCTACAACACCAGCAAGGCAGCGGTACTCAACTTCACCCGCGCGCTGGCGTGTGAATGGGGTCGGCACGGCATCACCGTCAACGCCATTTGCCCCGGCTTTTTTCCCAGCAAGATGACGCGCGGCACACTGGAGCGTCTGGGCGAGGAGCGCTTGAGCGCCCGCGCCCCATTGCACCGCCTGGGCGACGACGAAGACCTGAAAGGCATCGCCTTGCTGTACGCCAGCGACGCCGGCAAGCACATTACCGGCCAGTGGCTGGCGGTAGATGGCGGCGTGAGCGCGGTGGCGGGAACCTGATAGGTTGTGAACGATAAAGATTGACAAACATGAGTCTCGACTTTCAAGCTCACATTCCGTTTGTTCGACTGCTGGGCTTCACGCTGGAAAAATTTGAAGGCGGCGAATCAGAATTGCACTTTGCTCCGCGCCCCGAACATTGCAACTCGTTCGGCGTCACGCATGGCGGCGTGCTGATGACGCTGCTGGACGTGACCATGGCCACGGCAGCGCGCAGCACGCAGCCTGGTAGCGGCATCGTCACCATCGAAATGAAAACCAGCTTCATGCGTCCCGCGCCGGTGGCGCCCGGTAAGCCTTTGATCGGGCGCGGCCGGCTGTTGCACCGCACGCGCAGCATGGCGTTCGTGGAAGCGTCGGTATTCGACGCCGAGGGCCAGTTGTGCGCGCAGGCCAGCGGTACTTTCAAGTACGTGCCGCGGGTCGAATCGCCCGACCATCGGCAATACACGCTACCGACAGATTAGCGCGCCGTTTTTTGCTGGACAAGCCATTTCAAGCATTCACAGAGAGCTTCCGTCGTGCCAGTCAATCGCCAAATCCTGCTCGACAACCGCCCCGATGGCGCGGCCACGGTCGGCAACTTCAAACTGGTCATAAGCCAAACGCCCACGCTGCAAGACGGCCAGGTACTGGTGCGCCACCATTACCTCAGCCTCGACCCCTACATGCGCGGCCGCATGAACGACGGCAAGAGCTACGCCCAGCCCCAGCCGCTGGGTCAGGTGATGATCGGCGGTACCGTGGGCGAGGTGGTCGAATCACGCCACCCCCGGTTCCAACCCGGTGACCTGGTGCTGGGCACGGGCGGCTGGCAAGAGTACAGCGTGGTTAACGTCAGCGAACCCGACGCGCTGCGCAAAGTGGACACCACGCAGGCGCCGCTGTCGTACTACCTGGGCGCAATGGGGATGCCGGGTGTGACGGCGTGGTACGGCTTGGTCAAAATCATCGAGCCGAAAGCGGGCCAGACAGTGGTGGTCAGTGCTGCCACCGGCGCGGTCGGCAGCGCCTTTGCCGCGCTGGCCAAGGCACGCGGCTGCCGCGCGGTGGGCATCGCGGGCGGGCCGGACAAGTGCAAGTACGCGGTTGAGGAGTTGGGCCTTGAGGCTTGCATCGACCACCGTTTGCACCCCGACTTCAAGAGCATGTCGCAAGCACTGAAAGAAGCGTGCCCTGGCGGTATTGACGGTCATTTCGAGAACGTCGGCGGCCACATCCTTGACGCCGTGCTGCTGCGCGCCAACGCCTTCGCGCGCATCGCCATCTGCGGCATGATTGCCGGCTATGACGGCGCGCCGCTACCGCTGCAACACCCGGCGCTGATCCTGACCAATCGCGTCAAGATGCAGGGCTTCATCGTCAGCGAACACCCAGAACTCTGGCCCCAAGCGCAAGCCGAGCTTGCCAGCTTGGTTGCCAGCGGCAAGCTGCGTCCGCGCGAAACCATTGCGCAAGGCCTGGAAAGCGCGCCCGAGGCGTTTTTAGGGCTGCTCAAAGGCAAGAACTTTGGCAAGCAATTGGTTAAGTTGATCTGACATTCGGGCGCGGGACGCGCTGCTCGCCGCACTGCCTGAGGACATCGCCCGGTTCTACTGAATGTCCCCATTTTCATAGGAAAAAACACCATCATGATCGGCAACTTTCAAGGCAAAACCGCCGTACTCACCGGCGCTGGCTCTGGCTTCGGACTGGAATGCGCGCGTATCGCCGCGCGGCGTGGTATGAACGTGGTGTTGGTCGACATTCAGCAGGACGCGCTGGAGGCGGCCAACGCTGAAATTCAGGCGCTGGGCGCGCGTACCCTGGCCTGTCGTGTCGACGTCTCCCAGCCCGCTGCCGTAGACGCGCTGGCTGAGAACACGCAGACCACCTTCGGCGCGCCGCATTTCGTATTCAACAACGCAGGCGTCGGCTTCGGTGGCCTGATCTGGGAAAACACCATTGAAGACTGGCAATGGGTACTGGGCGTCAACCTGTGGGGCGTCATCAACGGCGTGCGCGCTTTCACGCCCATGATGCTGCAAGCTGCGCGCCAAGACCCCGCCTACCGAGGTCACATCGTCAACACTGCCAGCATGGCCGGGCTGCTGACGCCGCCCAATATGGGTGTCTACAACGTCAGCAAACACGCGGTGGTGGCACTGAGCGAGACGCTGTATCAAGATTTGCGGCTGGTTACCGAGCAAATCTCCGCCAGCGTCCTGTGCCCTTATTTCGTGCCCACCGGCATCAGCCAAAGCGCACGCAACCGACCGAGCAATCTGCCCGCCACCGAACAGACCGCGAGTCAACGTATCAACCGCGCCATGTCGAACAAAGCCGTCGGCAGCGGCAAAGTCACCGCTGACGAAATGGCGCAACGGGTATTCGAGGCCATCGAGCACGACCAGTTCTACATCTTCAGCCATCCTAAGGCACTAGGCAACTTCAAATCGCGCGCCGACGCCCTGCTGGCCTTGCAAAATCCGCCCGATCCGTTTGCCGCGCGGCCGGAAATCGGCGCCGATCTGCGCAAGGCGCTCCGACAGGCGTGAGGCACGACGCCGACGAAGCACTTCGCCCATGCGTGAAAGGGAGCCGTCAATTCACCGGCCCTGTGGCTTTCAACTCAATGCCCTTGGTCTCATGGCCCAGCGCCGCAACAGCGATAATTCCCACGGCGATCATGGCGCAGAAAACCAGAAAAATCGTTTCGACGCCGACCCTTGCGCCCAGCAGGTAACCGACTGCCAGTGGGCCGAAAATGCCGCCGACGCGGCCAAACGCTGCCGCCGCGCCTGCGCCGGTGGCGCGGATGGCGTCCGGATATTGCTCCGGCGTATAGGCGTACAACGCGCCCCAGGCGCCCAGGTTAAAAAACGACAGCGACATGCCGGCAAGCAGTAATTGGGCGACGGAATCAGCGTTGCCGAAGAAGTACGCTGAAAGCGCCGTGCCCAGCAGATACGTGATGAGCACGAATTTACGTCCGTAGCGCTCAATCAGCCAAGCGGCGCTGAAATACCCCGGCAGTTGTGCCAGCGTCATGATCAGCACATATTCAAAGCTTTTCATCAGCCCGAAGCCCTTGAGGCCCACCATTCCCGGTAACCACAGGAACATGCCGTAATACGAGAACACCACGCTGAACCACAACACCCACAGCATGATTGTGGCGCGCAGGTAGGGGCGGGAAAACAGTTGCGTCAGATTTTTCACCGGATTGGTTTGCGCCCCAGCCCGCGGCAAAAAGCGCGGCGAGTCAGGCAGCCTGAAGCGCAGATATACCGCGTACAGTGCCGGCAGCGCACCCAGCAGCAAAGCAGCGCGCCAGCCGTAATCGGGTATGACGAAATAGGCGATCAGCGCGGCCAGTATCCAGCCCAGCGCCCAGAAACTCTCCAGCAGCACGACGATGCGACCGCGCTCGTGCGCCGGCACGCTTTCAGATACCAATGTCGAGGCCACCGGCAATTCACCGCCTAAGCCCATGCCGATGAAAAAGCGCAGAAACATCAATACCGCCAGCGTGTTCGCCAGTGCCGACAAGCCGCTGGCGACGCTGAACATCAACAAGGTAATGATGAAAACGTTCTTGCGCCCGATCCGGTCAGCCAACAGGCCGAAGATCAACGCGCCCAACGCCATGCCTATGGAGTTGACGCTACCGATCCAACCAAGCGCCTTGGCCGACAGATTCCAGTCCTGCTTGAGCGCCGCCATGATGAACGACAGCAAGCCGACGTCGAGCGCATCGAACATCCAGCCCAGGCCGGCGATGCCTAGGAGTTTGCTGCGGGAAATGAGTTGATCTGGTTTCATGGCGTAATTCGTTCGAGCTGAAAATACAAGTGGTCAATGACCGTTTCTAGGAGTCTGGTCGGACTTGGGAACCGCCGAAAGCGAAAATCGACCCTAGCGAGCACAGTTTTTGCCGGATTTGCAGCCGAGCCGGCGATTCCAAGTGCGACCAAGCCCGTAGGTTCATCGCTTGCTCAGTCTGATTTGTCATGGCGTCTGATCCATCGCGCTTTGTGCCACTCACGACGCATGTCGTCTTGCATGCACTGCCCTTCGCGGGAGCCGGAAGGTCGTGTGGTCGAAGTCTCTATCGACCAAGGCACGGAATTCGGCGCCGCCGTGTCCCAGCCGTACACCGAGAGGCAATCCATGATTATGCTCATGTTGAGTATTTCAAGGGTAAAAAAACACGGGCCACCGCCCAAGCTATTTATGCTAAAGGCGAGCATAAATATTGTCAAGTCTGTCTTAGCCTAACGGGACATGAGTTAAGCGGCCCGCCGCGTCAGCGGGCTCGCTTGAACGAAGGGTTAGGCGCGATCAGCTTGGCATTC
Source organism: Burkholderiaceae bacterium (assembly GCA_031277295.1). Classification (GTDB taxonomy): domain Bacteria; phylum Pseudomonadota; class Gammaproteobacteria; order Burkholderiales; family Burkholderiaceae_C; genus Ottowia. Next base: position 2,835 of record JAITMV010000271.1, on the reverse strand, counting down.
ACAATAACGGCTGCTGTTCTCGACTTGCGTGCCAGAACGCTAGAACCTGTAGCGTGTCTGCTTCAACTTTGTAATAGATAAAGTATCTAACTCGGCTAAGAAACAAGCGTCGCACGCCGGGAGTCTTGCTTCCTTGATACTTAGCACCGATGCCGGGCTGCTCCGCGAGCAAAGCAACCGCCTCTCCGAAATCTGTACCAATAGCGCCGGGCGCAACTGGGCGATTGAGGAGCCACCACTCGGCGGCTTTGCAAATCTGGTTGGCGGCGTGAGCAGCGATCTTTACCTTTAATGCCATACTCAACTGCGCGTAGGCAAGGAGTTCAGCATTTCATCGAGCGACAAGAACTCGCCCCGTTCAATCTCCGCCATTGCATCAAGCAACTCGTTTTCTTGGCTTTCGGTAAGAGAGAAACTCTCGTCTGGGCCACGCATCACGACTGCCACGACAGCGCCTTCGGCTAGATGGACACCATCTATAGCGATCTTTCCATTAACCACAGTTCCGGTAGCGACTTGCATGGGGGAATAGTACCTCCGTTTCACGTTGCCTGCAAATCAAAGTCTTTTCCAACGAGGTATGAGCCTGGGGCCTGCGCGGCCAAGCCGTGTAGCGAGCGACGGAAAGCCGACGCCGCTTTCCCGGACATCGGCTAGCTGAAGTCCACCTGGGGCGGATTCAGTTACGAACCTTCCTTGAATTCATGGTAGATCGTTGCGGCGTTTTGCCTGTCAGTGAGCACGACGCGCGCGCGGTAGACGGGTAGGTCACCGTTGCGAATTTCGATGGAGTGGACGCCCCATGGCAGGGACAGCGATTTCACCGGCGGGCTGACTCCCCGGCTTTGGCCATCGACGAAAATTTGGCCCCAGGGTCGCACGTTAAAAATCACCCTGCCTGCGGAAGCCGCTCCCCCTGTCGGAGAGGAACCCAGCATTTGCCGGTTCAGTTCGGCGAGGGCCGTGCGCGCTTCGCGTGCGTGCAAGCCGCGCGGATAGCTCCTGAGATAACTCCGATAGGCGCGGCGCGTGCCTTCGTTCAGAGCACGCCGCCAGCTTTCTTCTTCGGACGGCTGTGTCGTTGCTTCTTCGGGCGGTGGTGTCGTTGCCGTGTCCGGCGGGAACGCCGCCGTGGACTCGGCGGACTCGCCGTTATTCGTTGCCGGGTCGGAATCGGAAGCAGCGTTGGCGGGCCAAAATTCCGTTGGCGTGGCACTCAGCGGTCCGGATTCGGCAACCGGCTCGGATGCGGTAGGCAATGGCGCTAATTCTTCTTCGGGCGCGGCGCCAAGCACGGTGTCGGCTGCGGGAGCATTCGTCAATGCAGGCGTTTGCGACTCCAGCGGAGCGGTTTGCGCGGCGGCAGTGACCAGCGGCGGTCGAGCGTTTTCCGCGCTTTTGATTGCTAGCGCCTGCCATCCTATCCAGCCCAAGGCCGCTACCACCACGACGGTGAGCAGGGAGCCGAGTATCGTAATCAGATCCCGGCGCCGCGGGTCGATCCTGCGCGCCTGCGGCTGGAATATGGACGACGGTGTTGAAGCTGGTTTGTTTGACAGGGGTTGGGAAAGGGTTTCCAGTGCCGACTGATCGAACGGCACGGCGGACGACGCGGCAACGGCCGGTGCCGTGTCGTGCTCGGTGGCAAGTGTCCAGGCCGCGGCGCGCTGGTCAATGTAGATGTCGCCCATCCGCGTCATGCCGAGCATACGGGCAAACTCGGCTACCGTCTGAGGGCGGTCGACGGCGTTGAGCATCAATGAGCGGTCGATGGCGGCGCAGAATTCGGCGCTCAGGTCCTTGCGCCGTTGGACTTGGAGCGTGACATGCTTGTCTTCGACGCTGCGCACCACTGCCGAAACCGGTGGCACGCCCGTCACGGCGCGGTAGAGTACGGCGCCCAAGGCATAGAGGTCGGTCCAGGGGCCTTGCTGAAGGGCGCTGTCGTCGGCGTATTGCTCAATGGGCGAGTAGCCGGATTTGACCATCACGGCCACCTCGTCGACCAGATCCGCAATCGACTTGCGCGCCGCCCCGAAGTCGAGCAGCACCGGGTTGCCGTCATTCTGGACAAAAATGTTGTCCGGCGCGATGTCGCGGTGGCAGCAGCCGCTGGCGTGCAGCGTTTCGAGCGCGCCTAACAGCGGGCCGATCATGCCGCGCAGCCAGGACTCCGTCAATGGCGCCGCCGATGCCTGTTCCAGATAGCTGCCAAGCGTGTTTCCTTTGTACAGTTGCGTGGCCATGTAGGCGGTGGCGTTTGCTTCCCAGAAGCGATACACCCGCAGCAACGCCGGATGGTTGAACTGTGCGAGCGTTCGGGCCTCGTTGATGAAGCCGCGCAAGCCGGCCTGAAAGGTGCTTGCATGCCGTGCCGAGCGCACGTGAACGCTGTTGTTGCCGACCCGATACGCGAGCATCGAGGGCATGTATTCCTTGACGGCCACCTCGCGTTGCAGCGAATGGTCATATGCCCGGTAGACGATGCCGAAGCCGCCTTCGCCGATAAGTTCGAGCAACTCGAACTCGTCGAGGCGGTAGCCGGCCGCGAGCGGGCGCGGACGCTGGTTTCCGTTGCCGGCAGCCAAACTGCCGTTGATATGGTTTTGTTTTGTCATGCTTGCGTTCCCGGTGACGCTAGCCCGGATATTGCATCGTAGCGAGGTCTAAGAACGTGTTCACGATCCCGGCGCGGGCGTGCGGGCGCGGGCTTGGGGCGCTGCGGCGCAAGCAATCCTTGCCAATGACACGGGCCATTGGCTGCGGATCGCGCCTTGCAGCCCATCCCAATCCGCATCCCGCACACCTCACGCCGAGATCGTGAACACGTTCTAA
>JAITMV010000231.1 GCA_031277295.1 Burkholderiaceae bacterium | reverse complement strand
GAGGTTCACCCCGCCATTGCACCGCTTCACGAAACCGGGGGATGGCGGGGTGAACCTCGCCCTACGTTTGCTTTAGCTCGACCTGGCGTGCTTTGGAATGTGTGCAAGCGGATGAGTTGTAGGGGCGAAAAAATTTCCCCCCCTGCGTTGTCATGCTTTCCGCGGCCTTGCTCGCCCTTGCCAGCCGACCCGATGACAGCCAAGCTCGGACGCGTTCAACTATGGTTTCTAGGTTGAACAAATCTGCGCGAGCTAAGCGCGCCGTGGATTCGCCGATGGGATGCGAGACGCAAAGTTCAAGCATACCCCGCGTGGTATTGCGAGCATTTGTGTTCGACGCAGACCACCCGAATGCGGCGATGCGCCAGCCACGACAGATTTGTTCAAAGACTCCCCAGGATCACCGATTCAACACCACTTTAACCGCGCCGGATTTGAACTTTCATTTTTATAGCACCGCGACTTTTTTCGGTTGCATTTAATTACATTGCTTATTACATTTAGTCACAAATATTACAAAAAGAAACAATAAAAGATAAATCAAACAATAACAATCGTAAGTACAATCTCACTCTCTGGTTTCTGGTTATATGAGATTTACAGAAGTGGCTGCAAGGGTCGCTGCGATCATTGCGGCACTGTTGTTTGACTGAGGGCGGTGTGACGGGTACCGTGCCTGAAGACGCGAACGAAGCGTTGTCGGATGGTCGGTGCGCGCTCATAAAATTGTAGCAAACATGCAATAGAAGTTGCAGAAAAGATACAGGTGACGTTGTCGCCGGTTTCGAATGAGAGTGATGGGGTCTCCGCCTTGGAGCTAAGAGGGCTGGGGGTGTGTGTGACGTACTAGTGAGGGATTCGGACATGATTGTGAAAAATGCCGTGCCGGCTATCTGATTGATGGGCAACCTCAAAAGATGCTATGCGCGGACAGCGTGAGCGGGCCATTACCGAGCATTACCGGGCGGCAGTGGTTGGTACACGCTGAAATTGCAGGCGGATGGTTATGAAGCTTGCAACAAAGGAACGCTGCCGGTGGCCTGTCACCGGTATCGAGTGCAAATGATTGGGTCTCGGCCTTAGGCGACGCGGCCGGGTGTGTGTGTGACATATTTGATTGATGAAGGAGCTAAACATGACTGTTAAAAAACCAACAGACGACGATGCGGTGGCCCTAACCTCCGCGGATGTTTTTTCAACGGCATTCGGCATGAACAATGCGATGCTGGGGCAAACGATGGCCAGCACCATCAGCGCGCCAGCAGCGTCGGCTGCCGCCGCGCCAGCAGCCAGCGGGTCCACCGTCGCTTTGGCCGCGGGGCCTAACGACGGCCCGACCATTCCCCTTACGTTTGCCACCAACCCGCTTTCTCCAACCCTGGTTGAAGAGCTCAAGCTACCCGCCGACAGCTACACCAACGTCAATACCCGCCTGCGCGTTACCGGCGCGTTGGACAAGCCGTTGCGCCCCGGCGACACGGCACAAATCAAACTCGATGACGGCAGCGACTGGCTCGATCTGTCGGTGCCCGTGGGCAGCAGCAACTGGAGTTATGTTGACCTGCGCACGCTTTCCGATGGCGTTCACAAATACACGGTACAAGTCCTTGACGCCGCCGGCAACATCGGCTCCACCGATGAAGTGACGATAGGCGTCGACACCAAGGGGCCGACCAACAAAGCCGAGATCACCGGCATCTCCGAAGACAGCGGCACCGCGAATAACGACTTCATCACCAACGACAACGACGGCCTGACCATCAAAGCCAGTCTGACGACCACGCTGGACCAGGCCGAGCGGCTGCTCTACTCGCGCGACAGCGGCCTGACCTGGGCCGACATCTCTGACGCGGTCAAGGGTCAGGCGGTCAGCTTCTTCGACGAGAAGTTGACGTCAACCGCCACCATCCGGATGCGCGTAATCGACATGGCCGGCAACGTGGGCTCAAGCGACAACCAGAAAATCACCATCGACGTCGAGGCACCACCAGGCGTAGTAGAGTTCACCGGTTACACCGACGACGTGGCGCCGCTGACGGGTGACTTCAAGTCAGGCTCAACCACCAACGACACCTCGCCGCTACTCAAGGGCACGGTACAAAACCTGGGCGCCGGCGAGACAGTCAAGATCTACGAAGGCACCACCCTGGTAGGCGACGCCAAGGTCAGCGGCTCGAACTGGAGCCTGCAACTCACTGGGGTGACCGAAGCCGCTCACACCTATACGGCCAAAATCGTGGACGTGGCGGGCAACCCAGGCAAGAGCATCGACACGCTCACCCTGACGGTCGACAACACGCCGCCACCGGGTGAAGTGAAGTTCACCGGCTACACCGACGACGTGGCGCCGCTGACGGGCGACTTCAAGTCAGGCTCAACCACCAACGACACCTCGCCGCTACTCAAGGGCACGGTACAAAACCTGGGCGCCGGCGAGACAATCAAAATCTACGAAGGCGCCACCCTGGTAGGCGACGCCAAGGTCAACGGTTCGGACTGGAGCCTGCAACTCACTGGGGTGACCGAAGCCGCCCACACCTACACGGCCAAAATCGTGGACGCGTCGGGCAACGATGGCAAGAATATCGACACGCTCACCCTGACGGTCGACACCACGCCGCCGACGGGCACGGTAGAAATCACCGCCTACACAGACGACGTCACGCCGGTAATCGGCGACTTCAAGTCAGGCACCACCACCAACGACGCCTCGCCATTGCTCAAAGGCACGGTGCAAAATCTGGGCGTGGGTGAGACGGTCAAGGTTTATGAAGGCAACACCCTGATAGGCGACGCCACGGTCAATGGTTCGAACTGGACCCTGCAACTCAATGGGCTGAGCAAGAACGTAGACCACACCTACACCGCCAAAATCGTCGATCTGGCGGGCCTCGACAAAAAGTCCAATGACTTCACGCTGAAGGTGGACGACCAGCCGCCGCTGGGCAAGGCTGAGATCACCTTCTACGCGGACGACGTTGCGCCAGCGACGGGCGACTTCAAGTCGGGCACAAAAACCAACGACGATTCGCCGATGCTCAAAGGCACGGTGGACAGCAAATTCGAGGCCGGCGACATGGTCAAGGTCTACGAAGGAACCACCTTGCTAGGCGACGCCGTGGTGAGCGGTTCAAACTGGACCTTCCAACTCAAAAGCCTGACCCCGAACGTCACGCACACCTACACGGCCAAGGTCATGGACGCGGCGGGTAACGAAGGCGATCTGTCTGCCCCGTTTACGCTGACAGTGGACAACGTCGCGCCGCCCCAGACCGTCGACATCGTCTCCATCGCCGACGATAACGGCAAACTCAACAACGACTTCATCACCAATGACCCGACGCTGAAATTCAGCGGCACGGTCAACGCGACGCTGGCGGCCGATGAAAAAGTGCAAGTGTCGCTGGACGACGGCAAGACCTGGAACGACGCCATCACCGTCGGGCAGAACTGGAGCTGGGACCCCCCGGATGCCGACCCCTACATTCTTCCCGCGGGCGACTACACGATCACGGCGCGCGTGGTTGATGAAGCGGGCAACGCCGGCAAAATCGACACCCAAGCGCTGAAGATCGACCTCACCAAACCCTCCGCAATAGCGGAAATCACCGCTGTCGCGGTAGACACCGGCACTCCCGGCGACTTCATCACCAGTGTGCAGGTGCTGAGCGTCACCACCAAGGCCATCGGAACCATCGGCCCGGACGAGTATGTCGAAGTCTCGCAGGATAACGGTAAATCGTGGCGCGCCGCGGTCGACCAAGGCGGCGGTATCTGGACTGTGCCCACTCAAGGCTCGCTCACCCTGACCGAAGGCAAGCATATCTTCCAGACGCGGGTTACCGACACCGCCGGCAACCGCAGCGACCTGTCAAGCAAGGTCGTCACCATCGACCTGACCACCCCGCCGGCCACAACCACCATCGTCAGCTATACCGACGACGTCGGCGACAAACAGGGCAACTTCGGTACCAACACCACAACTGACGACAAAAACATTGTCCTCAACGGTACGGTAACCAAAGACACGCTGGCCGCCAACGACGTCATTGCCGTGTACAACGACAACAAATTCATCGGCTATGCCGACATCAACCGCACGGCGGGCACCTGGAGCTATGCTGCCAATGACTTGGCCGACAAGTCGCACTACGTATACACGACAAAGGTGATTGACGTGGCGGGCAATACCTCTCTGGTTCCTTCAAACGCGTTCGACGTTTACACCAACCAAAGCGGCATCGACACCAAGATTTTCATCGAATCGGTCGGCGGCTCCAAGTGGTGGCACGACACCGGCGCTGACGGAACCTCGGTCGGTACCGTAAACAACGACTTCATCGGTATCACCAGCACGGACTTCACCGAAGTCGACGGCATGGTCGGCGCCGGCTTCAACAGCCTGGTGTTCGAAGCAAGCAACATGACGCTGAACGTGTCCGAAAAGGTCATTCCGGAGATGTTCGTTCTGGATCTCAAGAGGATTCAGCAGTTCGACCTGAACAACCAGCTCAACACCAAGGACACCGGCCCCGACCCCTCCACCGGCGCCAACCCGTACCAAGGCCTGACCACCGGCAACAAACTGGTGTTGACCTTTGACGACGTGGAAAACCTGGTGGGTCAATACAAGAACGAGGACGCCAACAAGGACGGCAAGCCGGATATCTTCAGCACCAACCAGGTGGTAAGCGGCACCACCTCGGCCACGCACCTGACCATTCTGGGCGACGCATCATCCACGGTACAACTGGATGCGGGCTGGTCCAAGACAGCAGGCACCAACACGATGAACATCTACAACGGCCTCGGCGACGACGAGTTCACCTACACCGGCAAGGTTTTCGATGTCTGGCACCACACCGGCAGCGATGCCCTGTATGACCTATTAATCATGCAGGGGGTTGTGGTCAACGTCACTTGATCGTAAAAAAACCCGCTTAGAAACCGAAACCCCGGCCTGAAAAACCGGGGTTTCGCACTTTTCAGCCATGGCGCGCCCGCCCACTTAGAACGTGTTCACGATCTCGGCGTGAGGTGTGCGGCGATGCGGCATTGGGATGGGCTGCAAGGCGCAATTCGCAGCCAATGGCCCGTGTCATTGGCAAGAATTGCTTGCGCCGCAGCGCTTCCTGAGCACGCGCCCGCTCTAAGCCCGCGCCGGGATCGCGAACACATCCTTAGAGCCGCCAAGTTGGGATGGAGGCACGCCGGCGCTTATGAAATCATCCTGGAAACCGTAGGCTGTGACGCCAAGCGTAGGTCGATGTAAACACCACCTTACAGCGCCATCCGCAACGCATGAAACTGGCGCAGTCTCACCCCCTCACCATCCCCGCGCAGGCGCATAGGCGCTAACTTAAAGCTCCCTCCCCCTTTGGGGGCGGCGGCCTCCAAGCACGCACGCGACACATGTTTGAGCGTCATTCCCGCGCAGGCGGAAATCCAGGAGCGTTTGGTCCTGCGCCGGCTCTTGAGGAAGCTTCCTTGGATGGCCGTTCCTCGAAGCTTCGCTTTAGCGAAACTTCGTTTTATTGAAGCTCCGCTTTCCCGGCTTCGCGGGAACGACGAAAGGGTGAGGCCGCGCCGGTTTCATGCGTCGCAGGTGGCGCGTCAGCACTATGGAAAACTGAGATGAAACTTGACCCGTTTAGCGCGACCGCTGTAGGGGCAACCCTTGTGGTTGCCCTTGTATCCACTGGGCAAGGGCCGGTGTCGCGCACACAGGGCAACCACAAGGGTGCCCCTACGCCAAACGTTTCATGCGTCGCGGGTGGCGCGTGAGCGTCATGGGCAACTGAAGTGAAAACTGAAGTGAAAACTCAGCAGTACATCAAAAATGCGCCGCTGCCTGTGCGGTCAATTGTATGAAATCTGTAATGGATGAAAAAGTATGTAATTACACTTGACATGGCATTGTGATTTTACAAACAATGCTTCAGGGAAGAGCAATTCCTCTCCCGTCTCCCGAGTGTGAGCCTTTCACTTTGTCGCGACGCTTGGAATGAATGTGCACGCGACAATTTTGGAGATACATGCATGGCAGTTTTTAATGGCACTACCCGCGCCGACACGCTGCGCGGCACCACCGGCAATGACTCATTGTACGGTTTGGCTGGTAACGACACGCTGTCCGGCTTGGCCGGCAATGACCTGCTCGAAGGTGGCGACGGCAACGACACGCTTGACGGCGGCGCCGGTAGCGATACGCTCAACGGCGGCAACGGCAATGACACCATCAGCATCGGCGGGACCGGGACTGACAAGGTCAACGGTGGCGAGGGCATAGACATCCTGGAGCTGACGGCACACGCCACCCTGGATGGCATACCCTTTGGCAGTGGCATTGAATATATCAATGGCCACAACCTCGGCATTACCGGTACGTCCACCGGCAACACCTTTGCGATGAGCGGTATCAGCAGCACCGGCTTGGCTTATATCGATGGCGGGGCCGGCAACGACTGGTTCATCGGCAGTAGTGGCTATGACACGTTTCGAGGAGGCACAGGCAATGACATACTGGAAGGCGCCAACGGCAACGACACACTCAAAGGGGATGCTGGCGACGACAGGATCGAGGGCGGCAACGGCGCGGACGTGATTGACGGTGGCGCGGGCAACGACACCATCCGAATCGGCGGCGCCGAAGCGCTTAGCGACACAATCAGCGGCGGCGCGGGGACGGATACTTTGGTGCTGACCTCGACAGTCACTTTGAAAAATATTAGCCCTGTAACCGAGCGCCTTGACGGGCAGGGTTATGGCATTCAGGGAACGGATGGTAACGAAAACTTTAACCTAGCCGCTTTTACCTCCGTGGCCAATGTGGCGTTCGTCAACGGCGGCGCGGGTGATGACGTGATCGATGGCGGCGCACTGAGCAATGATGTTCTGATCGGCGGGGCCGGAGACGATTGGCTCATTGGGCGCGAGGGCGCGGACACACTGACCGGGGGCGCCGGCGCTGACCAGATTTCAGGCGGCGTCGGCAATGATCTGATCCGCATAGGCGGAACTGAGGGCATCGGCGATCAAATCAACGGCAATGCGGGGACAGACACCCTGGAATTTACCTCGAATGTCACTCTGAGCAACTTTTTTCGTGCGAATTGCAATGAGGTCGAAATTCTCAACGCCAAGGGCTTTGGCATTCAAGGCACGTCCGGCAACGATACTATTGAACTGTTCGGTTTCAGCAAAGTTATCGGTCTGGCCTCCATCAACGGCGGTGCGGGCAATGACATGATTATCGGAACAAAGGCAAATGATGTCGTGATGGGCGGAGCCGGCAACGACACGCTGAACGGCGCCTACGGCAGCGACACGCTGACCGGCGGCGCCGGAAACGATACTTTCTTGTTCGACGCTGATCCGACCGGCGCGATTACCGACTACATCAAGGACTTCGGCGACGTCGCGGGCAACCAGGACGTGATTGACCTTTCCTACGTTGTCTCCCTTGGGGGCAGCAGCCGCGTGTATTTTCCGGAGTGGAAGGCAGCCAACGTCAAACAGTCCGGCGCGAACGTGGATATCCGCTTCGGTGACGATCACCTGATAATCACCAACGTCAAGGTGGCCGCCTTGGATGAAGCGGACTTCTTCTTCTCTACCGCCGGCTAAGTCATCCGTCTCCGGTCACTGCCCCGTCGGAAATGACGGCAAGCAGGGCACGCCTTCGCCATTCCCGCGAAGGCGTCCACTTAAAGCCCCCTCCGGCAACAAGCGTAGGGCGGGGTTAACCCCATAGGCGCTAACTTAAAGACCTACCCCCGTTTGGGTGGTGCGAGGCGGCGGGTAGTTTTGCTCCTTCCCTTTGCAGGGGGAAGGTTGGGAGGGGGCCAGCGACGCTCAAACATGTGTCGCGCGCGTGCTTGGAAGCCGCTGCCCCCACCCCTACCCTCCTCCAACGGGGGGAGTGAGATTCAAGCTTGACGATCAACTACAAAGGCCGATCATCCCGTATCGCCCACTCCAGTAGCCGATCCAGCGCGGGCTTGGCTGCGCTGGCGTTGGAATGATTGATGAGGCCTACCACCACGTACTTTTTTCCGCTGCGGCCCCAGGCGTAGCCGGCGATGGCGGCAACGTCGCGCAGGGTGCCGGTTTTCAGGCGGGCGTTGCCGATTGCTTCTGAGTTGGGGGAGCGCACTGCCAGGTTACGTATGGCGCCGTCGACGCCGGCAATGGGCAGTGATTGCTCGAATTCACCCGCATGTGGACCGGCGGCGGCCTGTAGCAGCAGCGCAGCCAACGCTGCGGCGCTGATGCGCTCGGTGCGCGAGAGGCCGGAGCCGTTTTCAATCTCTGGTGCAGCAGCGCGCGAGCCGATGCGCTCGCGCCACCAGCGCTCCAACACTTGCCGCGAGCCGGCAAAGCTGCCGCGCCGCTGCTCGCCGACGGACAGTGTCAAAAATAACTGCTGCGCCATCACATTGTTGGAAAATTTGTTGATGTCGTCGATGATGCTCACTAGCGGCAGCGAGTAGCCCGTCACCAGCGGCTGGCCCGTGATTTTGCCGTTGTGCCACTTGACCCCGCCTGTCAACCGGCCGCCAGCGGCGCGCCACATGGCGTCGATCACGCGCGGCGCATGGCCGGACGGATCGGCATAGGCGACGCTCAAGCTTTGTTCGCCGCAACTGACGGGGTAACGGCCGGCGAAGGTGACGCGATTCGGGTTGCTGAAATTGGCCGCCAGCCGGCCGCGCCAGTCGACGCACGGGCCTTTAGCGGCCAGCGCTTCGGAGGGGATGCCGACGCCGGCCATCGGCGGCTCGCTTTCCACCCGCACGCGGCCGCTGGCGGGGTCGGGGAAAAACTTCAGCACCAACGCCTTGAAGTTCAGCAGCAAACCGTCCGGCCCGGCGTTGTAGGGCCGCAGCGGGTCTTCGTCGAAGGCAGCGGGGTCGTGCGGCGGCAGGTTGAAGATGCCGTTGTCGAGCAGGATGTCGCCTTCGATGTGGCGCACACCATGATTCTGGATGGCTTGCAGCAAGTCCTGAATTCGCTCCAGCACCAGCTTGGGATCGCCCCCGCCTTGAATTAGCAGATTGCCGCGCAGCGTGCCGTCTTGCACCTTGCCCTGGGTCAGTACGTGTGTTTTCCAAAAATAACCGGGGCCGAGCAGTTCCAGCCCGGCATAGGAGGTGACCAGCTTCATCACTGAGGCCGGATTCATTGGCGCGTCGGCCTGCCACGACAAGCGTGCTCCGACGTCCGGCTTGCCGTCCTTGGCGGTCGAAGGCAGCGGCGCGACCAGCATCGCCACACTGTCGAGCGGCACTTCGGCGCGCGCCAACGCCTGGACGATGTCGCCGGGCAGCGCGTTTTTGCCGTGGGCGTGAGCAGCCGCCGCCAGCACGGCAAGCCACAACCACAAGACAATCAGGCGGCAGAGCAGCATGGCGGGCTGGCAAAGCAATCCGCTGTGCCAGGTTTTATGGCTCGAATTCAGGGTGAATCAGGTTCTCGAATGAGAACGTCTGATCCCATTGTTGCTGCGTCAGCAGCTTGCGCTCCTGGACCACGATCTGATGCAGCGACTTGCCGCTCAGGTAGCCTTCGCGCGCGGCTTCGGCGCATTGCTTGTAACCGAGTTGCGGCTTGAGCAGGGTGACGATGCCTAGCGAGTTCATCACCATGTCGCGCGTGTGCTCGGCGTTGGCGGTGATGCCTTCGACGCAACTGCCGCGCAGTGCATTGACCGCGTTTTCCATCGTCAGAATGGAGGTGAAAAGCGCGTAGGTGATAACCGGCTCCATGACGTTCAACTGAAGCTGCCCGGCCGAGGCGGCCAGCGTGATCGTCAGGTCCAGCCCGATAACCAAGAATCCCACTTGGTTGACCACCTCCGGTATCACCGGATTGACCTTGCCCGGCATGATGGATGATCCTGGCTGCATCTGCGGCAGGTTGATTTCGCTGAACCCGCAGCGCGGCCCGCTGGCGAGTAGACGGATGTCATTGCAAATTTTGGTCAGCTTCACCGAGGTGCGTTTGAGGATGCCCGAAAGCAACACGTAGGCTCCGGTGTCGGAGGTCGCTTCAATCAGGTCGCCGGCCAGGGTGAATTGCAGGCCGGTCAACTCCGACAGGTATTTGGTGGCCAACTCCGGATAACCGGGCGCGGCAGTCACGGTGGTGCCGATTGCGGTGGCGCCCAAATTGATTTCTTTCAACAACTCGACCGCGCCCTTGATGCGTTCAACCTCCTTGCCTATGGTGGTGCCCCAGCCGTGGAATTCCTGACCGAGCGACATCGGCACCGCGTCCTGCAAATGCGTGCGCCCCATCTTCAACACCCGGTCGAATTCCTTGCTCTTGGCAAAAAACGCCTTTTGCAGCCGATCCAATGCGTCGATGTAGCTGTCCAGCCGCAGGATCAGCGCCAGCCGGAAAGCGGTTGGGTAAACATCGTTGGTGGATTGCCCAAAATTCACATGGTCGTTCGGGTTGACGTACTGGTACTCGCCCTTCTGGTGGCCGAGCGTCTCCAGCGCTAGATTGGCGATCACCTCATTGGCGTTCATGTTGGTCGAAGTGCCGGCGCCGCCTTGGATGAAGTCGGTGACGAACTGATCGCGCATTTCACCGGCAATCAGCTTGTCGCAGGCAGCGGCAATGGCGTCGGCGATCTTGGCGTCCAGCACGCCCAGGTCGCGGTTGGCCAGCGCGGCGGCTTTCTTGACGTAGCCGAAGGCCTTGACAAAGCAAGGCTCCGTTGACATCGGCATACCGGTGATGAAAAAGTTGTCGCGCCCGCGCAGTGTTTGCACGCCATAGTAGGCGTCGGCGGGGACGTCCTTTTCCCCCAGAAAGTCTTTTTCCTTGCGCGTGCGAAGCGATGCGGGCGATATGTTTTGAGATTGTTGGGTCATGTTTGCTTTTTTGTTGCGTTGCAATATAAAACTGTAAATATAGCGTAGCGGCGCTGTCGCGATTTTTTCGCTCTGGCCGCCATTTGCGTCGTATGTGACTTTGTTGACCGAAAGGGCCGACTGGCGAACGGCGCGTATGCGCCTCAAGGCGAGGCGTCGGTTATTTCGCGCGGCGCCGCAGATAATTGGCCTATGTCCCTTGATCTGCTGGCCTTCGATACCAGTACCGAGCAGTTGTCGGTCGCGGTGCAGCGCGCGGATGGCGTGCGTCAGCGGCGGCAGGCAGCGGGCGGCGCGCGGGCGTCGGCAGCGCTGATTCCGTCCGTGCAGGCGCTGCTGGCGCAGGCGGGGCTGGCGCTGGGCGAGTTGCGCGCCATCGTGTTTGGGCGCGGGCCGGGATCGTTTACCGGCTTGCGCACGGCCTGCTCGGTGGCGCAGGGGCTGGCTTTTGGCGCTGGCGTTCCGGCGCTGCCGGTGGATACCTTGCTGGCCGTGGCTGAAGCGGCTCGCCGATCACACGGCGCAACACGAGTGCTGGCGTTGCTGGATGCGCGCATGGATGAGTTGTATAGCGCGGCTTATGTCCATGACGGCGACGGCTGGCGCGCGCTCAGCGGCATCGCCGTCGGCCGGCCCGAGGCGCTGCTTGCGCCTTCTGAGGCGGTCGGCGGCGGCTGGGCGCTGGCGGGCAACGCTTTCGAGCCGAAATATGTGAACCGCCTACCGCCCGCGCTGCAAGGCTGGCCGCGTATCGAGGCCGCGCCGACCGCCGACGCGCTGCTCGATTTAGCCCCGGCGCTGTTGGCCGCTGGCCTGGCCGTGCCGGCCGGACAGGCGTTGCCGCTCTATATCCGCGACAAAGTGGCGCAAACTACGGCTGAGCGTATCGCCGTTACCCCTGGTGCACGTTAGCCCGCGTATTTCACCGGGGCCGTGTTTTTGCAACCTGTTTTAGAAAAGAAACCGTTCATCATGGTCAAGTCCATTTTGTACCTGGCTAAAACGCTCGACATCCTTTGCATCCCGGCAGCGGGCACGGCTGGACGCTAGCGCGATGAAATCTGCGAACGAGAAGTTTGTTCATGAACACCACCGACTTGCCTGCCGATTGCGAGCGCGACACTACCGCCAAAGTACGCTTTGAGCCAATGACCATTGAACAACTGGACGCTGTGCTGAGCATCGAACAGGCCGCCTACGACCACCCCTGGACGCGCGGAAACTTCGCCGAAACGCTGGCCGCCGATCATCAGGCGCAGTGTCTGATGGCGGGCGATGAATTGCTGGGCTACTTTGTGGCCTTGCGCGGCGTTCAGGAAGTACATCTGCTCAACATTACCGTTGCGCCAGCGTTCCAGCGTCAGGGCTGGGCGCTGGTCATGCTTGACGCGCTGGCCCTGTGGTCGCGCAGCCAGGGCGCCGAATGTCTGTGGCTGGAGGTGCGCGTCAGCAACGCGCGTGCGCAGAAGGTTTATCTGGCGCGCGGCTTTACCCGCGTCAGCATGCGCAAGAACTACTACCCCTTGCGCGAAGGTGAACGTGAGGACGCCGTGGTAATGAGCCTGCGGCTAGTGTCCTGAGTTGGTGCTCTGTCCCGCAAATGCTTGCATATGAAAATAGTGCTTTCGCCGCATGACGCCGATTTTGGGCGGATTTGTTCAGTGAATTTCCAGCTCAGGACACTAGTGTCCTGGGTTAGAAGTTCGTGAACAAAAAATCTGCCGAAATCAGTGCCAGGCAAGGCGCAAACCGCAGCAATACTGCGTGGTATTGCGAGGATTTGCAACGCCGCATGGCGATGATTCTCGGTAGATTTTGTTTGCGAACTTCTAACTCAGGACACTAGAACCGGTATGACTTTGCTGAACGAACGCCAGCGTGCCATGCTGGCCGAAATGGGCATCAAGGTATGGGTGCCGCACGCCAAGAGTGCGCCGGGGTCGATTACCGGCGGCGCCAAGGAGCCTCTGAACAAGTCTGCGCGAGCGGGCGCGCCCGGATTCGGGAGGGAATGCGAGGCGCAAAGTGCCGCAATACCTCGTGGTGCCGGAAGCATTCGCAACGATGAACAGGCGCGTTTTGACGGCATGAGCGAGCGTGACGGACGAGTTCACCCCCTCTCGGATATCGAACCGCGGCCAGCGGGCATCGAATCGATGGGCTGGCCCGAACTGCAAGCTGCCGTCGCCGACTGCCGCGCCTGCGGCCTGTGCGCGGGCCGCACGCAAACCGTGTTCGGCGTCGGCAGCCGCACCGCCGACTGGATGGTGGTGGGCGAAGCGCCGGGCGAACAAGAAGACCGCCAAGGCCACCCCTTCGTCGGCTCCGCCGGCAAGCTGCTGGATAACATGCTGGCTGCCATCGGGTTGTCGCGCCAAGCCGAACTCGAGCTTGAAGACGAAACCGGCGCGGCGAATGCCACTGCACCCGAGACGTCGGCAAAGCATGGCGTTTACATCGCCAATGTCCTCAAATGCCGCCCGCCCGGCAACCGCAACCCGCAACCCGCCGAAGTGACGCAGTGCGAGCCTTATCTGCGCCGGCAGGTCGCGCTCGTCAAACCGCGCATCATTCTGGCGATGGGGCGCTTTGCCGTGCAGTCGCTGCTGCAAACCACCGAGCCGATTGGTCGCCTACGCGCCCGCGTGCATCACTATGAGGGCGTGCCCGTCATCGTCACCTACCACCCCGCCTACTTGCTGCGCGCCCTGACCGAAAAGGCCAAAGCGTGGCAAGACCTTTGTCTGGCAATGAAAACGGCCACAGGCGTACCTGATCGCGTTTAGGCGTCGCCTTGGACGCTTTTCACGCCACCGTGTGCGGCTGGTACTGCGGGTGCCGTTCGATGTAGGTTTTGACGAACGAGCAGTCGGCGCGAATCTTCAGCCCCTGCCGCACCGCATGGTCCAGCGCGTGCCGCACCACTCGGCTGCCCAGCCCCTGGCCTTCCAGCGCCTTGGGCACCACGGTGTGCACGAAAGCCATGCCGCCGGCAAAAGGCTTGAATTCAGCGTAGGCGATGTGGCCGCTCAAATGAATCTCAAAGCGCCGTGCAGCGGCGTTGAGCGTGACGGGTGAGTCGGTCAACGTCATGGGAAGGCCTGTGTATTTCCGAACTTGGGAAATTTATCGGGCGCCGCTTAATAAGTACCCGGATACATCCCGCCGTCAAGCAGCACGTTCTGTCCAGTCAAATAGGCGGCTTGCTGACTGCATAGGAACGCGCAGACCGCGCCGAATTCACGCGGGGTGCCAAAGCGCTGGACCGGAATCAGCGCCTGTTGCGCGGCGCGGACTTGCTCGACGCTCTTGCCGGACTTTTGCGCCGTGGCTTGCAAGGTGGCGGTTTGGCGATCAGTGTCGAACTTGCCCGGCAACAGGTTGTTGATTGTCACGCCCTTGGCTGCGACCTCCGGGTTGCGCGCCAGCCCAGCGACGAAACCAGTCAGCCCCGAGCGCGCGCCATTGGACAGGCCCAGGATGTCAATCGGCGCTTTCACCGCGCTGGAGGTGATGTTGACGATGCGCCCGAAGCCGCGCGCCAGCATACCGTCGATGCTGGCCTTAATCAACTCAATCGGCGTCAGCATGTTGGCGTCCACGGCCTTGATCCAGGCCGCGCGGTCCCAGTCACGAAAGCTGCCCGGCGGCGGGCCGCCGGCGTTGGTAACGACGATGTCGTAGTCCAGATGCGCCGCGAAAGCCGCCGCGCGCCCCTGCGACGTGGTGATGTCGGCGGCCACGGCAATCACCTGTACGGGCCGCTGGCCCAAGCCCGCACGCAGCGCATCGGCGGCGGCTTGCAGCGCCTCTTGGCCACGTGCCACCATGACCACGTTCACGCCCTCGTGCGCCAGCGCCTGGGCGCAACCCAGTCCCAGGCCCTTGCTCGCGCCGCCCACCAGCGCCCATTTTCCCGCGATGCCCAAATCCATGTGCGTCGTCCCGTATAACCGTAAACGCGCTTCGCTAGTCTTCCACGAAGGCTTCTTCCCGCCCCCTCTTGACCGCCGGCAGCAGCACGATGATCAGCAGCAACGCCGCCAAGCCCAGCAGCGTAGCCGACAGCGGGCGCGTGACCAGCACGCTCCAGGCACCGCGCGACAACAGCAGCGCGCGACGCAGGTTTTCTTCCATCATGGGGCCAAGGATGAAGCCCAGCAGCAGCGGTGCCGGCTCCATGCCCAGCTTGATGAAGATGTAGCCGATGATGCCGAACCAACCCACCATCCAGACGTCAAAGGTGTTGTTGTTAGTCGAGTACACGCCTAAAGCACAGAACAGCACGATGGACGGAAACAACCAGCGGTACGGCACCGACAGCAGCTTGATCCACAAACCGATCAGCGGCAGGTTCAGGATCACCAGCATGGCGTTGCCGATCCACATTGAGGCGATCAGGCCCCAGAACAGTTCCGGGTTGCTGGTCATCACCTGCGGGCCGGGCTGGATGTTGTGGATGGTCATCGCGCCCACCATCAGCGCCATCACCGCGTTGGGAGGAATACCCAGCGTCAGCAGCGGGATGAAGGACGTCTGCGCGCCAGCGTTGTTGGCCGACTCCGGCCCCGCCACGCCGCGGATGTTGCCGTGGCCAAACGGCACCTCGCCGGACTTGAGCTTGATCTTTTTCTCGATCGTATAGGCGGCAAAGGCCGACAGCAGCGCACCGCCACCAGGCAAAATGCCGAGCACCGAACCGAGCAACGTGCCACGCAGCATGGCCGGAGTCATGCGCCTCCAGTCTTCTTTGGTCGGGTACAGGTGCTCCACTTTGCCCGTCAGCAGATCGCGCTTTTCCGCCGGCCGCGACAAGTTGGCGATGATTTCGCCGTAGCCGAACACGCCCATGGCAACGACGATGAAGTTGATACCATCAGTCAGCTCCGGAATATCAAACGAATAACGCGCCACGCCCGAGTTGACGTCAGTGCCGATCAGACCCAGCAGCAGGCCGAGCACGATCATGCCCACCGCCTTGATGAGCGAACCGGAAGCCAGCACCACCGCGCCGATCAGCCCCAGCACCATGAGCGAAAAATACTCCGCTGGGCCGAACATGAACGCCACCTCGGTCAGCGGCACGGCAAAAGCCGCCAGCACCAACGTGCCGAAACAGCCCGCGATGAACGAGCCTATACCCGCTGCCGCCAGCGCCGGCCCCGCCCGGCCCTTGCGCGCCATCTGGTGACCGTCGATCACCGTAACAACTGACGACGACTCGCCCGGCAAATTGACCAATATGGCCGTGGTGGAACCGCCATACTGAGCACCATAGTAAATGCCTGCCAACATAATAAGCGCTGCCGACGGCGGCAACGCGTAAGTGGCCGGCAGCAGCATGGCGATAGCCGGAATCGGGCCAACGCCCGGCAGCACGCCGATCAGCGTGCCCAATATGCAGCCCATGAGGGCGTAAAGCAGGTGCTGGGCCGTAAACGCAACGCTGAAGCCCAAGGAGAGATTGCTGATCAGATCCATGATGGTCTAGCCTTTCCTATCTTTCAACCCAGGAACGTAGGCCAGACCTGGAACTGCAACTTCAGCCCCCACACGAACGCCGCCCAACTGCCAGCGGCCAGAATAGTCGCCAGAACCAGCACCTCGCGCCAGCGGAATTCCGTGCCCGCCAGCGCAGCCAGAATAACCAACCCGTAAATGGCCACGATCAGGCCCATCGCCGGCACGTTCAGGCTGGGAATACCACCCAGCAAAATGCCGTAGAGCAGGTTGGACAAGACGATCAGAATCAGCGGCTTAAATGCCCACGGGCCGACCGGGTTACCGTCCGGCGTTTCCACTACCAACGACTGGAACATGATGACGGCGCCAATAAGCGCCAGCACAACACCCAGCAGTAAAGGAAAGTAACCGGGCCCCATGCGAGCGCCATCGCCTATGGTGTAGTTGGTCGCCCCCAAGGCAAAACCGGCACCAACGCCGACGTAAATCAACCCGCAAAAGAAGTCTTTCTGATTCTTTATGCGCACAAGTCATCTCCTCTATATGCTGGAACGAAAAAGGCTGGCATGAAGCTTCATTGCACCAATCAGTAACGACTAAGCGCCACCACCGCCGACCGCAGCGTATTCTTGCACGAGCCTGATAGCTTGCGACGTAGTGTAACTACTACAACTTGGTGCAAATCGATACAAACCGACTAGGACATACCCTTGGTTTGCTTGATATGCGGTCACTGAGCGCACCCAGAGTCACTCCACTAACGGCGTTGCTGTCACCACTTACGGCCAGTGCGCTCGGAGTTTGCGCGGGGCTTGTAGTGCGCCGGCCCGACGCAACGGGCGCGCACCCTGGCGCGGACGGGAAACGCTCATTTTTCAATTGCCTTCAAAACCTTGAGCCACTTGCTCGCCGGCAACTTCCAGCGCGCCTCGATAGCCTCGGCCCGAGCACATAGCGCTTCGCGCTTGGGCCGCGTCGGCGTGCGCTGCGCCAGCACCACCGTATTGCCCTCACGCGTCGGCTTGAACGTCCACACCGCGCGCGCGCCGAAAGCCTCAGCAATACGCGCCAAGCTGCGCTCAAAGCTAGCCGAGCGCCCGAACAGGTTGACCGCCATGCAGCCGTCATCGGTCAGCAGGCGGCGGCAGTCAGCATAAAACGCCGCGCTGTCGAGCACCGGCGCGGCGGCCTGCTCGTCGTACAGATCGACCGCCAGCGCGTCCACACAACCCAGCCATTCGGGGCATTGAATTTCGCGCGCCGCGTCGGCGATCACCACCCGCAGCCGCTCATCGTCGAGCGGCAGCCTCAGCCAAACGCGGCATACATCGGCCACGCGCGGATTCAACTCCACTGCGGTGCAAATCATGCGCAACTTTTTGTAGCAAAACTTGGTAATCGCCCCCGCGCCCAGTCCCAGTTGCATCGCGTGTCGCCCGGCCACCGACGCCGCCGGCACGAACAGCAGCCATGCCATCATGCGCTGCACGTATTCCAGCTCCAACTCGAACGGCGCATCGATTCGCATCGAGCCTTGCACCCACTCGGTACCGAAGTGCAGATAACGCACGCCGTCGCTTTCAGACAGGTTGACCTCGCTTTGGGGGGGCATGGTGCAAGCGTAACACTTCAACCTGGAAACGATAGTTGAACGCGTCCGAGCAGGTTGTCATCGGGTGGGCTGGCAAGGGTGAGCGCCGCGGCTCCAAAGGTGCTTGGCGCACCCTTGGACAGCACGAACGTCGGGCGTTCATGCCGCTTCTCCGGCGACCACAAACGGTCAACTACCATTTCCAGGTTCAATGAGTAACGCTCAACCGCACCCACACGCTGCGCCCCCGGTTGTTGAACGCGGTGTTGGCGGCAAAGCCGAAGTCACCGTTGCCGGCCAGGTTCAGGTGTTCGCTGTACTTTTTGTCCAGCACGTTGTCAATGCCGACCGAGAGCTTGGCGTTTTTATTGAAGGCGTATTGCCCATGCAGCGACAGCACGCCAAAGCCGCCGCTCGGCCCGAAGTCCTTGCCCGCCACGTTGCCTTGGCTGAGCGCGTAGCGGTGCTGCGCCGCCACCAGCCGCCACAGGCCGCCCGCCGACCAGTGGCCCTGGGCATATTCGGCGCCCAGGCGCACCTCCAGCGGCGGGATTTGCGGCAGCGGTTTGCCGCTGCTGGCATTTCTTCCCCAGGCGTAGGCCAGCGAACCGCTCACGTTCCATTGCGGCGTAAGCCGCCAGCGCGCGCCCAACTCGGCCCCGGCAATGCGGGCATCGACATTGAGCGACTGGCTGGCCGCGCCCGGATAGTTGAACAGGATGAAGTCGCTCACCGTGCCGGCGTAGGCCGATACCCAGGCATCCAGGCTGGCGCTTTTGTATTGCGCGCCAATGTCCAGTTGCGTGGTCTTTTCAGGCCGGATGGCTGAAAAGGCGTTGACCGATCCGGCCGGCCCCTGTCCGGGGGAGATCAGCTCCCAGAAATCGGGAAAGCGCTGTACGTGGCCCAGGCCCGCGTACCACATGACGGGCGCCTCGGCAATGTCCTGCTCATAGCGCACGAAGGCGCTAGGCAAGGTTTTGGCGCGTTTGTCGCCCGCGGTGGGACTGCTGGCGCGCTTGTCCCTGGCGCTGGCGTGATCGATGCGCAAGCCGCCGATGACACGCTGGGTATCGCTGGCGAACCAGCTCAGCTCGCCAAACAGACCGGCGGTACTCATATGGGCGTTGGGCGTGCGCGGCATGTCGGTGTAGGAAATCATGCCACCGCCCATGCCGCCACCCATCGAGGAACGCCTGAGATCGTGCCGCTCGGCCTGGAAATCAACCCCCGTCACCAACTCGAACCGATCCGACCAGCGCCAAGTAGTCGAGGCGTTGCCTCCGGTAATGCGGCGGCGCGGGTTGGAGGCCATCGGCATTCCCGCAGGACGCGGGCGCATGGTGTAGTTGTCCATGACGTGATCGAACTCGTAGGAGTAAAGACGGACCTGCACGCGCTCAAGCACCGTGCCGATGCGCTGCTTGTCAAAGCGCAGGCCGTAGCTGTCGCGCCTGAACTTGGCGCCGTCCATGGCGCGCCCCGGATAGCTGGCATAGCCGTCGCCCACGCCAGCGAACAGTTCCAGGCGCGTATGCGCATCGGGCGTCCAGCCCAGCGCCAGATCGGCGTTCCACTTGTCCCATTGCGAATGCACGCGCCGGCCACCGCCGTCCTTGTAGTCCTGCTCATGCGCCTTGTTGGCGGTCAAACGCGCATAGCCAAACGAGTTGCCGGCGCTCAAGTCGATGTTCTGGTCGTTGCGACCAAAGGAGCCGCCCACCAGACTGCCGTTGAAGCGAATACCTGGCGCGTCGAACGGCTGGGTATCGCGCTCAAACAACACCGCGCCAGCCGACATGCCTGGGCCGTTGACCACCGACTGCGGCCCCTTGATGAGCGTGATGCGGTCGTAAGTTTCTGGCGCGATGTACGACGTTGGCGCGTCCATGCGGCTGCCGCAGGCGCCGTGTAGCAAGGCGCCATCGCTCAGAACCCCGAGCCGGGAGCCGAACATGCCACGCAGCACCACGTCGCCATTGGTGCCGCCGCTTTGAACCGCCGAAAAGCCCGGAATCGTCTTCAGCACATCCGCCCCATCGCTGGCCGGCAGCGGCTGGCGCGGTTGTTTGGGGTCGGCGGAAAAAGTCAGCGGACTGGCGGGCACGTCGGCGATCACCTCGATAGGCGTCAGACTGCGCGTCGATTTCTGGGCGTCGGCG
>JAITMV010000225.1 GCA_031277295.1 Burkholderiaceae bacterium | reverse complement strand
GCGCACCTGCGTTCTTGATCTCAAACAGAGTTGGCGGCAATGCCGCAAGTCTGCGGAATGGAGAAGTGCGGTACAGCGTATTGGCTGCGCTCGCAGACTCTACCGCGCCAATACGCTTGTGTTCTCCAGCGGCAGCAATGATGCCGACGGGCCTCATGAGTGAGCGGGGGTCGGCAAGCAGGATCCGAAACAACACGGCCAGTGTGTATTCGAGATATTCTCGCCGGTACAGCATACGTGACTGGAGAATTACCTTTGGTTGCCCAGTCGTCCCGCTGGTGGCGCTTAGCCGAAACAGATCAACTTCTGCCAGCAGATTGCGACCGCATTCAATGCTTCGCTCAACCCAACTGCGTAAATCCTCGTAGTCGACAATCGGGTGCTGGTCTATAAATTCGCTCGGTGAGCCAAGCTTGACGCCGAAACCATGCGCACGGCCATATTCGGATGTCGAATTGCGATGCAAGATGCTGGTAAGTAAGCGTTGCTGAAGCTGCTCGGGTTTCAATGTGAGAATTAAACGACGCAATGCGAACACCGAGCCTAGCACTCCAATCACAGCGGTTGCAATCACTGCTGTAAAGAACGCAACACCGACCCGGAATCGGCGGTTCATGCCAACGTCGTTATTGTTGATAGCCATTTGCAAATTTGACCAGGCGTGCAGATCCCCTTGATTTGGTAGATTCCTATGAATTTCGTTCCAGGCAATCCCATCGAGAAGCAATCATTTGGTTTTTTGAAAAAAAGAAAAGTAGCGCATTATTTATCCTCTCAGTCATGGCCGGATGGCGCTTCTTTCAACAGATGCCGGCTGCCGTCAGCAGACAGCATCATCGGAGTCAAACGTAATGATTTCGAGGTCAATAGAATTCGACTGCTGCGCCTTCGACTGGGTCTGATATGGATATTTTTCGTCATCAACTTGTAGAAAACTTCTCCCTCTCCCTTCTGAAATTTCATCAACATCACAATGCAATACAATATCGTGTTCAAAACGAGAAGAAGAAGATGCTGCCGCTAAAGCTTGGAAAATATTCTTATCGCGCCTTGATGGTGCTTGCGACGGTCCTTGCACTTGCTGGGCCTGCCTCAGTCGTGGCGGGGATTTTTATCTTCGTGGCGTTGGCAGGCGTGATCGAATTGCTCGCACAACTGCAACTGAGCCGAGCAACGCGCAACGCGCTGCTAGTGGCCAACGCGGCACTTGTCGTGATCGCCTGTCGAGGTTTGGTACCGACTGAGCCAACGATGCTGCTCATGTTTGCGATCAATGCAGTTTTTCTTTCGGTCGGCTTAAAGGTCGACAAGGAAGACCGGTTCAACGCGATTTTGTTGATCGGCGCATCATCACTGGCGATCATCGGTGTGGTTATCCTTGAAGCTTGCCATCTGCTCATGACGCCGACGGCACACATATCTCGCTTGCAGGAATGCATCGTCTTGGTGGCTGCACAGGATTTCTGCGCGTCGGCTGGCGGCAAACTATGGCCACGCGGTCGCTTGGCCTCGCGAATCTCACCTAACAAGACCTTGTCCGGAGCTGCCTTCGGAATCGTTGGTGGATTTGGCGCCTGGTTCTTTTTGCGTGTCGTGGTCGGCTCCAACTTGTCTGCCACGCAAGCACTGGTAATTCTGATCGCAGGCATTTTTGGCGACCTGCTGTTTTCAAGCATCAAGCGTGTGTTACTGGTCAAAGACTTCGGTGACACGCTGGGAGCCAAGGGTGGAGTCTTGGATCGGATCGACAGCACGATCCTTGCCGTATTAGTCGCGTACGCGCTTCCGTCGTGAACATGCATGGCGCGCATCCTCACTCAGTTTCTTGATAGAGCCGCATTCGGTACGAACCGCAAGGGCTGGGCCAGGGGGCCCACCGACGCAGGCTCGCCTCCAAGCGACGGCGCTCTACGACCACGTGGCAGAAGCTGTGCGTACTTGCCCAGCGCACGTTCGTACTTCTCCTCATAGTAATCAGGTAGCACGGTACTACGCCCCGCATGGAAGTCCGCGAGTTGCTTGTCGGTGCGAATGGCATGCAGGTGTCGCCTGACCTCGCGATATCCGGAGTGCATTCGCAGCGTGCGCAACATGTTCATGCCCTTGACCCGCAGGCTCGTGCTGCTTGCCATCCGTCGCGCGAACAATGACGGCGACATCAACCCTTTGCGCAGTCGCAGCCAGTTTTCGTAATATGACTGTGCGTCGTAGTTGGCAGGCTGGAACGTGAGATAGGGGTTCCGGTAGAACAGCAAAGGCATTGCCGAAAGCACTCGATTGTTGGTGCGCCATTCGTCCGCAAGCGGCGTACCGCCATAAGGAATCGGCACGTTGATTGCAGGCCAGACTTCCGGCATGGTTTTCATGAATTCGAGCGTCAAGTCCACGGGTGTTGAGCCGGCATCGCTATCGGTGCCAAAAATGAGATTCGCTTGAATGCCCTCGACGTAACGAGATAACTCGCGCAAATGCAGAACAACCTCCTCTAGTTTCTTGGCGCCGGTGCGGCGCCCCACACCGGTCTTGTTGGAGTAATCAGCCCATGATTCAATGCCCGGAAGCACGAATACACAGTTCGTTTCAGATAATGCAGGCAGACGCGATGGCTTCAAGATCGACAGCGAACTCTCCATCACGTAGGGATTCCGCGCGCCCGGAGCAACACTGCGCATCACGTCCATCGTCGCGTCGAAGTTCACCCCGAAGTTTGGATCGTGGAAACCCAACAACACTCCTGGGAGGTTGCGGGAGACGTACTCAAGGTCCGCCTTCAGCCGCTCAGTGGGAAGCTGGTGGTAGTTATTCGACCAATCAATGCAAAAGTTGCAGCTGTAAGGGCAACCGACGCTCGACAATAATGGGATGGCAGTTAACCGTCCTGGCCGGCCCTCGTCAAAGGATGCGATGCGGATTTCCGGCATACGCTCCTCTACCGTAGGAATGTCTCTGAGCGTTCGTCCGCTGGAGACAATAGCTGGTCCATCGCGGCCTGCGGCGAGGATATCTTCAAGCAACTGCTTGTCGCAGTCACCAACCGTGACGTCGAAATGGCGAGAGCAGTCCTCTGGAAAAGCCTTCGCGTGCGGACCGCCAATCACCGTTATCACGCCTGCTGAGCGATACAGGTGCGAAAGCGAATAGGCGAGCGGACTGTTCTTGCTGTAGGTCGAGATCAGCAGGTAGTCGAGGTCGGGCGGCATCAACGCCTCGATGTCGGCCTGTCCGTAATAGGTTCGATAGAAAACTTCGTGCCCAAGCTGCCGACACCAGACCGAGATGATCTGCGGCATGATGCTCACATATTGCTTGGTGAACATTCGGTTGTATAACAGCGCGACAAGGCCGGACGCAGGGCCGTCAACGAAGATCTCGAGCACGCCGATACGAAGCTTACGCGCAGTCATTGAGAATCTCCACGGCCAACTGCATCCCGCGGTTGCACGGCACGCGAGGTATAAATCTGTGCGTAATGCAGTAAAGAGGCAGCAGTGAAATAGAGGGCCAGGGCAAGGACAAACAACGCCAGCACATTCGCCCAACTAGCCGCCGCAGGCATGGTGGCGGCAATGCAAAGGGCTGCATAGATAGTCTGTGTCCGCATTTTCATCTTTCCGAGCCAATGCGCCGCACGCGACGAACCGCCACGCTGGGCGGCACCGCGGAGTTCAGCCACCACAAAGTCTCGAGCAAGAAACACAGCAACCACCCATAGAGGCATCGCTCCAATTGAGAGCAACGCCACGTTGACCGTGTGCAGCCAGACTTTATCCACAATGGGGTCGGCAATTGCACCGAATTCCGTCATCAAGTTCCATCGTCGTGCGATAACGCCATCAAGCTTGTCCAATGCACCTGCGACAACGAATAGACCCAAGGCGATGGGGGAGCCGTGCGCTGGAGGAGCCTCAACAATAAGCGCCGCGATAACCGGAGCAGTGCACAAGCGCAGAAACGTCAAAGTGTTAGGTATATTCAGGAGTGACATTGGCGCCTTCCAACAGGTAGTTGATCAGCAGGCTTCGCATGTGTCGCCACGGCACCTTGCCTTCCATGTCTAGAAAGTGGCCCGCTTCAGGGACGATCTCACGCCTAATTTCCGCGCGTGGAAGTTGTAGGTGCGTGATTGAGTCCGCCGGCGTGAATTGATCTCGCTCGCCATTAACAAACATCAAGGGCAAATCGATCTCGGTCACGACGTTTTGATATTTCGAAAGGTCCATCGACAGCACGTGCCGAATGTGAAATAATATCTGGTCTATCGCGTGCGTGCCGAACTGGAGAAGGTAGCGCTCGTTGAAGCGCTGAAACAAGCGGGGCAGATAACGTCCCAACGTCTGGTTGAATAACGCAGCAGCACCTTCATGATTGTCAGCAGCGAGGAATCTCAGGGACTGTTCAAGATAGTTTCGCATCAGCGGGTTCACTTCGGGCGCAAATGATCCCAACACTGCTCGTTTGATACTGCTCGGTCGCTGGGAAAGAGATAACAAGAGCGCGACTCCTCCCCACGACATAGAGATTGCGAAATCCGGTTCATAGATATTTATTAAGTCGAGCAGGATCGCAACTTCTTTATCCTTCTCCAGAACCGCCGCTTTCGGATTCAGCACTCGCGACTCCCCGGCAAATGGCAGATCGAATGCTACGACATTGAATTGCTCAATGAGATACTTGATCGTGTGATGGAGCGACGTGATGGTCGCGAATGCACCGTTGACCATCAGTACCGTGCCGCGTGGGCTAGGGCACGGAAAGAACTCGCAATGTACACGGTAGCCACCCGAAACCCAGATAATTTTTTTTTCGCTATGCATTGTTAAAAATTTCCGAAAATTGCCTAAATGGGATGAAATTAATATGGCTTGCGTTCCCCAGAGTCGGCTTTTCCCTTCTGCATCTTGAGACAAGCACGGTTGCCTAACGCTTCAGGATGCCACTGCGTTGACAGTTTGTGCCAACCAGGAGAACATTGGTTGATAATGCTATGGGGCCTTTATTTGTCAGGAATTTTTTCACAAAAAGTAAGATAACTCATTGATTTAATTGGTGCAAAAAAATCAGACTATCCAGTAAATCAGGGTTATCCTTGGATAATGTACATTTGTTTCTGAATGTAAAAGTCAAATACACGATCTTGCAGAATGTACCCCAGTGTTCCATGCCGATGGCGTGCCGCCCGCGACGTATAAAGCTAGCGCAACCTTACATTTTCATCGTTCGGTACGAAGCCCTTACTTTAATTTACAAGCGCTCACTTAGTTTCTTTGTGCCATCTGCGCGGAAATAATGTCGGATGAAGTTTTATGGTGAAGTATATTGAGTTAGCGCTCACAAATAAAGTTGGAAACTTCGCGGGAATGACGGGGGATTTCACGCCGAATGACGAAGGGGGCTGAACGGTGTGCAGTCGGCCTTTGCAAAATTCGTCTCAGTGTTCCATGCCGATGGCGTGCTACCCGTGACGCATGAAACTGGCGCGGCCTCGCCCTTTCGCTATTTCAGAGCGTCCTTTCGTCATTCCCGCGAAGTTCTCGCCTTCGCGGGGATGACAGGGAAAGCGAAGCTTCGGCCTGCGGCCTCGTTTTATCAAGGCTTTGTTTTCCCGCCTGCGCGGGAATGACGAGGGTGAGGGAGATTGCCGCCTTTGCACCGAATGAGGAGGGGAAGCTTCGCGCCGCGCTCACCTCCTGAAAATTGATATTGATCCGAGCAAGGCCTGGGAGTTTTTGCTACTCGCGATGACACCGAAACGCTAGTGTTCGCGCGGGTCGGAGAGGTTTTGCAGGGCCTGCTGCTTATGCGGTGAGACTTACCTGCAGACCGAAGCGCCCACCGATCCTTCGAGCCTGAGACGCTGGCGCGAGCGCGTTGGCGAAGAGGGCGTAGAGACCCTGCTGATGCGCACCATCGAGGCCACCCGCGCAGTGCCCTCATCAAGGCGCCTAGGTTAAACTGGCACCACTTTTCAATCCATTGTTCTGATTCGCTTATGGCTCGTCATCCTGGGGGCGCCTCGCCGTTGCCTGCATCCGCAAAGCCTCCACCATCGTCTTGGGTGATAGCCGTGCTACTGGCTTGGCTAGCAATGCTAGGGCCATTTGCTATAGATACTTATATTCCCGCTTTCAGCGCAATCGGCAAGGCGCTAGACGCGACGCCTGAGCAGATGCAACAGACGCTCTCGGCGTATCTTCTGAGTTTTGCGTTCATGAGCCTATTTCACGGAGCGCTCTCTGACAGGTTTGGACGCCGCATAGTTGTTTTGTGTGGGTTGGTGCTGTTCACGCTAGCCTCAATTGGATGCGCACTTGCACCCACAGTCGGTTGGCTAATTGTCTGTCGTGCGTTGCAGGGATTTTCTGCTGGCGTGGGTATCGTCATTGCACGCGCCGTGACGTGTGACTTGTTTTCACCAATACAAGCACAAAAGATAATTAGCCAGATCACCATATTCTTTGGTATTGCGCCAGTTATTGCGCCTATTATTGGTGGAGTATTTTCTGATTATCTATCATGGCAGGCTATATTTTGGTTCATGGCTGCCATGGGGGCGTTGTTGTGGGTGTCAATTTGGCGCCTTCTGCCTGAATCTCTACCGATTTCTGCACGCCAGCCGTTAGATATTGGCAATTTGCTGAGTGGCTACAGCAAGCTCCTGCGTGACCGTCGTTTTTTGTTGCTCGCGGTGGTCTATGGCATACCGTTCAATGGCGCATTTCTTTATATTCTTTCCGCGCCTGTATTCTTAGGCCAAATCTTGCATTTGGCACCACGCCAATTTTTCTGGTTGTTCGCCTTTAACACTGTTGGCCTCATAGCCGGATTATGGCTGTCAGGCCGTATGGCCGGGCGTGCAAAGCATTCGCGTCAAGTCATGATGGGATTCTGGATAATGTTGGCAACGTCCCTGCTTAACCTCATACTTAACTTGATGCTGATACCACGCATGGCGTGGGCGTTGTGGCCAATCGCTCTGTTCTCGCTGGGTTGGGCGCTAACAGCACCGGTAGTTACGCTTCTTGCACTAGGCTTGCATCCTGAGCGACGTGGCATGGCCTCATCTCTACAATCCGTAGTTGGCTTGATCTTCAAAGGATTGGTGGCAGGTTTAATCGCTCCGGCAGTCATGCACTCGGCGATTGGGTTGGCGCTGACCTCCTTTGCCTTCATGGCCGCAGGGTTGGCATGCTGGGTACTGGTGCGCAAATGGTGGCCAGAGATAGGTGTTTCTGGCGTCGCATGACCATCGATTTTTGAGGCTCCCGTTTCACCTCAAACCAAAAGTGCGCCAACTCGTGCGGAAGGCGGGCGCATCGGGTTATTTCAATCTTGTTGTGCGTACTGCCGGTTTGACGAGCAGATGATCCGCGGTGGCGTTTTGTTTTACCCGTTTGGGCGTGGCGCTTTTGGATAGGGAGGCTAGGGCGACGAACCAGGCTTTGGGCATGTCGGTGGGCAGGCCGATGGGGATACCGGCAAGTTTTGGGGTTTGGTGAAACGGGTGGCCGGGTTCCTGAAAGCCCGGTTCGGTGCAGGCGATGCAGGCATAGCCGCCGCGGGTGCAACTGCCTTCGCCGTTCCAGGGGCGCAGGTTGCAGTCGGCGTGGACCTGGGTGCCTTTGCAGCCCATGTGTTCCATCAGGCAGCCTAAGTCGGAGGGTTTTTCGGCGCTGGCCTTGAATTCGTAGTATTCGTTGCGCGAGCAGCCGTGATGAACGAGTTGGTCGGCGTAAAAACGCGGGCGGTTCAGTGGGTCGAGGTCGGCGGCGGTGAACGCGTCGGCGGCCAGCGCCATCAACGTGTCGGTGACCCAGCCGGGGTGGGTGGGACAACCGGCAATGTTGATGACGGGCAGGCCGCCAGCGCCACGAAAGTCGGCGCCGAGCAGGCCGCCAAAGTGGTCGTCTTCGTATTGCAGGCCGCAGGCGTCGGTGGGGTTGCCGCCGCCTGCGGTGATGCCGCCCCAGGCTGCGCAACTGCCGACGGCGATGACGTGGCGCGCGCGCAGGGATAGCTCGCGCACCCACCAGAGCATGGGGTGCGCGGTGCCGGCGAGCATGTGAAAGCGGCCGCTGCCATGAGGGCCGCGCTGTGGCGCGCCTTCGATGCACAGGGCGTCCAGCCGCGTCTTGCCGTCGAGCACCGATTGCAGCAGCACCAGCATTTCCGCGCCGCTGGCTAGTGATAGCGAGGGGTGCCACAGCAGTTCGATGCCGGCGCTGCGCAGGTGGCCGTGAAAGTCGGCGGTGTCGGCGCATAGCAGCGACATGCTGCAACCGCCGCAGCCGCCGCTTTGGAGCCAGACGACGGTGTAGGGCGGGGTGCGTTCGCGAACGCGAACACCGCCGCTCGTGCTGCCGGGGTTTGCTCGCGGCTCATTCGGGCTGAGTGCGGTGGGCGTTTTCGGGGTCATGCGCCTTCCAACCCAAATCGCCGCATCTTGGCGCGCAGACCGACCCGCGAGAGGCCCAGTTCGGTGGCGGCGCGGGTTTTGTTCCAGCGGTGGCGCAGCAAGGTTTCGCGCAGTACCATGGCCTCGATCACGTCCAGCCGCTCGGCCAGAGTGCCGCTATGGGGTAGCACGGCGGCCAGCGCGCCGGCGTTGCTCGTGCCGAGTTGACCTTGCAGCACCCGCGGTGAGAAGGCCTCGGGCGGTAGGCTCGCGCCGCTGTGCAGGGCCAGCGCACGGGCGATTTCGTTGCGTAGCTCGCGGATGTTGCCGGGCCAGGGGTAGGCCAGCAGGCAGGCCAGTGTTTGGTCAGGAAGGTTCGCGCCCGGATGGCCAAGTTCGCTGGCGACGTCGAATATCAACTGGTGCGCGATGGGCGCAATGTCGGCGGCGCGCTCGCGCAACGGCGGCACGGTGAAGGTGACGCCTGCCAGCCGGTAGTACAAGTCTTCGCGGAATAGCCCGTCGCGCATGCGCTGCTCCAGGTCACGATGGGTGGCGGCGATGATGCGGACGTCGACTGGCACCGGGCGCGCCGCGCCGACCGGGCGTACCTCGTTTTCTTGCAGCACGCGCAGCAGCTTGACTTGAAAGGCGGGTGAGGTTTCGCCGATTTCGTCCAGAAACACGGTGCCGCCGTGGGCGCGTTGAAATAGCCCGGCGTGGTCTTCGTAAGCGCCGGTGAAGGCGCCGCGCTTGTGACCGAACAACTCTGACTCGAGCAGCGTGTCAGGGATGGCGGCGCAGTTTTCGACCTCGAATGGGCCGGCCAGACGCGGCGAGGCGTAGTGGATGGCGCGTGCCAGTAGTTCTTTGCCGGTGCCGGATTCGCCAAGCACCAGTACCGGGATGTCGTAGCGCGCGGCGCGCGCGGCCAATTCGCAGACGGCGTCAATCGGGCTGCCGGGCGTGCGCACGATGCGCTCGAAGCCGAAATGCTCGCGCGCCTGTGCCATTTGCTGCGCGGTGCGCTGGCGCAGCACGCGGGTGCTGGTGCGTAGTTCCAGGTCGAGTCGGCTGGTTTGGCGTTGCAGGGTCTGCGCTTCGACTGCGTTGCGCACCACGCCTAGCAGGTGGTCAGGCGACCAGGGCTTGAGGATGTATTGATAGATGCCGGCTTCGTTGATGCCGGCGATGATGTCTGCGCTGTCGGTGTAGCCGGAGATGACGATGCGCACTGTTTCGGGCCAACGTTCGCGCGTTTCCTTCAAAAAGGTGACGCCGCTGACGCCGGGCATGCGCTGGTCGCACACAATGACGCTGACCGGCTGGCGTTGCAGCAGGTCGCGCGCTTCGTCGGCGCTGCTGGCGGTGAAGATGGTGAAGTCTTCATCGAGCGTGCGGCGCATCGCGTCTTGCGAGCGCACCTCGTCGTCTACCAGCAGGACGGCGGGCAGGATGTCGGGGGGCAGGGGAGCGTTCACGAGGAAAGTCGGAGATTTCAGGCCAGGTGGTGTCTCGGTGGCGCTATTTTCCTGCTGTTTGGGGCACTTTGTCGACCACCGGTCGACGCATCCTGGTTTTGGGCGGTTTGCTTCGAGGGCAAATGATCGTGAGATTGCCGGGTATCACTCGCGCTTTGCGTCTCGCATCCCGTCCTAAACCAAAGGCGCGCCAACTCGCTCAGGCGGGATGAGGCGTCGCCCTGACGTCGAACTCGACCGGCGCCGCGGGTTTGGGGTGGCTGCGGTATCCGCCCATCAGAAGTATCTCCGGTGTGTGGAGCCTATTTTGGCTCCAGACGCATTGTCTGCGTTTCGCGCAACGCCCGCTTGCGCCCGAGGTGGCCAATCAGCCGGGATTCTATGTGGTCAATGGCGGCATTGAATTCGTCTGCCGTGCGCGCCATCAGCATGGCTCGCGCCACGTCGGGGGCATTGGGGCCGAAAAGCGATTGCAGACTGCTCAGCACAATGCGGCATTGGGCGTCAATTCTTGGGTCCGGCTCTACCGCTGACGGCTCGACGGGGCTGGGCGGCGGGGGGGCGGGCGGGACTGCCGCCCGCGCCGGTGAGGGTGCTCGTGGTGGTACTGGTGGCGGTGCTCGTGGCGGTGCTTGTGGTGGTGCTGTCTGGCTCGGCACGGGTGCGATCAGGCCCATCTCGCGTAGTTGCGCCAAGTGCGTCTGCAATTGGGGTAGACCGCGCGCCGCTAGCGTCATGACGCTGTCGATGCCGTTGACCATGATGAGTACCTGGCGGGCTGCCAACGACAGATCGCCAGAGCGACGGGCCATTTCAGCTTTGCCCCGCTCTGTTTTTGCGAACACCAGATTTGACATTCCCTGCTTCCAATAGTGCCACGATGCACCGGCATCAACAGATGCGCGGCAGTTGTTCCCCGCTCAACCAGTCGACCACCCGGCGGCCGCCGAATCGGGTGAGCATTTGCACGAAATGATAAGGGTCTTCGCTGATCTTGCCTATCTGGGTTGCCTCGGCCCCTTGCGGATGGGCGCGCATGGCGGCTAAAACCGTGTCGGCTGCCTCGGGGGCGACCACGGCGATTAGCTTGCCTTCGTTGGCGACGTATAGCGGGTCAAGGCCGAGCAGTTCGCAGGCGGCTTGCACCTCGGGTTTGACCGCAATGTCGGCCTCGTTCAACAGCACGCCGACACCGGACTGGCGCGCTATTTCGTTGAGCGTGGTCGCAAGCCCGCCGCGCGTAGGGTCGCGTAAGACGCGCACCGCGCCGGGGGCGGCGGCCAGCATGACGGCGACCAAGGTGTGCAGCGCGGCGGTGTCGCTTTCGATGGTGGTGGCGAAGGCCAGCGATTCGCGCTGCGAGAGCACGGCCACGCCATGGTCGCCGATGGTGCCTGACAGCAGTACCACGTCACCGGGCCGTGCCCGCCGTCCGCTGATTTCCACGTCCTTGGCTAGCACGCCCACGCCGGTGGTGCTGATGAACACGCCGTCGCCCTTGTTCTGCTCCACCACCTTGGTGTCGCCGGTGACCACCGGCACGCCGGCCTCACGCGCTGCCGCGGCCATTGAGCGGACGATGCGTTGCAGGTCGGCCAGCGGAAAACCTTCCTCGATGACGAAGCTGGCGCTGAGGTATAGCGGACGCGCGCCCAGCATGGCGACGTCGTTGATGGTGCCATGTACCGACAGGCAACCGACGTCGCCGCCGGGAAAGAACAGCGGCGATACCACGTGGGCGTCTGTGGCCATGACCAGGCGGCCTTGCGCTGCGTCGAGGCCGGGCAGGGGCAGTACGGCGCCGTCGTCGCCTTGGCGCAGAAATTCGTTGTCCAGCGCGGCGAGAAACAATTCCTCGATGAGCTGGGCGCTGGCCTTGCCACCAGCGCCGTGGCTCATGTCGATGCGGCCGTGGCGGATGTCGAGCGGGCGAATGTAGTTGGGCTTGACGACGGTCATGCGGCGGCTTTCTCGGCGACGATGGGGGTGTCGCGGAAACGTCCGTAGGTGTAGTGGGCGGAGCAAGCGCCTTCACTGGACACCATGCAGGAGCCAACCGGGTTTTCGGGCGTGCAGACGGTGCCGAAGATTTTGCAGTCGGTCGGTGTTTTGATGCCGCGCAAGATGGCGCCGCATTCGCAGGCTTTGTTGTCGGGCACGGATTGGTAGTGGAGGTTGAAACGGCGCTCGGCGTCGAAAGCGGCGAAAGGCTCGCTAATGCGCAGCGCGCTGTGAGGCACTTCGCCTAAGCCGCGCCACTCGAAGCTGGGGCGCATCTCGAATACCTCGGCCATTAGTGCTTGGGCCTTGAGGTTGCCTTGGCGCGTGACGGCGCGGGTGAACTCGTTTTCGACCTCGGAGCGGCCTGCGTTGATCTGGCGCACCAGCATCAGGATGGCCTGCATCACGTCCAGCGGCTCAAAGCCGGCGATGACCACCGGTTTGCGGTACGTGGCGGCGAAGTGTTCATAGGGCGCGGAGCCGATGACGATGCTGACGTGCGCCGGGCCGATAAAACCGTCGATGGGCACGGCGCTGGACTGCCGCGCCAAGATGTGCGTGATGGCCGCGGGCGTGAGCACATGACAGCACAGCACGCTGAAGTTGGTCAACCCCTCTTGTTGCGCCGTGCGGATGGCTAGCGCCGTCGGCGGCGTGGTGGTCTCGAAACCGATGGCGAAAAACACCACCTCGCGCCGCGGATCGGCGCGCGCAATCGCCAGCGCGTCGGCAGCCGAATAGACCATGCGGATGTCGCCGCCGCGCGCCTTGGCTTTGATGAGCGACAGGCCGTCGGAGGCCGGTACGCGCATGGTGTCGCCATAAGTGCAGACGGTCGCTCCGCGCTCCAATGCCAGCCGGATCGCCAGATCGATGCGGCCGATTGGCAATACGCACACCGGGCAGCCGGGGCCGTGGATCATGCGCACATTGGCGGGCAGCAACTCCGGTATGCCGTAGCGCGAAATGGCGTGTGTGTGGCCGCCGCAGAATTCCATGAGGCCGTAGCGCCGCGCCGGATTGGCCTCGGCGGCAATGCGCTCGCCGACCCGCTGTGCCAGCGCGCCGTCGCGGAACTCGTCAATGTATTTCATCTTGCACTTTCTTCCAACTGTGCGAACAGCGCCAGCGTGCGCTCGGCCTCCTCGGGGTCAATGACGCCGATGGCGTGGCCGACGTGAACGACGACGTAGTCGCCTTGCTTGACGCCATCAACCAGCGCGATGGAGATTTCCTTGCGGATGCCGCCAAGGTTGACGATGGCCTGATCGCCGGGGCGCAGCTCGATCAGTTGGGCGGGAATGGCTAGACACATATTGCGCTTTCTTCCTTGATGGTGTTTTCCGTGGCGGCAGTTGCCGGTTGCTGCGCGGCGACCCAGGCTTGCCCGATGGCGAGGCCGGCATCGCCGCAGCCCATGGCGCCCGGCAAGTAAGCCTGCAAGCCGGCTTTGGTCAGGCTAGCCAGTATCCGCTCGCGCAAGATGCGGTTGAAAAAGCAACCGCCGCTTAGGCAAGCAATGCGGGTTTGCCTTTCTCGCGCGGCGGCGATCAGCCAGTCGGCCAGGCCATCGGCCAGCGCCAGGTGGAAACCCGCCGCGGATCGTTGCGTATCGGCGGCGTCGAACAGCGCACCCAGCAACTCGCGCGGATCGAGGCGGTTGGCGGTGTCGATCACCACACCGGGCAGACCAAAGGCCAGCGGCGCGCACGCGGCGGCTTGCTCCAGCGCGATGGCGGCTTCAGCTTCATTTTGCTGCCGTGGGCCTAGTCCGAGCGCGGCGGCGGCGGCGTCGAACCAGCGCCCGGCGCTACTGGTACGCGGGCAGTTCAGGTTGCGCGCCAGCATCTGGCGCACGCCTTCAGCCTGGGCCACGCCTACCAGCGGAGTGAAACGCCGGTCGATTTCGTCAGCTCGCCCCAAGGCGTGCAAAACGCTAGCCGCCATGCGCCACGGCTCGCGCGCGGCGCGGTCGCCGCCGGGCAAGGCCAACGGGTACAGATGGCCCAGGCGCGTCCAGCGCGGGCCGTCGAGCCAGAGCAACTCGCCGCCCCAGGGCGTGCCGTCGGCGCCCAAGCCGACGCCGTCCAGCGCCAAACCGACTACCGGGCCTTCGATACCGTGCTCAGCGATCACGGCAGCGACATGCGCATGGTGATGCTGTACACCGACGGCAGGCACACCGAGCGCGTCGGCGACGGCCGCCGCCAGTTGTGTGCTGAAGAAGTCGGGATGCAGGTCATGGGCGATGACCTGTACGGGTGCGCCTGCTTGACGAGCTTGGGCGATGAGCTGGTCTACCGAGTGTTTTAGCGCCTCACACGTCTCGGGATCGCTCAGATCGCCGTGTACCGGCGACCAGTGCGCACGGCCCCCATGCCGCCAGCAGGCGGCATTTTTGAGCCAAGCGCCGAAGGCCAATACGGAGACTTGCGCGCAAGCGGTCATGCCATGGCCTATCCGGTGGCCAGTGCTTGTCTGGCCTGAGCCAGCTCGGCTTCGAGTTGTCGCACCCTGTCGCGCAGGGCAGCGGCTTGGTCTTGCCCATCATGCGGATGGCGGTGTTCGCGTTCCATGGCGTGATCGAGCCAGTGCAGCCACTCATCCATTCCCGCGCCGGTGGTGGCCGAAAGCTGGATCACCTCGATGCCCGGATTGACGCGCCGCGCCAACTCGATGCAGCGCGCCACGTCGAATCTGACGTGCGGCAGCAGATCGATCTTGTTGAGGATCATCAACCGGGCGGCGGCGAACATGTCGGGGTACTTGAGCGGCTTGTCCTCGCCCTCGGTGACCGAGAGAATGGCGACCTTGGCCGCTTCGCCCAAATCCCAGACGGCGGGGCAGACGAGGTTGCCGACGTTTTCAATGAACAGCAGGTTGCCGACGTCGGCGTGATGGTCGTGATGGTCATGGCCGTGATCGTGGTGATGGTGCTCATGTTCGTGCCCATGCTGGTGTAACCGCGCGAAGGCTTCGGCCACCATCGGGGCGTCGAGGTGGCAGCCTTTGCCGGTGTTGACCTGAATTGCCGGCGCGCCAGTGGCGCGAATGCGATCAGCGTCGAAGCTGGTTTGCTGGTCGCCTTCGATTACCGCCACGGGCAGACCGGGCGAGCGGGACTTCAGCGCCTCGATGGTGGCGCACAGCAAGGTGGTTTTGCCCGATCCGGGGCTGGATACCAGATTGAGCGCGGTTACGCCATGCGCTTGAAAGTGCGCTCGGTTGCGCGTGGCAACGCGATTGTTGGCGCCCAGAATGTCGGTCTCGATCTGGATTGCGCGCTCCTGGCTCATGCCCGGCACCGACACTCGCGCTGCGCCGGCGCCGAAATTCAAGTCGTGCAAGTTGCCGGCGTCCGGGTGGTGGTCACTGCATCCGCATACGGTACACATAGCATCCTTTCAACACTAGGTTCAATCATCGCTCACGTATCACTCACATGCATATCTACCACGCGCAATTCAAGGCCGCCGGTGGGTTGTAGTTGGAAGCCGCCGCAGTTTGGGCAGGCGTCGCCGCGTTGCTGGATCGCCACCGACTGCGAGCAGGCCATGCACCAGGCCTGGCCGGGCGGCTCGTCAATGTCGATACGTGCGCCTTCGAGCAAGGTGCCCGGCGCGATGCTCTCCAGCGCAAAGCGCAGCGCCCGTATATCGACGCCGGCCAATTGACCGGCCTCCAGCCGCAAGGCCAGCAGACGCGCAAAGCCTTCGCGTTGCGCGGTGTCTTCGACTACCTGCAATACCCCGCCGGCCAGACTGGCTTCATGCATGAAGCACCTCCTCGTGCGCCGCGGCGGAGTCGAGCCGGAAAGGAATGCACGGGTCAAACGCCGCCATCAGCAGATGTGCTTTGGCGTCCGTGTCGTCTTGATGGGCCGGCAATCCGGCCAGCGCCTGGGCCGCAACGCCTTCGGGGTGGAAATTCCATTCGGTCGGGGCCAGTACCTGGCAGGCGCGCACATGCGCCGAGCCATCGTTGTGGCGTTCGAGGCTGACTTGATGCACGAGCAGGCCGCGCGCCATTTCGACCCAAGCCAGCCCCTGGTTGTCGCCGGTTGGCAAAGCGCCCCATTGCAACCATTGGTCGCCTTGCGGCAGGCACAGGCATATCAACTCGGCGATGCGGCTGCCCAACAAGGTCCAGGCCGAGCCGGGACGTAGCGCCGAGGTGTCGTTCAGCCGCGACCAGGTGCCGGTGTGGGCGCAACGCCCGTGCCAGCGGGGAGAAGTGACGAAGTCGTCGCCGTGCCGGTCGAGCAGGCGCCCCAATTCGAGCAGCGCATCCGGCTGAGCGGCGAGCGACAGCGTGGGCGCCGTGTCCAATGGCAAGGCGATATCCTTGGCCTTGACGTGACGTAGCAAAGAAGGCAGCCAATGCTTGCCGCGGTAGCTCCAGTCGTCGAGCCAATCCCTGCCGCAGGCTCGCCAGGCGCGCAGCCACGTTGCCGGAGCCATGTCCAACCATTGCGTCTGGAGCCAGTCATGGACGGCGGACCAATCGACCGGCTCTTTGGCTGGCGTGTTCAGCAGCGGACAGGCGCGCAGGTTTTGTATAACTCCGCTTGCGTCCGCCGTTGTGCCCGTCGGCGCTAGCAGGCGCGGCCAGTCCAGGCTGATACGGCGCACGTGCTCGCTGGCGGTTTCGCGCCGCAGCGCGGCGGCGGGTGAATCGGGATGCTGCCCCAGAAAAGCGGGTGCCGCGGCATCGATAGCCAGCCGGCTGCACAGGCGATGCGCGTGAGCGCACAGATTGAATAGGCTGGCCAGCAGGCCGGGCAAGGCGGC
This sequence comes from Burkholderiaceae bacterium, assembly GCA_031277295.1. Classification (GTDB taxonomy): domain Bacteria; phylum Pseudomonadota; class Gammaproteobacteria; order Burkholderiales; family Burkholderiaceae_C; genus Ottowia. The sequence continues at coordinate 10,799 of JAITMV010000225.1, read as the reverse complement.
GGCGTTTTGACCCGCGGTCACCCGGCAGGCCAGCGGCCGGCGCGTGCTGCGCAGGCTGTGCGGCGCCGACAGACCCGGCGAAAGCCACAGCGTGCCTGTTAGCGTGTCGGCTGCAGGGCGGATGTTCATCTCAGTTTTCCATGGCGCTCACGCGCCAGCCGCGACGCATGAAACTGGCGCGACCGCACCCGTTCGTCGTTCCCGTCCCCTCCGTCACCATTCCCGCGAAGGCGGGAATCCAAGGAGGCTTCCTCGAGAGCTGGCGCAAGACCAAACGCCCCTGGATTCCCTGTCATTCCCGCGAAGGCGGGAACTGCGCGGGAATGACGAAGGGAAAGCAAGCGTAGGGCGGGGTTCACCCCGCCATCCCCCGGTTTTGTGAAGCGGCGCAATGGCGGGGTGAACCCCGCTCTACGTTTGCTTTTTTTGCGCCGCTGGCCCCCATCCCTGCCTTCCCCCAAAGGAGGAAGGAAAAAAACCGGCGAGATCAAGGTCAGTTTCATTTCAGCCTAGAAATGGCAGTTGAACGCGCCCCTGAACTGGGCCGTTATCCGGTGAGCAGGCAAGGGTTTCAAGGGTGCGCCCGTGTTTTGGGAGGAATGCCATGTCACCCTCTGCGAGCCAAGAAAAAAGCACGGCGCGCCGGCATGGGTTCAGGCGCCGGTATAGGCTCAGGCGCCGGTATAGGCTCAGGCGCCGGCTGGGCGGGCTGCGGCGGGGCATCAGAGCGCAGCGCCGCGAGCACCTCGCGGGCGGTAGCGCAGGCGCTGGCCTGGGTGTCAAAGTCGTTCATCGGCGAGAACAATGCGCAGGCCTCGTGATAACCGACGACCGGATCGTAAGAGCCGATGAAGTCGAATTGCTCGCAGCCGAAGTTTCGTGTCTGGCTGCGGCCCACGCGGTCTTGGTGCGTCTGAGGGATGGCCGGTAACCGTACCAGACTCATGAACCACGGTGTGACAAGCACGCCTTCGGCGACCAGCGGGTCGGATTCTTCGGCATCACCGGCAGAGTCCGCCCACTGAAACCCGACCGCTTGCACCCGCAGTTGCGGGTTGAGCAAGGGAACACCTTGCATGCGCTCACGCTGCACTTGACGATACATGTCTTCAAGTGTGGCCACTCGGCTTTGCAGTGCCTGCCTTGGGCGAGGGGCCATGTCACTCTACCAGCATGAATTGATCGGGCGGGCAGTCACATTGAGGACAGCGCCAGTGCGCGGGCAGATCGACGAAAGGTGTGCCGGGCGCGACCTGCCACTGCGGGTCTCCTAGCGTCGGGTCGTAGACCCACCAGCAGATCTTGCATTCCAGCTTCGCATCGGGACGCAAGGCTTCGCGGTTGCCGAGGTATGAACCCTCGAAGCCGTCGAACCGATCCGGTGCAGGCGTGCTCATGGCGTTCAGGCAGGTACCAGATAACCGGCCACGTCGAATAGGCGGTTGTGCGAGTCGCGCAGATCTTCGCGGGCGGCCATCGCTACTTCGGGCATGTCCACCACCTCTACGGTGTTGAGGATCACCGTGTCCATTGAGTTGTAGTACACCACGCGCCAGCAATTGGGCAGGCGGGTATTGGTGATGCGGCAGTTGCCGTAGCCGCGCGATAGCAGCAATACGCGGCCGGTGCCTAGTTCGTGGTCGAGAAAGGCGATATCCTCCGGGCTGACCGGCAGCAGACTCAGGTTGACCACGTGTGGCGGCTGTCCCGGCCGCCAGTGTCGGGCGTGATCGCGGATTTCGTCTACCAGCAGGGGTGCGTTTTGCACGTTAGGCGGCAAAGCGCCTTGCCAGCGCGGTGGCGGGCACACGTCCTCGGCGGCGACTTGGCGCAGCAGCGCGGGTATGGGCCCGACTTCGATGGCGTCGTCCAGCAGTGTTTCGCCATCCCAGCGTGTGACGCGCCAGACCCCGGCGAACACCGATTCCTGAATGCGCGTTTGCAAATGCGGTTGCGCCTCGTCCTGCACAATGGCGCTGGCCTCGCCTTCGGCCAGTACCTGATTGATCAGATCGCGGTCACCAGCGGACAGCGCTTGCAGGCTGATCTGGCCTCCCGGTTCGCCATCTGCGGCGTGATCGAGCAACTCCAGCACCGCATGCAGCGCTTCTTGCGCCGCCGTGTGCCCGGCTATGTCTTGCGGCTCGGGCAGCACGGGCGGGCGATAGGTGTCCATGTCCTTGGGCATGGGCAGATAGTCGAGTTGCTCGTCTTCTATTTGCACACCGGCGCCCAGGGCGACGACGGGAATGGGGAAGGGTTTCAGATCAGATTCCATTTCAGTTTTCCATTGCACTCGGAGGGGGTGAATAAATTCGGCGTTTTGGTGGCATAAGTGGGTTTGAGGCGGACTTGTTCACACCCTCTCAGGCGTCACCGGCGCCGTATGAAACTGGCACAACTTCACCTTTTGCCATTCCTGCTGCTTACACGGGGCGGTGGCCAGGCAAAGAACGGGACAAAATGTGAGCTTCACTTTCGTCATTTTTATTGGCAGACGGTTGCGCCGGCCTGGCTGACGACCGGAATACCGATGGTTGGCGGGCGCGAGGGTGGCATCCGTAACGCTGCATCGATCTCCTTGAGAAACACGTCCCAGTCCCGCATACCGCCGATGGCCGTGACGTACTGTCCGGCGCGGAAAAACAGCAACGTCGGCCAACGTTGCGCGCCATAGCGACGGGCGAGCGCGTCTTCGTGATCGCGCGGGACCACGGCGACGGTAAAGCGCTCCGGGAAAGCCTTCATCAACTCCGGCAGCACGACGGCAACGTCCACGCCTTCGGGAAAGCGTACCGGATCGCCGGCCAGCAGCACCACGCGGTCACCGCCTTCAGCGATCCAAGCGGCCACGCTGGATTCATCAACCCAGGCGGCGCCAAAGTTATCGGCCAGACGCCGAACCAGCGGCACATGCGGTTCGGCGGTATCGATCAAGTGGTTCATATCGATGGTTTGCTGTTTCTGGAATCATTGCCCCGTCAGGGCACGCATTTGCTCGGCGCTCATTTGGGAAGGCAGGTTGAAATCAACGGTAGCCGGCGGTTGCGACTTGCCCTGAATGGCGCCCAGCACCAGATCAAGCGCGGCATTTACTTCCACGGCCCGCGCCGCATCGATTCGTTCGCGCGCATCGTCGAGAAACACCAGCAGCCAGTCGCCGGGCGTCACGTCGCCGACCAGCGCAACACCGACACGTCGCCGCTGGCCGCGTCCTTCACACAGCGCATGGCGGCCTTGGGGCGTGATGACTTGCATGGGGACGCCGATGCACATTAGCTGCTCTCCCTGGGAAGGAAACGCTCGTCACCGGTGCGGCAGGCTGCCTCTTCTGGCGGCCGCTGAGCTTCATAGTCAGCCAGTGCCAGTTCGTCCAGCGTCACGGCTTCGCTGCGCTCGAGCGGCGTCTGGCGCTCACGCGGTTGGCCGCCCCAGTTCGCCAGCGCCTGCACGGCGCGCGTCAACGCCTGCTCCATGGCCGCCTTGACGACCGGACGCAGACTACCGCCGTAATCGTCCAGTTGTTCGGGCTGACAGCCTATCAGCAACACGTGAGCGGGGTACTTGCCCGTCAACTGGGCCAGCGACAGCACTTCCTGAAAACCGGTCTGGTGCAGGCTCATCTTCTTGGCGCCCATGAAACGGGGCACCTCGTCGTCACGGATTTCCTTTAGCGTGCCGGGCGCCAATCCGTAGTCGATGGCGTCAAAGATCAGCAGCGCGTCGGCTTCCTGCACATGCTGGATCAGGTATAGGCCCTGCGTGCCACCATCGATCAGGCGCACGTGATCGGCGAACTCGTAGCGCCGCTGCAAAGTCTCGATGCAGCGCACGCCAAAGCCTTCGTCAGCCCACAGCAAATTGCCGATGCCTAACACCACAATGCACGTCGGCGTCGGCGCAACGCCGAAACTGTCACCACATGGGTGACAGCTCACTTTGGGCGCACGGGCACTCATAATGTCGATTCCGGACGAGTTTTTAGGGGTGGGATGCCGTCAGCGTCGGCTGGCGGGCCGGCTGAACGGATTGGGCACACAAGCGCTTCCAGGCGTGGAAGCTGTCCCAGGCAGCCTGCTGCGCAAGCCAAAATACTGCGTCAATACGAAACAGGGCCGCGCAACGGATTGCGGTATCGGGCGACATGGCGCGCTGGCCATGTACCAATTCATGCATCCGCCGACGCGACAACCCTAGCAGCCGCGCCGCCTCGCTTTGGCTCAGCGACAAAGGTGCCAGACAGGTGCGCGCCAGCAGCCGCCCCGGATGCATGGGTGCGCGCACGGGTACCCCGCGTGGCGGGGTTGCCGATGCGATGGCCAGCAAAGACTGAGCTTGTGGGGACGACATAGGGGTGTAGGAGACGAAAGAGAGAAAGGGGCTTATTCTTTGAACGTTCGGCGTCCCGAGATCATTGTCGAGACCATGCTCTGGCGGCCCATGATGTCTTCGCGAATGGCGGCGTACACATGCATGACGATAAAGATCACCATCAACCACATTCCCAGGTGATGCCAGGTATGCACATCCTGGCTCTGGCCAAACAGCGGAATTACCCAGCCGAACATCCACTCTTGCCACGATCCCATCTGCGCTCCCTCGCCATACAGCGCGAAACCGGTGACGATCATGAACAGTGTGAGCAGAAAATAGCCGACAAACATTGCCAGACGCGCTGCCGGGTTATGTCCCACATACTGGTTGGGCTGCGGGATAAGGAACAAGTACCAACGGACCATCACCAGCACTTCGCGCCAGTAGGCCTTCTGGAACACGGGGATGACAAACAATTCGCGGGCGTGGTGATTGCCGGCGATGGCCCAATAGATCCTGCCCAGCAGGCCCACGGCCAGCACATAACCGGCCGAGAAATGCGCAAAACGGATATAACCCATCAGGTAATTCGCGCTGGCTTCGCCGGATATGGTGGGTGGCGGCGAACCGATGAAGTAACCGGTCAGGCACAACACCACGATAGCGGTTGCGTTGATCCAGTGCCAGACGCGTATCGGCGCCTCGTACACATAGATGGACTTGATGTTTTTGCCGTGTTTGATGGCGTCTTGATCGATACCAGTAGCATCGGCCAGGCGCCGCTGCGCCAGTTCTTGCTGGGAAAGGGCAGGCATGGCGTTTTCTCCCCGATAAATTCGTTCGCGCGCTTTATTGCGCGCCTCAGGCGGCGAGTTGGCCGAACAGCCAGATGCCGGCGATGCCCAGGGCGGCGCCCAGGCTGCCCAGGGCCAGATGGCTGCGCTGGGCCAGCCAGCGGCGGATCGACAGGCCAACACCCACGCCCGACACATGCAGCAAGGCGGTAGTCGCCAGGAAGCCGACGGCATAACCGGCAAAGCCTGAAGCGGGCGTTTCTGCGCCGTGCGCCAGTCCGTGCAGCGAGGCAGCCGCGGCAATCAGACCCAGGCCGACTGTTGCGGGCATGGCTGAGAGCCTGCGAACAAATCCAGAACGCCCTTTATTCACAGGCGCTGAGCGTGCGAGCAGCAGCATCGCACCGAACAAGATTACCGAGAGCGACACCATGTGTTCCAAATAGGGCAGGGTCAGCCCCATCATGCCGAGCGCCGCGCTAACCGCGAGCACCAGCATGAAGAGGGCTGGCCCCTGCCAAACCTTATGTGCGGGTAATACCGAGACCGACCAGACCCCCACTGCAACCATAGCCAGCAGGTGGTCGAAGCCGAACGGGTGAGTCAGACCTTGCATCAGGCTACCGGCACTGTGGCCGGTGTGAGCCTGGGCGGCGCAAGCCATGCCGCCCAGCAGTGCCAGGGCAGCGATGCGGCGCAGAAATTGTGCTTTCATCAGGACTTCTCCTTTTTCTCGTTTCGTTGCGTGTTTCGGCTTTTAGCGCACGGTTACGCGGGCCATTTCCTGACCGTCCGCGCTTATCACGTGGGTCGAGCAGGCCAAGCAGGGGTCAAAGCTGTGGATCGTGCGCAGAATCTCCAGCGGCTGCTCCGGGTTGACCATCGGCGTGTTCATCAGCGACGCCTCAAAGGCGCCGATCTGCCCCTTGGCGTCGCGCGGAGAACCATTCCAAGTGGTGGGCACTACGCACTGGTAGTTTTCGATCCGGCCATCCTTGATCTTGATCCAGTGACCCAGCATACCGCGCGGGGCTGCGACGGTGCCTACGCCCTTGGCCTCTTTGGGCCAGGTGGCCGGATCCCATTTTTCGACGTTGGCGGTCGAGGTGTCGCCAGCCTTGATGTTGGCGACCAACTGATTGAAATCCTCCAACATCATCTCGGCGCAATACTGGCCTTCCAAAGAGCGCGCCAAGGTGCGGCCAATGGTGGTCGGCAGCAACTGCTTGGCGGTGTAATTGGTTTCTGGCAAGCCCAGCGCGCGGGGAATGGCGCTGTTGATGGCGGAAGCGGAGCTTTCCACCTGCTCCTTCACGCGCTGACACCACTTGTTGCCTTGCAGCGCGTGGGCGTAAGCCAGGATGTAGCGTGCCAGCGGGCCGACTTCGACCGCGTGGCCGCGCCAGCGCGGGGCCTTGATCCAGGAGTACTTGGCCGACTCGTCGAGGTTTTCGATCTTGGTGCGCGTGCCCTTGAAGTTTGGCCCCTCGGGCGCGTAATGAGGCTCGGTAACGCCGTCCCAGGGGTGCAGCCCTTTCGACTCGTCGGCGTACTTGTACCAGGAGTGAGTCACGAACTCCTGCACCTGCTCGGGGTCGCGTGGGTCAATGGGGTTTATTTCGTTCCAGTTGCCGTTCAGAATCACGCCGCCGGGCAACTGATGGGTGCTGTGGTCGTAGGGCACTTTTTCATAGGTGCCGTAGTCGGCCACGTTGAGAGCCGACAGACCGCCGCCGTACAGCCAGCCCGCGTGCTTATAGATCGTTCCGATGGCCAACACGTCGGGAATGTAGACGTTGTTGTTGAACTCGATCATCTCCTTGATGCGGGCCTCGATGAAGTTCAGGCGCTCCATGTTGATGGGCGCTCCGGCTGCGCCGGTGCCATCGAGATTGATCGCGCAGGGCACACCGCCGACCATGTAGTTCGGGTGCGGGTTCTTGCCGCCGAGGATGGTGTGTACCTTTACCCATTCCTTTTGCAAGTCGAGTGCTTCCAGATAGTGGGTCACGGCCATGAGGTTGGCCTCGGGCGGCAGCACGTAGGCCTTTGAACCCCAGTAGCCGTTGCTGAAAGGCCCGAGTTGTCCGCTTTCGACAAACGCCTTCAGGCGGTTTTGCACGTCACGGAAATAGCCGGGTGAGGACAGCGGGTGCGAAGGCGAAACCAACTGCTGAAGCTCACTGGTCTTTTTCGGGTCGGCCTGGAGCGCGGATACCACATCCACCCAATCGAGCGCATGCAAGTGGTAGAAATGCACCGCGTGGTCGTGCATTTGCAGCGTTTTGGCCATGATCTCGCGGATCAGGTGAGCGTTCAGCGGGATTTTGATGCCCAGCGCGTCCTCCACCGTGCGCACGCTGGTGAGCGCGTGGCAACCGGTGCACACGCCGCAGATGCGCTCCACAAAGGCCCATGCATCGCGTGGATCGCGGCCTTTGAGAATGACCTCCAAGCCGCGCCACATGGTGCCGGTGGAAACGGCGTTGCGGATCACGTTGTCGCTGTCGAGGTTGACCTCGCAGCGCAGATGGCCCTCGATGCGGGATACCGGATCAACCACCACGCGGCGGCCGGAGTCGTCGAGCTTGAAGCCCTGTGTTTCGTAAGCAGCCATATCGTCTCGTCCTTAGGCGTTGGTGGAAGCCGCAGGGGCCTGTTTTTTGGCTTTGGCCGTGTCGTAAGAGCGCTTGGCCACCGAGATCGCGGCATGCGCTGCCACGGCTGCGCCCACTACGGCGGCGGCCGTGCCTCCTACCTTGTCTGCATTGGCTTCAACGCCAAACTGCTGGATATTGGTCAAGCGGTCGTAGAACGAGCCTTTGTCCCAGAAGCCATCTTCCGAGCAGCCGATGCAACCGTGGCCGGCCTTGATGGGGAAACTGGTACCTTCGTTCCACATCACCGTGGAGCAGGCGTTATACGTGGTTGGCCCCTTGCAGCCCATCTTGTAAAGGCAGTAGCCCTTGCGCGCCGATTCGTCATCCCAGTCTTCGACGAACTGGCCGGCGTCGAAGTGCGGGCGGCGATAGCACTTGTCGTGGATGCGCTGGCTGTAGAACATCTTCGGGCGCCCCTGGCGATCCAGTTCGGGGACGCGGCCGAAGGTCAGCATGTATGTAATCACGCCGGTCATCACCTCGGCGATTGGCGGACAGCCCGGCACTTTGATAATCGGCTTGTTGGTGATGACCTTGTCTATCGGCGTGGCCTGCGTCGGGTTTGGTTTGGCAGCCTGAACACAACCCCATGACGCGCACGAACCCCAGGCGATGAGAGCTTGTGCGTCTTTGGCGACATGCCGGAGCTTTTCAACGAAGGGTCGGCCCGACTGAATGCAGAACATGCCGTCTTCGTTTAGGGGCGGGTTGCCTTCCACCGCCAGAATGTAGTTGCCCTTGTACTTGGTCATGATTTCTTCGAGGACTGCCTCGGCCTGGTGGCCGGCGGCGGCCATCAGCGTGTCGTCGTAATCGAGCGAGATCATCGACAGCACCACGTCCTTGGCCAGCGGATGCGCCGAACGAATGAACGATTCTGTGCAGCATGTACATTCCAGCCCGTGCAGCCACAGTACCGGTGTGCGCGGCTTGGTTTCCATGGCGTGGGCGATCTGGGGGACGAAACTGGGTGCAAGCCCCAGCGAGGTCGCGGTGAGCGAGCAGTACTTCATGAAGCTGCGTCGCGAAATGCCCTTGCGGCGCATGACTTCGTAGAAAGTTTCCATAATGCGGGATCTCCGGCGTGTTTATATAGACCATCGCTACATTTACCACATCATCGTTGCGTTCAGGGCAGTTGTTGCAGCGCGCTCGCAATGATGTTGTATCTAGGTGTTGCAATTCATGTGCCGAGATGTTTGCTTTACGGGAATACCCTGAAGACGGTGTCGAACTGCTTGATTTTGCAGGCGCTGCGCAGCGGCAAAAACCGGTTCGATGCGGCTTAAACTGAAGACGTGGAAGATGGCATTCCGGTTGGAAGATCAAAATGGAACTCTGAAATCCATTTGAGATGAGGACGTTGGTCTGACTTTGTCCATGCCGACAGCGATGGTGATCTTGCCCCTGAAGCATGGATGAAACGATAATCAGGGCAGTGAAGCGGCCGGTGAACCGCGAACTATCGGGTGTTGCATGAGGTGGGTAGGTCTGGGCCAAAAATCGGCCAGCCGCTGCGGGCGCCCTGGTGCGTTGGGACATCGGCTGCCACGGGCCGGTACCGGAACGCTTTCCACACACATACATCAGACCATCCGAACGTCATGAACACTGACAGCCCTGAATTCAAACTTTTTACCCTGACCGACTGGCAGCAGGCTGCGTGCAAATCCGCACCAGGCGGTGATCCGAAAGCGTTGGGCTGGGTTACGCTGGATGGCATTCGCGTCAAGCCTCTTTATACGGCGGATGATTTGAACGGGCTTCGGTACGCCAACACGCTGCCTGGCTTTGAGCCGTACCTGCGCGGCCCGCAGGCGACGATGTACGCGGTGCGGCCGTGGACGATCCGCCAGTACGCCGGTTTTTCGACCGCCGAGGAGTCGAACGCTTTTTACCGCAAGGCGCTGGCCGCTGGCGGACAAGGCGTGTCGGTGGCGTTCGATTTGGCGACGCACCGCGGCTATGACAGCGACCATCCGCGCGTGACTGGCGACGTGGGCAAGGCGGGCGTGGCGATTGATTCGGTCGAGGACATGAAGATACTGTTCGACCAGATCCCGCTTGACAAGGTGAGCGTGTCCATGACCATGAACGGCGCGGTGCTGCCGATTCTGGCCGGCTACATCGTCGCTGCCGAAGAGCAGGGCGTGCGGCAGGAGCAACTGGCCGGGACTATTCAGAACGACATCCTCAAGGAGTTCATGGTCCGCAACACCTACATTTATCCGCCCGAGCCGAGTATGCGGATCATCGGCGACATCATCGAGTACACGGCAAAGCACATGCCGAAATTCAATTCGATTTCGATCAGCGGCTATCACATGCAGGAGGCGGGCGCCAATCAGGCGTTGGAACTGGCCTTTACGCTGGCCGACGGCAAGGAATACGTCAAGACCGCGCTGGCCAAGGGGCTGGATGTGGACGGCTTTGCCGGACGGCTGTCGTTCTTCTGGGCCGTGGGCATGAATTTCTATCTGGAAATCGCCAAGATGCGCGCCGCGCGGCTGCTGTGGTGCCGCATCATGAAGGGCTTTGGCGCCAAAAATCCCAAGAGTCTGATGTTGCGCACGCACTGCCAGACTTCCGGTTGGTCGCTGACCGAGCAAGACCCGTACAACAACGTGGTACGCACCACCATTGAGGCAATGGCGGCCGTGTTTGGCGGCACGCAGAGCCTGCACACCAACAGCTTCGACGAGGCGATTGCGCTGCCCACCGAGTTCAGCGCCCGCATCGCGCGCAACACGCAGCTCATTATTCAGGAAGAAACGCACATCACCAACGTCATCGACCCCTGGGCCGGCAGTTACATGATGGAAAAGCTGACGCAGGACCTGGCCGATGCCGCCTGGGCCCTCATCGAGGAGGTCGAGGCGATGGGCGGTATGACCAAGGCGGTGGATTCCGGCTGGGCCAAGCTCAAGATCGAAGCCGCCGCCGCCGAGAAGCAGGCACGCATCGACTCGGGCAAGGACGTGATCGTCGGCGTCAACAAATACCGGCTCAAAACCGAGGAGCCGGTCGAAAT
>JAITMV010000165.1 GCA_031277295.1 Burkholderiaceae bacterium | reverse complement strand
CACGAGGCGCAGCTCATCACCAAGGTCAAGATGTACCTCAACGAGCACAACACCACCGGCCTCGACATCCAGATCATGAGCCAGACCCGCGCCATGCGCTACACGCTGGAGCGCGTGATTCGCGGGCTGGACACCATCAGCGCCACCGGCAACATCCTGCGCGACTACCTGACCGACCTGTTCCCCATCATGGAGCTGGGCACCAGCGCCAAGATGCTGTCCATCGTCCCCCTGATGGCCGGCGGCGGCATGTACGAGACGGGCGCCGGCGGTTCCGCGCCCAAACACGTGCAGCAGTTGGTGGAAGAAAACCACCTGCGCTGGGACTCGCTGGGCGAGTTTCTGGCCCTGGCCGTCAGCCTGGAAGACCTCGGCATCAAAAACAACAACCCCAAGGCCAAGCTGCTGGCCAAGGCACTGGATGCGGCCACCGGCAAACTGCTGGACAACAACAAAGGCCCCAGCCCCAGAACCGGCCAATTGGACAACCGCGGCAGCCAATTCTACCTGGCGCTGTACTGGGCGCAGGCGCTGGCCGAGCAGACCGAAGACAAGGAACTGGCCGCCAAATTCAAGCCGCTGGCCGAGGCGCTGGCTAAGAACGAGCAAAAAATCGTCGAGGAGTTGACCGCCGTGCAGGGCAAGCCGGTGGACATCGGCGGCTACTACCAGCCCGATTCAGCCAAGCTGGAACAAGTCATGCGCCCCAGCGCTACTTTCAACCAGGCGCTGGGGGCGATGGGTGGGTGAGGGAATGGCGTCGGGTTGGCGTTATTGATCTGCTGCTGGTCATTCAGGCCGTCGCCGTCATTCTTCCGTGTCCAGCCGGCAGTGTTTGCCGGGGGGCGGGGGCGTGAGGTTGCTCTCAATCTCTTGGCGCCATGTTGCCTGGGGGCGCGTGGGGTTATTTCAGAATTCTGAATCCGTGAATTGAAGAGGAAAAACACGTCACCTTGCGGGTGAGCACTTTCCTTCTTGAGGTCATCACGGATTCAGAATTTCTTCACACCCGTTCAGAGCAGCCCGGCGCGCTGACGGCGTTCTCAATGCCCGCCGCCAATCAGCCGCTGCAAGCGCGCGTCGCCGGTGCTGTACTGCAACCGCCCCTCTTGTTCCGGCGCGATGATGGCGCGCGCGGCGTGCGCGGCCAGGGTTGCCTCGTGAAAGCCGCACAGGATCAGCTTTTGTTTGCCGGGGTAGGTGTTGATGTCGCCAACGGCAAAGATGCCCGGTTGGTTGGTCTGAAATTTTTCCGTGTCCACCGCCAGTTGTTTGCGTTCCAGCGCCAATTGCCAGTCGGCGATGGGGCCGAGCCGGGGCGTCAGGCCGTGGAAGACCAGCAGCGTATCCACCGCCAGCGGCGTGTTTATTCCGTCGGGGCTGGTGACTTGCAGCGCCGTGAGCTTGCCATCGCTTTGTTCAAAGCCGCTGATTTGCCCGACCATGAAGCGCAGCCTATTGGCGTCACACAACGCACGCAGGCGGGCGACGCTGGCGTCAGCGGCGGTAAAGCCGTTGCGCCGGTGCAGCAAGGTGATGCTGGCGGGCGCGTATTCGGCCAGTGCCGCGAAGTGGATCGCCCAGTCCAGCGCCGAATCGCCGCCGCCGGTGATCACCAGCCGTCGGCTGACAAAGCGCGCCGGATCGTCCACGCCGTAGAAAAGCTGGCGCCGCTCGAACGCGTCGATACCGGCGACCCGTAGCCGCTTGGGTTGAAACGCGCCGACGCCGGCGGCGATGACGACCACGCGCGCCAGCAGCGCGAGCCCGTCGTCGGCGCCCAGCAGCCAGCGCCCGTCGGGTTGGCGCTGCAAGGTTTGAACTTGCCGGCCAAGGTGAAATCGCGGCGCGAAAGGGGCGGCTTGCCGCATCAGCCGCTCAATCAATGCCCGTCCGCTGCATTCGGGGATGGCGGGGATATCGTAAATCGGCTTGCCCGCATACAGTGCCGCCGGCTGACCGCCCACGTGGGGCAGGGCGTCGATGACGTGGGCCTGAATTTCCAGCAAGCCGAGCGCAAAGACCTGAAACAGGCCGACCGGGCCGGCGCCGATGATGGCGGCGTCGGTCTCGATCAACGCTGAAGGTATTGAAGTTTGTTGATTTTCCCGTTCCATTCGTCGGCGTCGGGCGGTGCGTCTTTGCGCTTGGTCAGGGTCTTGAAGTTGGGCGAACGGGCCAGTTCAGCATTGATCTGGATCATGTGCTGCTGATCGCGCGGCACATCTTCTTCGGCAAAGATGGCGTTGGTCGGACATTCGGGGATGCAGACTGCGCAATCGATGCATTCGTCGGGATCAATGGTGAGAAAGTTCGGCCCTTCCAGGAAACAATCGACAGGGCAGACATCCACGCAATCGGTGTATTTGCAGCGGATGCAGTTTTCGGTGACGACGTGGGTCATGATGCGGCGAAGGCAGTTGCGAGCATGGCGCGCCAAGGTTGAAAAGCTGGATATTTTATCGCTGGCTCCGCTGGAACAGGCCGGATAAGCCGGTTGCTGAAAGGGTTGTTTGATGCGGGCGTTGGGCGTTATGGGGCGCGCGGCGATCCCCTACGCCGCCCGTGCCAGCAACGGCACGTGGATTTCCAGTTCATCGAAAGGCGCGCGCACGCGGTTGCCCTCGCGCTCCAGCAGTCCAAGGGTGCTCAGCGCACCCTTGGACAGCGCGAACGGGCACAGCCTGCCGGCTGTGCCGCGCCCTGCAAGGGCGAGGACGCCGCTTCAGCTACTGCCTGCAAGGACGAGCAACACGGCCAGCGCGCCAGAAGCCCCAAGTTTTGGCGGCCTGATCGGGTGCGTAGCGCGCTTACCTAAAAGGTGACGGTCATCGAAGCCACGAAAGCCAACATTCATGCGAGTTTCCTGAAGATAACAAGCGCCGGGCTGCGGTTTTAGATTCAACGGCGCAACTCGTCAAACCAGTCCAGCCGCCGCAGCAGCGCTTTTTCGATTTCCAGCAAAAACATCACCAGCGCGCCCAGCGCGGGGGCCAGCAGCAGATCCGCCAAGCCCAGCGCGCGGGTATCGAACAGCGCCTGCATCCACGGTGTGTAGGTGAAGGCCAGTTGCAGCACGACCACGATCAGGATGGCGTACAGCACGGCGGGCGTGCCGCGCGCGCCGCGCCAGGTCAGCGAGGTGGCGTGCAGGTAGCGCACTGAAAACAAATAGCCGATTTCCAGCGCGCACATGGCGTTAACGACCAGTGTGCGGGTGGCCGGCAGCGTCAGGCCGCGCGCTTGTCCCCACAGCATGACGGCGTGGATAGCCAGCGCGAACAGCGCCGACACCAGCGCCAGCCGCCATAACATGAAAGCAGTCAGCAGCGGCGCGCTGGCGGGGCGCGGCGGGCGGCGCATGACGCCTTGTTCGGGCGGCTCGAAGGCCAGCACCAGGCCAAGCGTGATGGTCAGCGCCATGTTGATCCACAGGATTTGCGCCGGAGTCAACGGCAGCGTCAGGCCCAGCATCAAGGCGATGACGACGGCCATGACCTCGCCGCCGTTGGTGGGCAAAGTCCAAGCCAGCACCTTGCGGATGTTGTCGTAGACCACTCGTCCCTCGCTGACGGCGGCGACGATGGAGGCAAAGTTGTCGTCGGCCAGCACGATGCGCGCGGCTTCCTTGGCCGCCTCGGTACCCTTGTGGCCCATGGCAATGCCGACGTCGGCCTGCTTGAGCGAGGGCGCGTCGTTGACGCCGTCGCCGGTCATGGCGACCACCGCGCCCTGGCTTTGCAGCGCGCGCACCACGCGCAGCTTGTGCTCCGGGCTGGTGCGGGCGAACACCTGCGCGTTTTCGGCCAGTGCGGGCAGGTCGCGGTCGGCCACCTCGTCGAGTCGCGCGCCGGTGACCACCACCGGATCGCGCGCCAGTCCCAATTGCGCGGCGATGGCCCGCGCGGTGGCGGCGTGGTCGCCGGTAATCATCTTGACCGCGATGCCGGCGCCGCGGCAGTCAGCGACGGCGGCCACCGCTTCGGGGCGCGGCGGGTCGATGAAGCCGATCAAACCGGCCAGTGTCAGCCCGCTGAGGCGCGCGTCGTCCAGGTGTTGCATCGCCCCCGGCAGCCGCTTGAAGGCGAAGCCCAGCACGCGCTGGCCGTCGGCGGCCAGACGCTCGATGTGGGCGTGCCAATGCGCTTGGGCCAGCGGTTGGCAAGTGCGGCCATCGGCGGCTAGCGCGTCCGCGCACATCGTCAGCACACGCTCTGGCGCGCCCTTGACTAAGAGCAGCGCGCCGTCGCCACCGTCGCTGCCCGGCAGCGCGTGCAGCGTTGCCATGTAACGGTGCGCGGCGTCGAACGGTATCACGTCCAGCCGCGCGTGCGCGTCGTGTTCGGCCTGCGGATTGAGCGCGGCCTTGACGGCCAGCGCCAGCAGCGCGCCTTCCATCGGGTCGCCGGTGACGTGCCATTGGCCGGCGCTTTCGGTCAGCGTGGCGTCGTTGCACAGCAAGCCGACGCGCGCCAGCATGAGCATGTCCGCGCCGGGCGCGCCGCCGTCCACGCATTGCAGCGTGCCGACCGGCGCATAGCCGGCGCCGGTTGCCAAACATTCGCCGTCGGCGGTGATGAGGTGGCGGCAGGTCATTTCGTTGCGCGTCAGCGTGCCGGTCTTGTCGGAGCAAATCACGCTGGTCGCGCCCAAGGTTTCCACCGCCGGCAACTGGCGCACGATGGCATGGCGCGCGGCCATGCGCTGCACGCCGATGGCCAGCGTGATGGTGATGACCGCCGGCAGTCCCTCGGGCACGAAACCCACCGCCAGCGCCACCACGGTCATAAAGGCGTCAAGCCAGGCGTAGCCGCGCACCTGCACGGCAAACACAAACAGAACCACCGCCGTCAGCAACGCGACCGCCGTCAATTGGCGGCCAAAGCGGTTGACCTGCCCCAGCAGCGGCGTGGTCAGCGGCTCGATTGCGCCCAGCATGGCGCTGATGCGACCGATTTCGGTGTCCGTGCCGGTGGCGAGTACCACGCCGCGGCCCTGTCCGGCGGCAACCAGCGTACCGGAATAGGCCATGCCCACGCGATCACCTAGCGGCGCGTCAGAGGCAACGGCGGCGGTGGACTTTTCGGCCGCCACTGATTCGCCGGTCAGCAACGCCTCATCGATGCGCAGCGCCCGCGCATCCACAAGCCGCAGATCGGCCGGTACGCGGTCGCCGGCTTCGATCAGCGCCACGTCGCCTGGCACCAAACCGGCCACCTCCACGCTCTGCCGCTGGCCGTCGCGCAGCACGGTGGCGGTCGGCGTCAGCATATCGCGCAGCGCGTCCATCGCCGCTTCTGCCTTGCCTTCTTGCAACATGCCGACCACGGCGTTGACCAGCACCACGGTGACGATTACGCAGGCGTCGATCCAGTGGCCCAGAGCCGCGGCCACCGCTGCTGCGGCCAGTAAAAAGATGATTAGCGCATTGGCGAACTGCGCCCCGAAGCGTTGCAGCCAATGACGGCGCGGCGGTTGGGGTAGTGCATTGGGGCCATGTTCGGCCAGCCGCCGGTCGGCTTCATCGGCGCTCAGCCCCTGGTGAACGTCGGTGCGCTGGGCGGCGACCACTTCGGCGGACGTCAGCGCGTGAGGGAAATGGGAATTCAACTCAGCCACCTGCGCATTATGATAAATGTGAGCGGACACGCGCGCTACGCCTTCGGGTTTGGCAAACACATCACTTTGAATCGCACCCGAATTAATCCAGAGGTTTCCTTGGTAAGTTACAATAAAAAGCTACGGTTTTCGCCGACTTAGCTCAGTTGGTAGAGCAACGCACTCGTAACGCGTAGGTCGCCAGTTCGATCCCGGCAGTCGGCACCAGGAACAAGTCACGCCCCATCTTCGCGCGCGACAGTTCCGTGCGCAAGCCGGGCTTGTTTCCATCTGCTCGCGCGGCGTCGGCAATGCGATTGGCATGCACTGCATTGAACTGGCGAAGAAAGACGCCGAACGCCAGCGGCGCAACTTGCCGGACCGTGGCCTACTTCGAAGAGGGCGAGCAGTACTTCGGCGGTTGCGTGCGCGGCGTAAGCTGGGCGCAGAAGTTCGTCGCCCGCAACCGCGAGGCGGTGTATTCCCCTTCTTCAACTCACGGATTCAGGGAATAGGAACTCTTTGGCATGTCGTCCTTTTTGCGCCGCCTGAGCCTGCGGCAATTGACCGTGTTTCTGGAGGCCGCGCGGCAGATGAGTTTTGCTCGTGCCGCTGAATCGTTACACCTGACGCAGCCGGCGATTTCGATGCAGATTCGTCTGTTGGAAGATGCCGTGGGCCTGCCGCTGTTTGATCGCATCGGCAAGCGGCTTGCGTTGACACAGGCCGGTGAGTTGCTGCGCCATCATGCGGCGCGCGCGCTGGGCGAGCTGCAGGACGCGGAGCAGGCGTTCGATGCGCTCAAGGGCTTGCGCAGCGGGCATTCGACGGTCGGGTTGGTCAGCACGGCCAAGTACTTTACGCCCAGGCTGCTGGCGCGGTTTGCCGGGCAGCATCCCGAGGTGGACATCCAGTTTCTGGTCGGTAACCGGGAAACGCTGATCCACGCGCTGCGCGACAACGAGATCGATTTTGCCGTCATGGGCCGCCCGCCCGACGGGCTGGAGACGGTGGCGCGGACGATTGCCGAGAACCCCCACGTGCTGGTGGCGCACAAGGCGCATCGCCTGGCCAAGGCGCGCGGGTTCGACTTTCATGAGCTGCGCGAGGAGACTTTTCTGATGCGCGAACCTGGCTCGGGCACGCGGCTGGTGATGGAGGCCCTGTTCAAGCAGCATCTGTTTACGCCTAAAAAAACGGTCATGCTGGGCAGCAACGAAACCGTCAAGCAGGCGGTGATGGCGGACATGGGTATCAGCCTGCTGTCGCTGCATTCGCTGGAGCTGGAGTTGCGCGCGCGCGAGGTTGCGCTGCTGGACGTGATGGGCACGCCCGTTCGGCGCAACTGGCACATCGTTCACATGCAGGCCAAGAAACTGGCGCCCGCCGCCGCCGCCTTTCACGCCTTTTTGTGCGCTAGGACATGGCCGCATCTGGACAAGACGTTTGCGCGCTATGCCGCCCGGCCATGACCGATGACTGAGATGAAACTTGACCCGTTTAGCGCGACCGCTGTAGGGGCAACCCTTGTGGTTGCCCTTGTATCCACTGGACAAGGACCGGTGTCGAGCACACAGGGCAACCACAAGGGTTGCCCCTAGGCCAAACGTTTCATGCGTCGCGGGTGGCGCGTGAGCACCATGGACAACTGAAGTGAAACTGACCTTGATCTCGTCGGTTTTTCTCCCCCTTTGGGGAAGGCAGGGAATGGGGGCTGACGGCGCATCAAACAAAGCTGGAGCGTGAAGCGCCAACGCCGCAGGCCCCCACCCCAACCCAAAAAGAGGAGGGAGTTGCAACCGCGTTTGTGCATAAGCCATCGCTTAAGTTACATAAAAAATATTTGACTTTTCTTTTTGCTGGTATTGGCCTAACCTACGGACTTCTCATTTGGAGTCAGGCCACCATGAATGCAATGACGAAAGGCGCCACCGGCGACGCGGCGGGCGAAATCAAAAGCGGGGCGCAGCGCTATAAGGCGGGCGTGCTGAAGTACCGGCAGATGGGCTATTGGCAGCCCGATTACGAGCCGAAGCCGACCGACATCCTGGCGCTGTTTCGCATCACGCCGCAAGAAGGCGTGCCGCCCGAAGAAGC
>JAITMV010000152.1 GCA_031277295.1 Burkholderiaceae bacterium | reverse complement strand
CAGTCAAACCGCATTTGCGGGTAGTCCAGGCGCGGGGTGCGGCCGTAAATGAGATCGGTCAGGAATTTGAAAATCGCGTCCCCCGAAGGCGGACAACCCGGAATGAAATAGTCCACCCGTACCACTTCGTTGATGGGGCGCGCCTTGTCGAGCAGCAAGGGCAATTCAACATCATTCGGTATGGTGTGGCTCAGCACGCCCGGCTGCTCGAAGTAGACGCCGCGCAGGACTTCACGAACGTCCAATTCGTTGCGCAAGGCGGGCAGCCCGCCGTTGACGGCACAGGCGCCCAGCGCAATCAAGGTGCGGCAGCTTTTGCGGAATTCACGCAGCACGTGGACGTTTTCCGCGTTGCAGACACCGCCCTCGATGAGGCCGATGTCACAAGGGCCGCAGTGCTTGATGTCGGTAAAGGGAGAGCGGTCGAACTCGACCAATTCAACCAAGTCCAGTAGGTTTTCGTCCATGTCCAAAAACGACATGTGACAGCCGAAGCAGCCTGACAGAGAAGCGGTCGCCACGCGCAATTTTTTCTTTGGCGTTTCTTGCGGAAGTGACATATCAGACTTTCCTCGTCGTCAAAAACTCGGTTTGGGCGCTGATCGGCAAACTGTCATAGATCCGCTGGCCGATAGGAACGGCAAAATTGCCGCTCTTGGGCAAGATGGCGCCAACGGGGCAAACACTGGCGGCCTTGTCGCTCATGGCGAAGTCGCTGTCACCCAGCTTGCCCGAAGGGGTGTTGATGACGATATGTGAAGCCATGCCCCGCCCAGACATGGCGAAAACGTTTTTCTTGTCCACCTCGCAACTGGCCTGTACGCACAAACCACAGTTGATGCAGCGATTCATGTCCAGAAAGGCTTCGGGGTGAGAGGCGTCGACGGTTCGAGTCGGAAAGAAATGATTGAAGTGCGGCGTCATCATCTCCAGGTCATAGGCCGTGGCCTGAAGCTGGCAATTGCCGCTCTTTTCGCAACCGGGACAAAAATGGTTGCCTTCGACAAACAGCATCTGTAACAACAGTCTGCGTTTGTCGTTGAGTTCGGGCGTGTTGTTTTCGACCTCGATTCCCGCACGCGCCTGGGCAGTGCAGGCGGAAGTGTGTTTGCCGTTGATGACGACGGTGCATAGCTTGCAACCGCCATTGGGCCGAAGGCCTGGGTAGTAGCAAAGGTGCGGAATGTAGACAGCCGCCTTGAGCGCCGCCTGGAGCACGGTTTGATCGGGTTCGAAGGGGATTGGCGAGCCGTCGATGATGAAGGTGTTTTCCGGGTTCATGCTTCTGTTCCAAGGTGAGCGTCAACATCGTCTCGCGCCGTGATTTCACGTGCTTCTGCTAAGGCGGCATCCAGATCGAAAGCCGGTTCGAAGTCCTTTTGCGCAAGCCGCCTGTCATAAGAGGGGCGGAACTTTTGAAGGGTGTCATTGACGGGACGCCCGGCGCTTTGTCCCAGGCCGCAATGGCTGGCGGTGCTCAGAAGCTGGTGCAGACGGGACAATTCATTCATTTCATAGGCGGTGCCGTTGCCATTGGCGATTTTGTCGAGAATGTTGCACATCATCGTGGTACCCACGCGGCACGGCGTGCAAAAGCCGCAGCTTTCATGCTCGAAGAAGTGGGCGAAATTCCTCGCCACCTCGAACATGTCGCGGTGGTTGCCGAATACCATCAAAGCGCCCGAGGTGGAAACGTCCTCAAAAGCGATTTTTCGGCCGAATTCATGCCGCGCCAGGCAAGTGCCCGCGGCTCCGCCGACTTGCACCGCCATAGCGTTACGCGCGCCGCAGTCTTCCAGAATCTGGGCAATGCGCACGCCAAAGGAATATTCGTAAATGCCGGGGCGATCACAGTCTCCGGAGATGGACAGCAGCTTGGTTCCGGTGGACAACCGGGTGCCCAGGCCACGATACCAGGCGCCGCCGTTCTGGGCAATCAGCGTCACCTTGGCCAGGGTTTCAACATTGTTGACCACGGTGGGCTTGCCTAAATAGCCGTGGGTGACGGGGAACGGCGGGCGGATTCGCGGCCTGCCGGGTTTGCCTTCAAGCGATTCGATGAGTGCCGTCTCCTCGCCGCAGACGTAGGCTCCGGCGCCCATGTGAATTTCGATATCGAAATCAAACCCCTGTTGGCCCAGAATATTCTGGCCCAGAAGCTTGGCTTTGCGCCGTGCTTCAAGCGCGGCCTCAAGCTGCTCCAGCATATAGCGGTATTCGGCACGCAGATAAATTAGGCCCTTGGCCGCGCCGATGACATAGCCGGCAATGGTCATACCCTCAAAGACGCGCTCCGCGAAAGAAGCCAGCAACACACGGTCCTTGAAGGTGCCCGGTTCGCCTTCATCGGCATTGCAGACCAGATAGCGCGTTTTTTCGGCTGTATTTCTGCAAGCCTCCCACTTGACTCCCGTGGTGAAGCCGGCGCCCCCGCGACCGCGGAAATTGGAAGCTTTCATTTCAGCCAACATGCCTTGCGGACCAAGCTCGATAGCACGTTTGAGAGCCTCGCCGTTGGTCATTTCAGTCGAAAGCAACACATCTTTGCGACGGATGTTGTCTTCGACCAGGAACAACTCCGCCGGCCATTGCGTCAGCGGGGTTTGCTTTTTGATTAGTTCGCAAATCTGGTCAATGCGCTGTGAAGTCAGCCGTGTGACGGGATAGTTATTGACCAAAAGGGCGGGGCCTTGGTCGCACATGCCGGTGCAAGAGGTGGTATCAATACTGAGCAGGCCATCGCCCGCAACCTGCCCTTGCGCCAAGCTGAACCTCGACAACATGCGCGAAAGCAAAGCGGTGTTGCCTTGCATTCGATCTGTGACGTTATCGGAAAACAGGATGCGATATTTACCGCGCGGGCTGCCGAAAAAGAAGGCATAGAAGCCGATGACGCTCTGGATTTGTGCGTGCGGCAAAACGAGTACCTCGGCGAGGTAATCCACCGCCCAGTCGGGAATAAAATCCAGGCGCTCCTGGGTTTCCCGAAGGATTTGCATGAGATGGTTTGGATTGCGCGAATAGCGTTCCAGAATGGGATCCAACACCTCGCTGGCAGAAGAATTGACTCGGCTCAAGGCACCCTCCTTCTTTGTTGAAAGTGACGGCCTCGGCAAAAATATCCAGCGCGGCAAAAGCAACAGGCCTGGAAATTTGTCAAGGACAGTATCGGCTTCGAAGCGCAACCCACAAACAGCAGATAAGTTGCACGCGCGGAAAACATGATACATCGTTGCGGAACTCATCGAAAATTCCGGCAATCCGCTCAGTTTTTCGGGCTATGGCTGCACACCACAACGCATTTCGTGTTTTAGCGCGCTGATATCTTGACAGGCCGATGACTGTTTGAAGTGGGTATTTTTCGTGATTTACGTCACGATTTGAGAAATGACTTCATAACGCATTGATCTTATTGGGCGGCCCTTTTTGCAGGCAAGAAATCTGCCCAGTAATTATCACTATCTTCCGATTCTGCCGGGAGATGTTTACTTGCTCCACGAATCCTTTAGTCCCGTGATGCGGTTGAATACCAACCGTTCGTTCGTGCAGTGCTCGCGCCAATCGGCAACAAAGAAGCCGTGGCGCTCGAACTGAAAACGGTCTTCGGGCCGGGCGTTGGCCAAGCCGGGCTCGACGACGGCTTGCGTGATTTGCAGGCTGCGCGGGTTGAGCACGCTCAGGAAATCGCGTCCGCCGGCGTCGGGCTGCTCCTCGGTGAACAGACGGTCGTACAGGCGGACAACGGCGGGCCGGCCATCGTGGACGCCGACCCAGGTGATGACGCCCTTGACCTTGACGTTGTTCGCGCCAGGGGTGCCAGATTTGGTGTCGGGCAGCAGCCGGGTGCGTATCAGATTGACACGGCCGGCTTCGTCTTTCGTCGCGCCCAGGCATTCGATCACGTAGCCGTATTTCAACCGCACTTTGTTACCAGGAAACAAGCGGAAAAAACCCTTGGGCGGCGCTTCTTCATAGTCGCCGCGCTCGATCCACGCTTCGCGGCCCAGCATGAAGCGGCGCTCGCCCATTTCGGCGTGGTGCGGGTGGAGGGGGGCGGCGCAGGGCTCCAGATGGGCGTCGCCGCCAAAGACCTCGGCCCAGTTTTCGATCACCAGCTTGAGCGGCTCCAGCACCGCCATCGCGCGCGGGGCGACGGGGTCAAGCGTGTCGCGTAGCGCGGCATCCAGCGCGGCGTAGTCGGTCCAGGCGTTGCTGATTTTGGTGACGCCGCTGCGCTCGGCGAACAGCCGCAGGCTCGCGGGCGTGTAGCCGCGCCGGCGCAGACCGACCAGGGTAGGCATACGCGGGTCGTCCCAGCCGCTGACGTGGCCTTCTTCCACCAACTGGCGCAGCTTGCGTTTGCTGGTGATGACGTGGCCGACGTTCAGGCGGCCGAATTCGTACTGGCGCGGCGGCGGCGCTTGCAGCAGGCCGCCTTCGATCAGGCGCGCCAGCAGCCAGTCGTAAAAAGGCCGCTGGTCTTCAAACTCCAGCGTGCAGATGCTGTGGGTGATCTGCTCCAACGCGTCCTCAATCGGGTGCGCGAAGGTGTACATCGGATAAATGCACCACTTGTCGCCGGTGTTGTGGTGCGTGGCGTGGCGGATGCGGTAGATCGCCGGGTCGCGCAGGTTGATGTTGGGCGAGGCCATGTCGATTCTGGCGCGCAGCACCATTGCACCATCGGCGTGTTTGCCGGCGGCCATTTCGCGAAAGCGCAGCAGGTTTTCAGCCGGCGCGCGGTCGCGAAACGGGCTGTTGACGCCCGGCGTGCCGAAGTCGCCCCGGCCGGCGCGCATCTGCTCAGGCGTTTGCTCATCCACATAGGCGTGACCGGCTTCGATCAGGTATTCCGCCGCGCGGTACATGAAGTCGAAATAGTCGCTGGCGAAATACTCGTGCGGACACTTCTCGCCGGGCCGAGCCGAGTCGTCGGCCAAGTGGTGATCCCAGCCCAGCCAGCGCACGCTTTCGCGGATGCTGTCGACGTATTCCTGCTCTTCTTTTTCCGGGTTGGTATCGTCAAAACGCAGATGGCAGACACCGCCGTATTGCCGCGCCAGACTGAAGTTGAGCCAGATGCTCTTGGCGTGGCCAATGTGCAGGTAGCCGTTCGGTTCGGGCGGAAAGCGCGTGCGGATGCGCGCTGGATCGGGTGCGCCGACTGCGTGTTGCACCGCGTTGCCTGGCTGACCGCCCCATCGGCGGGTGACGTAAGTGCCCCGCGCCAGATCGGCATCGATGGCCTGGGTGATGAAGTGGTGCGGTTTGGCGTCGCCCGTGGCCGGCGAGGGCGGATGCTGGTTGGAGGCTGACATGGGGTGATTCTAGGGTTGGGCTTGTGGCGCGCGGTATTGATGGAATTCGGCACCGCGCCGTGTCACGGTGCGCGCTGGACGCAGAATTCATTCAATGTTGCTTTTTTGCTGCCGACTTGATACATATTTCTTTACCCATCATGTGTTCTGTATTTCACTTCAAAGCGTTAAATTTGCTGTGTGGCTGGGTTTCCCCGGCTACGGATTGAAAGGAATCCGACATGAAGACAATGCAGCGTATCCTGGTCGCCGGTCTGCTGGTTACTGGCGGCGCGTTGGGTGCCGTCGGCGTGGCGCAAGCGCGCGATGTGCACTGGTCGGTGGGCGTGGGTGTTCCTGGCGTAGCCATCGGCGTCGGCGCGCCGGCGGCGGTGTATCCGCAGCCGGCGTATTACCCAGCGTATCCATATTACGCCCCGGCATACGTCGCGCCGCCGGTGTATTACGGTGTACCGCGTCCGGTGTACCGCCCGGCGCGGGTGCATTACGGGCGTCCGGTTTATCGCCATCGGGCTTATCGGGGCGATCGTCACCGCTGATAGGGCGGTGGCTACATCGCCTTGAATAAATGCGCATACAGCCGGCTGACGGTGAGCCGGTCGGGGCTACCGTGCAGGCGCAGGTGCAGTTTGCCGGCTTCGTCGCGCTGCACGGTGTCGATGGCGTCGGCGCGCACAAGGGTGGAGCGGTGAATTTGCCGGAACTGGCGCGCGTCGAGTCGAGGCAGCAGGTCTTTCAGCGGGGTGCGCAGCAGGTGTTCGCCGCTGGCGGTGACGACGCGCACGTATTTGTCGGCGGCTTGCAGGTACAGCACGTCATCCATCGGCACCATGCGGATGGTGCCCATGCCCGCGCCCGCCGGGCTGACCTGTAACTGGCGCAGCGGCGCGACGGACATCGCGCCGCCTTGCAGGGTGGCCAGTAACTGGCGCAGTTGGCCGGCGACGGCGTCGAGGCCGCTGTCTTGCGCCAGGGCAGGGCGGCCGCGTTGGTCGAGCGCCTGACGGAGTTTTTGCACCGACTTGCGCAGCCGCTTGGGCCGCACGG
>JAITMV010000109.1 GCA_031277295.1 Burkholderiaceae bacterium | reverse complement strand
ACCCCCATGACCGACGACCCACGCCCCGATCCCGACGCCCTGCTGGCGCAGTTGCGCGCCGGCGAAGAACGCGCCCCGTGCGGGCGGCTGCGCATCTACTTCGGCGCCAGCGCCGGCGTCGGCAAGACCTGGGCCATGCTTAGCGCCGCGCAGCGCGAGCGCGCCGCCGGCCGCGACATCATGGTCGGCGTGGTCGAAACGCATGGCCGCAGCGAAACCGCCGCGCTGCTCGACGGCCTGGCCGTGCTGCCGCCACGCAAGATCGAGCACCGTGGCCATACTTTGCCTGAGTTCGACCTCGACGCCGCGCTGACGCGTAAGCCCGCAATCCTGCTGGTCGATGAACTCGCGCACAGCAACGCCCCCGGCTCGCGCCACGCCAAGCGCTGGCAGGACGTGCAAGAACTCATCGACGCGGGCATCGACGTGTGGACCGCGCTCAATGTCCAGCACCTCGAAAGCCTGAACGGCACCGTCGGCTCGATCACCGGCGTGCGCGTGCACGAGACGGTGCCCGACTCGGTGCTCGATGGCGCCGACGAAGTGGTGCTGGTCGACGTCACGCCCGACGAACTGACGGCGCGGCTGGCCGCCGGCAAGGTCTACATGCCGCAACAGGCCGAGCGCGCGGCGAAGAATTTTTTCCGCAAGGGCAACCTGATCGCGCTGCGCGAACTGGCGCTGCGCCGCACCGCCGAGCGCGTCGAGGACGACGTGCGCGACTGGCGCATCGAGCAGTCCGGGCCGCAGGGCGACGCGGGGCTGCCGGCCTGGCACACTTCGGACGCGATCCTGGCTTGCGTCGGCCCTGGTGAAGTCGCGGCGCAAACGGTACGCGCCGCGGCGCGGCTGGCCGGGCAGCTCAACGTGCGCTGGTATGCCGCCTACGTCGAAACGCCGCGCCTGCAACGGCTCGAAGCCGCCGGGCGCGACCGCATTCTGGCGGTACTCAAACTGGCCGAAACGCTGGGCGCCGAAACAGCGGTGTTGAGCGGCGAGGACGTTGCCATCGCGCTGGCCGCGCAGGCGCGGCGGCTCAACTGCGCGACGCTGATGCTCGGGCGTGGCGCGCCGTCAGGCCGCTGGCGGCGCTGGTGGCGGCCCGCGCTGACGCGCCGCATGGCGCGCCATGCGCCGGGCCTCGACATCATTGAAATCGCGCACGCCGAGAGTTCGCGCCGACTGCCACAGGGCGCGCCCGGCAGCGGACGCGGCGACGCCGCCGTCGAAGACCAGGAGCGCCGCCCCCCCCAATGGCCCGCGTGGGCCTGGGCCGCCGCCAGCAGCGTCGCCGTCACGCTGCTGACCCTGCCGCTGGCGGGTCTGCTGGAGGCGACCAACATCGTGATGCTGTTTCTGGCGGGCGTGGTTGGCGTGGCGCTGCGCTTTGGGCGCGGCCCGGCGGCGCTGGCGGCGGCGCTCAACGTGGTGGCCTTCGACTTCGTATTCATCCCGCCGCGCTGGTCGTTCTCCTTCAGTGACATGGAATACGCGCTGACCTTTGGCGTCATGCTGGCCGTGGGCCTGCTGGTCGGCCAGCTCACCGCCGGGCTGCGCTTTGCCGCCAGCGTGTCGGCCAGTCGCGAGCGGCGCGCGCAGTCACTGTTCGAACTCACGCGCGAGCTGTCGGCGGCGCTTGAAAGCAGCCAGGTCGCCACGCTCGGCGCGGCCGCCGTGCAGGGGCATTTCGGCGGTCGCGCGCAGGTGTTGTCAGCCGACGCGCAAGACCGTCTGGTCATGCCCGCCGATCCCCCGCCCGGTTTCGACCCCGGCGTGGCCGACTGGGTCTTCCAGCACGGCCAGCCCGCCGGCCTAGCGACCGACACGCTGGCCGCGCAGCCGTGGCATTACGTGCCGCTGAAAGCGCCCATGCGCGTGCGCGGCGTGCTCGCGCTCGAACCCGCGCGCCCGCGCTGGCTGCTGATCCCCGAACAGGCGCAGCAGCTCGACACGCTGGCGCGCCAGATCGCCATCGCGCTGGAGCGCGTCCACTACGTCGAAATCGCGCGGCAGGCGGTAGTCGAAATCGAGACCGAGCGCCTGCGCAACACGCTGCTCGATACCATTTCACACGACGTGCGCGCGCCGCTGACAGCGCTGATCGCGCAGGCCGAATCGCTGCGCGCGCTGCCCGAAAACAGCGCCACCCAACACCGCGAAGCCGCCGACACCATCGTCGCGCAGGCGCGGCAGTTGCATGCGCTGATCGGCAACCTGCTGGACATGACGCGGCTTGAAAGCCAGGCGGTGGCGCAAGCGCATGGCGGACGCGGCGGGGCGGGCAAGGCGGCGGGCGGCGAGGCAGGATTGGATGGCGGTTGAAGACGGGGGTGCGTCCGAGCGTTCGACGGAGGGCGGAGGGCGCGCTGGCTGTGCGTAACCCGTCAATTTGCTTGTGCGGCAGCCGCAAGAACGCGCTCGGCCCATTGGTTGAGGCTCTTGCCGTTTGCTTGTGCGGTGATGAGGGCAGCTTTGTGCACGTCGGGTGCGATGCGTAGCATCAGCCTGCCGCTGGCTGCGCGTTGAGGTTCCTTGCCGAGCTTTTTGCAGCTTGCCAAGTAGTCGTCCACTGCCTCATGAAAGGCGCTACGCAGTTCGCCGACGCTCTCGGCATGAAAGCCAATGATGTGGTCAATACCCAAGATGCGACCGATGAAAATTTCGTCACGGTCGTCGTAATCGATGCGGGCCGAGTAGCCCTTGTACGTCATGGTGTTCATGGGGTAACTCCAATCTTTGTTAAACCTAGAAACCGCGATTGAACGAGCCCGAGCTGAGTCGTCATCGAGTGGGCTGGCGGGGTTTTCTTCTGGAAGCAGGGCCGCAAGTTGAAATGGAGTGAAACGCAAGTCCAGCAATTTACCGGTTGAAGCTGGAATTTCACTTCGTTGCATTCCAGTTGTCCACCGCGCTTCGCACGACCCGCGACGCACAAAACCGCTTTGCGTAGGGGCAACCCTTGTGGTTGCCCTCGTGACCACTGGACGCCATCGTTGTCAGGCACGCAGGGCAACCACAAGGGTTGCCCCTACGGTACTCGCCCAACGCTACCCCTCATCCTGCATCTCCGGATCGGTCGCTTCCAGCTCATAACTGGCCGCCACCAGCGCCAGCCGGCCGATCACGCCGTACATGTAAAAGCGGTTCGGCGCGCTGGCGCCGGCCTTGACGCCGGGGCGAGGCAACTGCGCGGCGGCGAAGGCCAACGGCACGAACTTCGCGCCGGGGGCGTTCAGGTTTTCGTCCTCCGCGCGGTCGGCGTGTACGCGATAAAAGCCGCCGACCACGTAGCGGTCGATCATGTAAACCACCGGCTCGGCGACAGCGTCGTGAATGCGCTCGCGCGTCAGCACGCCCTCCTGAATGATGACCTCGCCACGCGGCACAGCGCCAGCCTTGTCTTGCATCGGTGGACGGCTGGGCCGGTCGAGGTCTTTCACGTCGCGCACGGTCATGATGCCCATACCGTGCGTGCCATGATCGTCCTTGACGATGACGAAAGGCTTTTCAGCGATACCGTACTCCTTGTATTTGCGACGGATCTTGGTCAGCAAAGCATCGACGTTGCTGCGCAGACACTCGTCGCCGCTCGGCTCATGAATGTCGATCTCGCCACAACTGGCGAACAGCGGGGCGATCAGCCAAGGATCGATACCGATCAGCTTGCCGAACCGCTTGCTTACTCCTTCATAGCATTTGAAATGGCGGCTTTTGCGGCGCACGCTCCAGCCTGCTTGCAGCGGCGGCAGCAGGTACTGTTCGCGCAGCTCTTCCAGAATGCCGGGCGCGCCAGCCGACAGATCGTTGTTGAGCACGACGGTGCAGGGATCGAAGTCCTTCAACCCGATGCGGTAGCGCGTGCGCTGTGCAGGCTCCAGCGTCAATTTCTCGCCATCGGGCAGCGCCACGGTCACGTTGCGCCCCAGCGCCGGGTCGATGGAGCCGAAGCGCACGTTCAGCCCCGCCATGCGGAAAATTTCCCTCAGCCGTTGCAGGCTGGCGAGGTAAAAGCTGGACGGCTTGCCGTTTTCCGGCACGATGAGCAAATTGCGCGCCTCCGGGCAAATCTTCTCGATGGCCGCCTGCGCCGCCTGCACCGCCAGCGGCAGCATCTCCGGCGACAAATGGTGCCAGCCGTCGGGGTACAGGTTGGTGTCCACCGGCGCCAGCTTGAAGCCGGCGTTACGAATGTCCGCCGAGCAATACAACGGCGGCGTATGCTCCATCCACTCCAATCGAAACCAGCGCTCGATGACCGGCGTGGCGTCCAGCAGGCGCTGCTCCAGTTCGTTGATGGGGCCGGTCAGCGCGGTGATGAGATGGGGAACCATGAGTAACGGCAAAACTGCGGGAGTCCGCAGTGTAGCGGCGGCGAAAGCGGGTCAAACCTCAATGCGGTTCACTGAAGCGTCTGGAGCGGGTTTTGTTTTGTCGTGTACATCCCTGAGCGTTCAGGCTGAGCTTGGTCGTTGCCCTGCGCCCCGGCTTCGACAAGCTCAGCCTGAACGGGTATTTGTCAAGCGAACAATATTGACTCAACCCCGCACTTCGCCCTCGCCTAGAACGATCCATTTCAGCGAAGTCAGCCCCTCAATGCCCACCGGCCCGCGGGCGTGGAATTTGTCGGTGCTGATGCCGATCTCGGCGCCTAAGCCGTACTCGAAGCCATCGGCAAAGCGCGTGCTGGCGTTGACCATGACGCTGGCCGAATCGACTTCGCGCAAAAAACGCTGCGCGTGGCGGTGGTCGGTGCTCAAAATCGCGTCGGTGTGGTGGCTGGACCAGCGGTTGATGTGCGCGATGGCCTCATCCAGACCCGCCACTACCTTGATGCTGATGATGGGCGCCAGGTACTCCTCGGCCCAGTCGGACTCCTGCGCCGGGGTAATGTCCGCCGTCGGCGCGCTGGACTTCAAAATCGCCAGCGCCTCGGCGTCGCAGCGCATCTGCACGCCCTTGGCCGCGAACAACGCGCCGATGCGCGGCAAAAACGCGCCCGCCACGCCGCGCGCCACCAGCAGGCTTTCGGTAGCGTTGCAAGGGCTGTACTTCTGCGTCTTGGCGTTGTCGGTCACCTTCACCGCCAGATCAAGGTCGCACGGGTCGTCCACGTAAGTGTGGCAGTTACCGTCCAGGTGTTTGATGACCGGCACCTTGGCCTCGCGGCTGATGCGCTCGATCAACCCCTTGCCGCCGCGCGGAATGATGACGTCAACAAAATCCGGCATGGCGATCAACTGGCCCACGGCGGCGCGGTCGGTCGTCGGCACCAGTTGCACCGCGTCGGGTGGCAAATCGGCGGCGGCCAGCGCCTGCCGTACCAGCGCCGCCAGCGCCCGGTTGGAATCCACCGCCTCGCTGCCGCCGCGCAGGATGCAGGCGTTGCCGCTCTTGATCGACAGGCTGGCCGCCTCAATGGTGACATTGGGGCGGCTTTCGTAAATCATGCCAAACACGCCAATCGGCACCCGCATCTGGCCAACGCGTATGCCGCTGGGCTGTTGCTTGAGTCCCACCACGTCGCCAATCACGTCCGACATCACCGCCAATTGCTCGCAGCCCAAGGCGCAGGTTTCGATGGCTTGCGGCGTCAGCTTGAGCCGGTCCACCATCGGCTCGGCCAGCCCGGCCTCGCGCGCGCGCGCCAGGTCGCCCTGGTTAGCCGCCTGCAACGGCTCGGCCTGCTCGCGCAACAGCCGCGCCAACTCACGCAATGCCCGACTGCGCGCGGCAGCGCCGGAGCGCGCCATGACCCGCGAGGCGGCGCGCGCCTGCTCACCCAAGCCATGCATCAATTCAACAACGTTCGTGGCGTTCATGGCGAGAATTTTCGCAGAACTGAAAAACACGGTGCATGAAACCGGTTTGCGTTCAAGCAACCTCCAAGAACGTGTTCACGATCCCGGCGCTGGCTTAAGAAGCGCTGCAGCGCAAGCAATCCTTGCCCATGACACGGGCCATTGGCTGCGGATTGCGCCTTGCAGCCCATCCCAAACTAAAGAAGCGCTCATCCGCAGAAAAACTGGAGCAACTATCCAGAACCGGCCTTCAGGCCGGGGGCACTACGGCTTGCCGCCCTGAAGGGCGGGGTTTCAAACCGGAGCTTGTCTCGGATGAAGCGTCGCCCTGAACAAATCTGTCGCGACCGGCGCATCCCGCATTCGGGCGCGCTTTGCTCGCGCAGACTTGTCAAGGTGCTTTACATGCGCCCAAGCGGGTGTATTCACTCTTGAATTCTATTGCAGGCCCTCCATTAGAAGCAGGCATTTTAGCCGTCACAATCCAATGCTCCATTCCATGACCGCGAACAATTTCTATCGGATATTGAGGCATGTTCATGAAAGCAGGACAATGCACTGTATATACAGCCTTATTCGGAGTATCAAGCTCCAAGATAAGCGAGCATTTTATCATATTGGGATCATCACCCTCTTTAACCATCTGCCGCAGTTGAGCCGCAGAGACACACCCTTGTTCACGCCGATCAGGTATACCATGATTTTTTGGTATCGTTGTGAAGGTGTGCAGCCACATGCCCGGCTTCACGCCATTCCATATTTTCAATTTTGACAAATCAGCATCAGCATGAGCAGATACGGCCACAGTCAATCCAAAAGCCAAGGTCAATAATGCTCCTTGCACCTTCCACTTGATATTTTCTTTCTTTAAAAACATGATGATTTTTCTTTTGTCCGGAATCCGTGAATTGAAGAGGGAAACGCATCACCTTGCAGGTGGGGCCTTCCCTTCTTGAGGTCACGGATTCAGATTTTACGAGTTCGGGGGAATGATGCTTGATAAGCCTGACGCTGAATAGATAGCATACCACGAGGGAAAGAGTGTTGCCCAACATGCCATATTTGTTGGATTTTCTATCGGCGCAATAACCACACTCTCATTTAGGCAAACCTGAAAATTTTGCGGATGAAAACACCGTACACAAGGGACGTTATTGAAAAATCGTGCCCGTTTTTGCCAAGACCTCTGCCAGGATGAATGGTGGGACGCTCTCTACCCGGCGTCCATTGCGGGTTTTGAGGTCAAGGACGCGAGGTTGGTCGCAGCGCACAATGCCGGTTGTTTTTATGCCGGAAAGCGGCACGGCAAAACCGATGCGGCGAACAAAGTCACCGCCGTTCGTGATGGGTACGATCACAGGTAGGCCGGTCGCTTGGTTGAAGCTGTCGGGAGAAATAACGAGCACTGGACGATGCCCCTGCCGCGCGCGCCCCTGGGTCGGGTCAAGATCGACCATGAAGATGTCACCCCGCTTCAAATCAGCTCTCTCCCTGCGACCGGTGCATCCACCCATTCGCGTTGATCGGGAGGCTGAGGCTGCGAGTAATCAGAGGCCGCCAGTAGTTCGGCCATCGTGTAGCGAGGACGTGAGACCGACTCGATGACCAAGCGGTCATCGCTGATGGTCAGGCTGACCGTTGCGCCAGCTTGGAGATGAAGCTGATCCAGGAAGGCTGGCGGTACGACCAGCATGGTGGAACCGCCAACTTTGCGAAGGTTTGTGGTGTACATGGAGTGCGCTCCTTTCAGATTATTATACTTAAGTATAACAACCTTGTTCGCTGCCGAGAAGGCTGACGTTCACCAGTGAACGCAGATTACCGAGAATGCCTAACGCCTAAAAAATTAACCCTAGCAGGCGGCTGAAATACTGTTTTGCAAGGATCGCTTGATTGATGACAGCTATCGTTACCTTGTTTTACGGGCGTTTTTTGCATGAAAACGGGGCCAGTTTTCGACACGAAATAGTTTTTCTCTATCAGCGCGAAAATTCAAAACAGTATTTCAGCAGCCTGCTAGGATTAACTGGCTTGACTGGCGCGCTTTAGCACGCTGCGCACTGTACCAGCGCCGCCCTGCCGCCCCAGGGCTTGTCACACTTTGCCGGCTTCATGCGCGAGCAGGCAAGCAGCCCCAGCAAGGAAAACACCCAAAAACAAATAGCCAACTATGCTTCATGTAAAAAGACTTCCGATGAGTTCATATCGAAGGTCTTTCCACACACTGCATGGTCAGCTATCATTAATTAAGCGACCACCCGGCACGGCTTGCGCACCGGACGCGGATGGACTTGTTTGTCTTACCTGGCCGCCGCCGCTTCCTGCCGCAGAATGGCGTACAGCTCGTCCTTGACGCGCAGCTTCTCTTTTTTCAGTGTTTCGATCTCGGCGTGGATGCCGCCAGCGTCGTGACCTTCCAGCGACTTGACCTGGTGGTCGAGGTCGTTGTGACGCTCGAACAGGCTCAGAAAACGTTGGTTGGTGCCTTCGCCTTTGAGGCGGGTAATGAGGTCGCGGTATTCAGGAAACATCGTTTCTCCTTTCTAGGTTTGCATGATCCTAAAAACCGCAGTTGAACGCACTCGCCAGTGCCGTGATCGGCGTTCCAGGCAAGGCGCGAGGACGCCGCCAAGCCAATGCCCGCGAGGACGAGTAACGCCGCATGGCGCGGCGAGCATGGTGCTGGCGAGTGCATAGCGCGCTGACCTAAGAGGTAAACGTGAGCTAAGCCAGGAATGCCAGTGCTCATACAGTTTTTGTGAGGGTAACAAAAGCGGCGGGCTGCGGTTTTTTACGATGATAGCCCAGACTGCGCCACGCAGTCGGCGAAAAAGCGCACGCCGCCATTGTCGTCGCGCTGCTCGACCAGGCCGTGGATGTCGGTCTCGAAGCCGGGCAGCAAGCGGGCGAATTCGCGCGCGAACTTCAGGTAGTCGACGATCTTGCGATTGAACACCTCGCCCGGAATCAGCAGCGGGATGCCGGGCGGATACGGCGTGATGAGGTTGGTGGTGATGCGGCCTTGCAGGTGGTCGATCTCGACGCGCTCGACCTGCCGGCGGGCGATGCAGGCGTAGGCGTCGGCGGGCTTCATGGCCGGGATCAGCTCGGAGAGGTACATGTCGGTGGTCAGGCGCGCGATGTCGTATTTGGCGTAGAGCTGGTGCACGTGCTGGCACAGATCGCGCAAGCCCATGCGCTCGTAACGGCGGTGCTGGGCGCAGAACTCGGGCATGATGCGCCACATCGGCTGGTTGCGGTCGTAGTCGTCCTTGAACTGCTGCAACGCGGTCAGCAAGGTATTCCAACGGCCTTTGGTGATGCCGATGGTGAACATGATGAAAAAGCTGTAGAGGCCGGTTTTTTCGACCACCACGCCGTGCTCGGCCAAAAACTTGGTGACGATGCTGGCGGGAATGCCTTTTTTGTCGAACTTGCCGTCCAGATTGAGACCGGGCGTGACGATGGTGGCCTTGATCGGGTCGAGCATGTTGAAGCCGGAAGCCAGCTTGCCGAAGCCATGCCAACTGGCGCCCTTGCCGCCGCCGTTTTTGAGAATCCAGTCCTCGGCGGTGCCGGTGCCTTCTGGCGCCAGCGCCTCCGGCCCCCAGACTTTGAACCACCAGTCGTCGGCGCCGAAGTCCTGCGCCACCTTGCGCATGGCGCGGCGAAAGTCCAGCGCCTCGACAATGCTTTCTTCCACCATCGCGGTGCCGCCGGGCGGCTCCATCATGGCGGCGGCGACGTCGCAACTGGCGATGATGCTGTACTGCGGGCTGGTCGAGGTGTGCATCAGGTACGCCTCGTT
>JAITMV010000058.1 GCA_031277295.1 Burkholderiaceae bacterium | reverse complement strand
GCAAGGAGCGCGTCGCCTTCCTGCTGGCCGAGCAGAACACCCACATGGCGCTGAAGTACGCCGACTACGGCTACATCATGGAAAGCGGCCGCATCGTCATGGACGGCCAGGCCAGCGAGTTGGCCAGCAACGAGGACGTGAAAGAGTTCTACCTCGGCGTCGGCGGCGGCGAGCGCAAGAGCTTTCGCGATGTCAAAAGCTACCGGCGGCGCAAGCGCTGGCTGGCTTGAGGGGATGACGAAATGACTTCGCTTCGCTTTAATGACGCGCCTGCGGCGCATGACTTGGTTAGTCATTTCGTCATCTGTCATTTTTTTGTTTCTCATGAGCGAACACCTCGACCCCCTAGAAACGCGCGACCCCGAAGCGCGTGAAGCGGCGCTGATGGCCGCGTTGCCGCGCCACGTGGCGCACGCCCAGGCGCGCAGCGCGGCGATGGGCGAGATACTGGCCGGCATCGACGCCGCCGCCATCGCCTCGCGCGCGGCGCTGGCGCGGCTGCCCGTTACCCGCAAAAACGAACTGCTGGCGCGCCAGCAAGCTTCTCGCGCGGCGGGCCGGGACGCCTTCGGCGGCTTTGCCGCCATCCGCTACGGCGCCGCCATGCCGCGCCTGTACGCCAGCCCCGGCCCCATCTACGAACCCGGCGGCGCCGCGCCCGACTACTGGCGCGCCGCGCGGGCGCTGTACGCGGCGGGCTTTCGCTCAGGCGATCTGGCCCACAACGCCTTCAGCTACCACATGACGCCCGGCGCGTTCATCATGGAGTCCGGCGCGCACGCCATTGGCTGCACCGTGTTCCCGGCTGGCACCGGGCAGACCGAGCAGCAGTTGCAAGCGATTGCCGATTTGCGTCCGCACGGCTACATCGGCACGCCGAGCTTTCTGCGCATCCTGATCGAAAAAGCGCAGGCCGCCGGCATCGACATCAGCAGTCTGACCAAGGGACTGGTTAGCGGCGAAGCCTTTCCGCCCAGCCTGCGCGACGAGTTCGCCGAACGTGGCCTGGCCGTGTACCAGTGCTACGCCACCGCCGACGCCGGCCTGATCGCCTACGAAACGCGCGCCCGCCAGGGGTTGGTGATTGACGAGCAGGTCATCGCCGAAATCGTGCGCCCCGGCAGCGGCGACCCGGTGGCCGCGGGCGAAGTCGGCGAAATCGTGGTCACGGTGCTCAACCCCGATTACCCGCTGATCCGCTTCGGCACCGGCGACCTATCCGCCGTGCTGCCCGGCGCGTGTCCGACCGGACGCACCAACACCCGCATCAAAGGCTGGCTTGGCCGCGCCGACCAGACCACCAAAATCCGCGGCATGTTCGTCCATCCGGCTCAGGTGGCCGAAATCGTGCGGCGCTTTCCCGCAATCGGCCGGGCGCGCTTGGTCGTCAGCGGCGCGATGGCCAACGACCAGCTCAAACTCCTGATCGAAGCCACGACCGAAGAAGGACTGGCCGCCCGCGTCGCTGAAAGCCTGCGCGAGGTGACCAAGCTGCGCGGCGAAGTCGAAATCGTCGTCCCCGGCTCACTGCCCAACGACGGCAAGGTCATTGAGGACGGGCGCAGCTACGATTGAGGCCTCGCTGAATAAGCCCTCAAGGAGCCGCCGTATGACCGAGAAAAAAATCAACAACCAACGCCAAGCCACCTTTGACGGCATTCGCCAACACGACGCAAATGGTGCCGAGCGTTGGTCGGCGCGCGATCTCGCGCCGCTGCTGGACTATCCGCAATGGCGCAATTTCGTCCCGGTTCTGGAGCGCGCCAGCCAAGCCTGTCGCCAGAGTGGCGAGTCGGTTGCCTACCATTTTGCGGATGACCGCAAAATGGTCGACATCGGCTCCGGCGCACAGCGCGAGGTGGATGATGTACGTCTGTCACGCTACGCCTGCTACCTGATCGTGCAGAACGGCGATCCGGCCAAACCGGTGATCGCCAACGGGCAAACCTACTTTGCCCTTCAGACCCGTCGGCAGGAGCTTGCCGATGAAACAAAGTTCGCGCAACTGTCCGAAGACGAAAAGCGCCTCGCCATTCGCAATGAACTGGCCACGCACAACAAGCAACTCGCCGCGGCCGCCAAGAATGCCGGAGTCGAGACCGCGCTGGACTACGCCGTCTTTCAAGATCACGGCTACAAGGGTTTGTACGGCGGCCTGGGCGCCAAGGATATCCACGCTCATAAGGGGTTGAAGAAAAGTCAGAAGATTCTGGATCACATGGGCAGTACCGAACTAGCAGCCAACTTGTTTCGCGCCACGCAGACCGAGGAAAAGCTGCGCCGCGACCAGGTACGCGGCAAGACGCGGGCCAACCAGACACATCAGGAGGTGGGCAAGAAGGTGCGGCAGACCATCAAGGAACTGGGTGGCACCATGCCGGAAAATCTGCCCGCGCCGGACAAAAGCATTCAACAGCTTGAGTTGGCGAAGAAAAAACTGCTCACGAAGAAGCCATGACCGCCACCCCGCCTGCCTGTCAAAGCGGATGCCATTGCCCGAACGTTCGACAAACAAGGCGCCGCGGCTTTGTTTGACAAATGTCGAGTGATCACCGATGTATCCACCTGTAAGATCAGAGAATTTCTTTCTTTCATTTCGCATTTGTCAACCCAAGGAGTGCCTTCATGATGAGCAAGCTGTTTCAGTTGACCGTCGCCGCCGCCGCCGCGCTGCTGGCCGCAGGCGCGCAGGCCCAGTCGTTTCCGGGCAGCAAGGCGATCACCATCGTGGTGCCGTTTGCCGCTGGCGGCCCGACCGACAAAGTAGCGCGCGATCTGGCCGAGGCGCTGCGCCAGCCGCTGGGCGGCGCCAGGATCGTGATCGAAAACCTGGGTGGCGCCGGCAGCACCATCGGCACAGCCAAGGTAGCGCGCGCCGCGCCCGATGGCCACACGCTGCTGGTCACGCACGTCGCCATGGCAACCACGCCGGCGCTGTACCGCAGCTTGTCATACAAGCCGGAGGATTTCGAATACCTCGGCCTGATCAACGAGGTGCCGATGGTGGTGGTCAGCAAACCGTCGCTGGCGGCGAATAACTACGCCGAGCTGTCGCAATGGATCAGCCAGAACAAGGACAAGGCCAACCTCGCCAACGCGGGGCTGGGATCGGCATCGCACCTGTGCGGGCTGATGTTCCAGACCGCGCTCAAGGCCGACATGACGACCGTGCCGTACAAGGGCACCGGGCCGGC
>JAITMV010000212.1 GCA_031277295.1 Burkholderiaceae bacterium | reverse complement strand
TTGCCCGCGCCCGAAGGCGAGGCCTACGCCCGCCGAGGCTACGAAGCGCCCGAAGGAGAGATAGAGCAAAAGCTGGCCCAAATCTGGTCTGAGCTACTGAAGATAGAGCGGGTAGGGCGCCACGACAACTTCTTTGAATTGGGAGGCCACTCGCTGCTGGCGGTTCAACTGCTCGGTGCATTAAAGCGAGAAGGTCTAAGCGTATCTTTATCACAAGTTTTTTCTTATCCCAGTGTGCAAGCACTCGCGAAAGAAATGCTAAATCATTGCCCCAATCAAATGAACGTTGTTTCCTTTCGCATCGATGGTAATGCCCCCCCACTTTTCTTGGTGCATGAAGTGTTCGGTGAAATTTCATCTTGGGGAAATGCATTGACGCGCCACATAGATGCCAATATTCCTGTATATGGTTTAACTGCGGATCAATCATATAAACGAAAACTACGCACTTTGCAAGGCATGGCGACTTGCTTCATTCGAGCGATTCGAGAAATTCAACCGAAAGGGCCTTATCGTATTGCTGGCTGGTCCTTTGGTGGAATGCTTGCTTATGAAATTGCTTCACAGTTGATTGGAGATAATGAAAGTGTGAAGTTTCTAGGCTTGCTAGATACCTACTATAATACAACAAAAAAAGTTGTGACTGAGAGCGACATATTGTATCAAAAAATTCTGGAACAAAATCCTTCGGATGCTGCATTAAAAGAATTGAACTCCATTGATTCAACTGATTTGGATGCATTGTTGAGAAAATGTGTTGAACTTTCTCTTGTTCCGGAGGGTCTTGATGCTCTGACTTTGGTGGATGTTCGTTCATATCTTTCATTGGCTCGCATGCATATAGAAGCCAGTAACATGTACGAAGTTAAACCAATTGATATCCCTGTTCATCTTTTTATTGCTCAAGATAATAATGCATCAGAACCTTCACTTGGTTGGGGTAAAACTCTCTCTGAGGATCAATTATCTTCCATTTTGGTTCCAGGCGATCATAAAACAATGGTAAATGAGCCGAACGTGGCCGCTCTTGGCGCCGAAATTTCTCGTTGCATTCATGAACAGGCTGAAAAAACCATTCAAAAAACAACGCCTGAAGACTTGGCGCTAGTCTCTATTCGAACCACCTTGCGTGCCAAGGGATCATTATTTTGCATCCCCGGCGCAGGGGGAAGCGTCGCCAGCTTCGCCAGCCTGGCAGACGCGCTGGATGAACACTGGAAAGTCTATGGTCTTCAACCGCGTGGATTGAATGGCATTGATGTTCCTCATTCAACGATTTCTGCCGCAGCATCCACATATCTGAAGGCGTTGGATGAAGCCTGTCCCGTTGGGCCGGTACATCTTTTGGGGCACTCTTTTGGTGGCTGGGTGGCATTTGAAATGGCTCTCCGGCTACAGGAAGCGGGCCGGCCTGCTTCCTCACTAACGTTAATCGACACTGAAGCGCCGCAGAGCGATCCTGATTATATTCGTGAATACACACGCGTTGATGTTCTCATGAAATTGGTGGAAATTTGGGAAATGACGCTGGAATCCTCTTTGGGCATTAACCGAGAAACGCTTGAGTCACTCGAATCAACAGAACAGCTCGCGCTATTGCATCAACAGGCGGTAAAAGCACAACTGATGCCGCGCCAAACAACGCCTGATATTTTGACTGGAACGATCAGAACAATGGCCGCCGCGCTGCGAACCACCTACCACCCTGGAGCAACATACCCCGTGCCCGCGAATCTGGTTTTGCTGACTGATCCCAAACTGGAGCACCACGCGCAGGAGCAGGAATTCGTTCAGGTGACCACCGATTGGCGTCGCTGGATACCTGGGCTGGAAGCTTGGCGTGGACCGGGAAACCATATGACCGCACTGAAGCCGCAATACGCTCCAGCGCTGGCCAACTGGCTATGTCAAAAATTGAATCAGCGCGCGTCATAAAGCGATCTGTCATTCTGGATTTCATTCTGTCGTAGCAAATGAAAAAACGCATACGCTGGTGGATCGCCGCCGCATTCGTGGGGGCCGGATTGTTGTTTATCGGCTTTGGCGGCTTCGGCGATAATACCCAACCGCTTGCGGTCAAAACCATCGCGGTCGATTCCGGACCGGTTCAGTTCTACATTCGTGCCACGGGGGTTGTCAGCAGCCCCGACAGCGTGCAGGTCGGCACAACCGCTGATGGCCGTATTGAGCAAGTGCTGGTCAAAACCGGCGCCATCGTGACGCAAGGCCAGCCGCTGGTGCGGCTCGATCAGCGGGAAGTGGAACAGCAGTTGGCCATCGACCAACTGGCCGTCACGAGAATCGATACCTCCATCGTCCAGCAGCAGCGCCAGGTCGAAGTTTTGCGCCAAGACCACGCCGCTGGCGCCGAACCCTTGAATAAGCTCATCGATGCTCGGCAGCGTTTGGCCATGGAACAGGTGCAGCGCCGCGAAGCGCTGGCCAAAGTCGCGCTGACCAAGATGCGCATGGCGCAGTCCACCGTGCGCGCGCCTATTGACGGCCTGGTGACCGAGGCTCACATCCATCCCGGCCAAGTCGTGCGCTCGGGCCAGGCGTTGCTTACGCTGACCGATACCGCCCAGCAGCAAATCCGCGCCCACATCGAACAAGGCGACGCACCCGACATCAAACCCGGCATGTCGGTGCGCGTTTCGCTTCAGGACTCTCCTGAAAACGCCGTTGACGAACAAGTGCTGCGCATCGAGCCGGCCATGCGCAAGGAAGACAATGCGCTCTTTCTGCCCGTCTGGATCAGCCTGACCCACACGAATCTGGCGCTACGCCCCAATCAGCAGTTGGATGTCAGGCTTTTGGCCGGCGAGCGTACCGCGCAAATGCGGCTGCCGCTGGAGGCGCTGGTTTCATCCTCAAGTTATTCCAGCGTCTGGCTCGTGCAATCAGGACGGCTGCACGCCCAGCCGGTCACATTGGGCATGGTTGGCGACGGTTATGCCGAGGTGCTTTCCGGTTTGGAGCCCGGCCAAACCGTGGCCGTGCCCAGCGGCCAAGTGTTCAAAGAAGGCGACCTGGTCAGCGTCGCTGCCGCCGGTGATACGCGATGATCTGTCTGCGCGAAGCCCGCAAAACCTACCGCAGCGGCACCCAGAGCCTGGAAGTGCTCAAGGGCGTCAGCGTTGAAATACGCGCGCGCGAATTCATCGCCATCATGGGGCCATCAGGCTCCGGCAAGTCCACGCTGATGAACGTGCTCGGCTGTCTGGACACGATAGACGCCGGCGCGTATGAACTGGACGGCCGGCACATCCAGGGCTTGAGCACCGACGAACTGGCGCAACTGCGCAACCGCCATTTTGGTTTCGTGTTCCAGATGTTCAACCTGATCCCGCGTCTGAGCGCTCTGCGCAACGTTGAGTTGCCGATGATCTACGGTCGTGTTCGCGCGGCTGAGCGTCAACGCCGCGCCGCCTTGGCGCTGCAAAGCGTGGGGCTGGCCGAGCGCATGCACCACCTTCCCTCCCAGCTATCGGGCGGCCAGCAGCAGCGCGTGGCCATCGCGCGCGCGCTGGTGGGCGAGCCGGCCATTCTGATTGCCGACGAACCGACTGGCAGCCTCGATTCAGTTTCCGGCGGTGAGATTCTGCAAATCTTCCGCGCCCTTCACCGCCAAGGAAAAACCATCATCATGGTGACCCACGACCGCGAGATCGCCGCCCATGCCGAGCGCGTAATCGTGATCCGCGACGGCCGCATCGCCCAGGAAAACCCTGCATGAGCGCGCAACTGTTCTGGGACATCGGCCAGCAAGCCTGGTGGAGCCTGTGGGACCGCAAGCTACGCACCTTCCTGTGTGTTGCCGGTATCGCCATCGGCATTACCGCCGTCACCTTGATTGGCGTCATCACCCAAGGCGGCAAGCAAGTGATATTCGCCGAGTTGCAAACTTTCGGCTTGCGCACGGTATGGATCGTGCGCGATCCCCGGCTGGTTGACCCTTACCGAGTCAAGCGCACCGGCACCGGCATCGACAATGGCGACTTGATCGCATTACGCGAATCCGGTTGCTGCACCGCCTTCACGCGCTTGACGCCGCTCATGTACGACAGGCCCAGCGCTCAGAC
The DNA here is from genome assembly GCA_031277295.1 of Burkholderiaceae bacterium. Taxonomy (GTDB): domain Bacteria; phylum Pseudomonadota; class Gammaproteobacteria; order Burkholderiales; family Burkholderiaceae_C; genus Ottowia. The sequence continues at coordinate 3,873 of JAITMV010000212.1, read as the reverse complement.
CCCGATCATGGCGCGCGCTGGCCGGCGCTACAGCAGCAATGTGCAGCTTGAAGGCGTTGGCACCGACTATCTTGCCATCAACAACGACACCATCGTCGGCGGACGGGGCTTTGACGCACTCGACATCAGGCAAGCGCGCCACGTCGCCATCATTGGCGAAAAGCTCCGCAAGGATTTGTTTGACGCCCAAGAAAACCCGGTAGGGCGCGAAATTCGCCTCAATGGCGAAGGCTATACGGTCATTGGCGTATTGGCGGCCAAGAATCGCTCGACGTTGGCCAGCATCGGCTCGACTGGCGGACAGGACGCCAACAACCGCATCCTGGTACCTTACCGACGGATACAAGTCCTGCGCAACACCAATCAAATTGACGTGCTTCAAGCCGAGGTCAGCGTCGGCGTATCTGCCAAGGCCTCTGTCGAACAAGCCGCCCAGTTCCTGAGACAGCGCCATCGTGATGCGTATCAGTACTACACCGAAACGACGGAGCAGCACGTGCAAACGGCGCAGAACATCCTGGGCAGCGTCTCCACTATCGGCATCGTTGCCGCTTCGGTCTCACTGTTCGTGGCCGCGCTAGGCATCCTCAACATCATGAGCACGTCGGTGCTGGAGCGCACGCGCGAAATCGGCGTGCGCAAAGCCCTGGGAGGCACGGAAAGCGAAATCCTGTTGCAGTTCCTGCTTGAAGCTGGCCTTATCAGCTTGGCTGGAGGCGTCATCGGCCTGGCCGTGGGTGGCGCGGTCAGCCTGGCTATGGCGCGGCTGACCGGGTTTCCGCTGATGCCCTCCACGGCACTGATCGTGCTTAGCCTCGTCGTCGCCATATCGGTCGGACTGCTGTCGGGCATCTACCCCGCCTGGCGAGCCGCCCGGCTTCGTCCCGTGGAAGCGTTGCGTTATGAATAAACGGCGGCTACTTTGCGCGACAGCCTGGTCGCTGCGGCCGGTGGCGGCGCGCCTTGCCGTCGTGTCGGTCTTGATGGTTGCGCGTTTGGCCTGGGCGCAACCAGCGCCAGCGCCCGTATCTGCCGCCACGCCAATCACACTGCAACAAGCCATTGAGCACGGCAGGTCAAACCGTTTAAGCGTTCGCATCGCCCAGGCCGAAGTCAACGCCGCTCGCGCCCGCATGAATCAAGCGCGTGCGCAGCGCTGGCCCCGCGTGGACTTGAGCGCCAATGTGAGCGACATCAATAACTACGATACCTTCTCCGGCGTTACCGCGTCCGCGATCCTGCCCGGAGCCACTACCCCGACAACGGTTTCCGTCACGCAAGACGTACCGCGCTACCAAGCCTCAAGCGGCTTGAAACTGCGCTACGACATCTATACCGGCGGACGGATTCAAGCGCAGATGGGACGCCAGGAACAAGCTCTCCGGGCCGCCGAAGTCAAGCACCGCATGGCCTTGCGCGACGTCGCGCTTGAAGTCGCCCAGGCCTACTTCAAACTGCGCCGCGGCTGCATCAAACGCGACGTCGCGCAACGCCGCGCCAACCACGCCCTCAAAGCGCTCAAACGCGTGCAACAACGCTTCAACAATGGTCGCGTCGCCGCCATTGAAACCAGCGAGGCCGAACTGGTCTTGACCGAAAAACAGCTCGCCTTGCGCACCAGTCAGCAAGACCTTGAAATCGCCCAAACCGACTTCAATGCGTCGCAGAACGACCAAGGCGTCCCCGTGACGCACGCCAACACGCCCAGTTGTCACTTCGCCGGCTCCATATCCTCCGAGCTGGCGTGGATAAAAATAGTGGCCGACACCTCGCTGGAAGCCAGGTATGACCGGCTACAAGTGAGCGCCGCGCAAGAAGCCGTCAAAGTCGAACGCGCTGCGGCCAGGCCGCAACTGAACCTTGCCGCCGAATACACCGGTATCGGCCGTAGCGAAAACACCCATTCCGGCGCTTTTAACGATTTCAGACGCAGGCAAGCTTTCGTCGGGTTGAATTTCTCCTTCAACCTGTTCGATGGCGGCTTGGCGAAAAACCGCGTCGCCGAAGCCCAGGCCGAAGTCAACCGCCTGAACTTGATCGCCGAGCGTGACGCCAGCCAACGCCAGCAAACCCGCGCGCGCGGCGAGCTGAACGTGCGCATGGCCGAAAACCGTATCCAAATGGCCCGTGCCCGACTCGAACTGGCACAAAAACAATCTGTTATTGCCGCCCAACGCCAAGACTCAGGCAGCGGCAGTACCGCCGCCGTTGAAGAACACGCTGAGCGCCTGCGCGACGAGCAAGACGAATACAGACTGGCCGAGCTTGATCTCGCGTTAACCCGTATTGCAATGCTGCTACCCGGCAGTCGCATTTCACCCGGAACCGCCGAGGTTCTGAATCTCAATGAAGTCAAGGAGAACTCCGACCATGAATGAAACCACCACCTACAGCGTCATCGTCAACGACGAAGAGCAATATACGATCTGGCCAACCTATAAAACCGAATTACCCCTGGGTTGGCGCGCGGAAGGCAAGCAAGGCAGCAAAGATGAATGCCTGGCCCACATCAAAACCGTGTGGACCGACATGCGCCCCCTGAGCTTACGAGAGGCCGCGGCCAATTAGGCGTCATGCCTTAGAGCCTGAATCCGTGAGCCCTAGAATCAAAACACTTTATTCTGTGGGCAAGCCTCTCCCCTCTTGAGGTCACGGATTCAGGTAATAGCTACGCAAATGCCAGCACCGAACATAAAATTCTCTCGGCAACCTTGCCTCTTTCTGTATCTCAGCCCGCTGGAAATTCCACTGGCTCCCGAACTCCAGCGGGCCTACCAGGAGATACTCTCACCGGCGGAGGTAGAGCGTAATGCACGCTATGCGACACCCGCATTAAGACAAAGAGATTTACAAACACGCGCCCTTTTGCGATGCGCATTGTCTTTACACGCCCCAGTCTTGCCCGGAAATTGGCAATTTTCAATACTATCCAAGGGAAAACCAGTCATCTCTTCACATCATAATGACCTGACAGCATGGCAGTTTAATATTTCAGACAGTGAAAACATGGCCGTGATAGCAATCTGCAAGGGACATGCGGTTGGCGTGGATATTGAATTAAGCACTGTAGCCGATGAATTGCTTGACAGCGCGATGATCTTTTCACTCGATGAACGCACATCTTTGCGAAAGCTGCCATTGAATGCGCGCCGTCACCGCTTCCTCGATCATTGGACCATGAAGGAGGCTTACTTAAAAGCCTGCGGAGTTGGCATATCAATACCACTGAACACCGTTGCGCTGAACTTTGAAGAACCCGGTCGGGTCTTTTTTTCAAAAACCAGCGGAGATCAATTGCCAGATACCGATTGGGTATTTATGCAGTTGGACATGGGCGATTATGGTAAGGTCGCGGTTTGCTTGGAAGGCGTTGTTGCTCCCATCACAAAACTGGCGCGATTCGTGCCATTGCGTTTTCCGCCGCAAGATTTGGATTTCCGCTTATTGCGTCATGGCCGCTCTAAAAAGTCGGCCCTGAAAAATTCGTCCCAGCGCCGCGGGTCACTGGAGTGAAATTGCAAGAATTTTTTCGCTGCCGCTTGACAGAATGCGCGTCAACCTTTGTGTCTGTGTCACGATGTGCGGCAAAGCGAGAGACGTATCATTGCTCGATGCTGAACCGCTGCCCGCTATGTAAACAGTAGCTTGCAAACTCTTGCTCTGCTTTATAAGTCGGCGAGATGGAACTTATGGCGGTCAGATTGGTCTGGTCACTGACCCGCGCTTTGGCGGAGTATGAATGAATTGGAGAAGTGTACGTGTTCGATCTTTTTCTCAAACGGCCCCGCCTGGTGTTCGGCGCCATCGCGATGATCTGCGCCGCCATGCTGGCCTTCGGCATCTTGTATCTGCAAAACGTGGTCGGTCTGGAGC